>JAJDEM010000244.1 GCA_029259795.1 Planctomycetota bacterium
AGCTTCTTCAAGCCGTTCACCGTCGCGTGGGCCCTCGGCCAGGGGGTGGTTGCCGAAGACGAGATCCTGGCGATGCCGCCCTCGATGCTGTTTCAAAGCGAGCGCAGTCCGATCCGTGACTCGCACGAGATCGGGCCCGGCACCGTGCGTCGCCTGATCGGCCACAGCTCGAACACGGGTGCTGCCGAACTGGCCGACCGCCTCGGCACGGATCGCATGCGTGGGCTTTTCGAGCGCCTGTTCCCGGACCGGGCCGGTGGAACGCTCTCTGGGCTGCCCTACGAGAAGCGCGGCGGACCGCGCGAGGCCACCTGGCCTTGGTGGCGCGCACACCGCGCCGCCTACGGTCAGGGTATCCGCGTCACGCCGCTGCAGATGGCGACGGCGTTCGCCGCCTTTGCGCGCGACGACGCCCGCATCCCGCAGCCGCGGTTCACGCTGGCGGATGGGCGCCCCGCCGCCGGCGGTACGCGCGTCTGTCGGCTGGAGGATCTCCCGGTGGTCCGCGCAGGCTTGCTCGAGTGCACCACCCACGGCACGGCGTCGCGCGTGTTCGCCGGCACGGCGTTTTCCGTCGCAGCCAAGACGGCCACCGCCGAGCAGAAGGGCACCCTGGATGGCGTGCCCGTGACCTTCGAGAACTGCAGCGTCAGTGCCTACGCGCCGGCCGACGACCCCCAGGTGGTGGTCCTCATCCTCGCGCAGGTCGACGCGTACCGCGGTGCCTCGGGCGGCAAGATCGCCGGGCCGCACGTGCGCCGCGTTCTCGAGCGCGTGCTGAGCTACTGGCGCGTGACCGCGGCCTCCGAGGTGCCCGCCGTCCTCGCGTCGACCGAAGGGGGGGGGCGATGATGGCAATGGCCACCCGTCCCCAGACCACCGCTGATCTGCGTGCCTTGCTTGGCCTGCCGCAGGACCCAGGCCATCCGCTGCCGGTGACCGGGCTCGCCGACGACTCCCGCGCGGTCGAGGAGGGGCAGGTGTTCTTCGCACGGCGCGGCTCCACCGCGGACGGTGCACGCTTCATCGGTGACGCCCTTGCGCGCGGAGCTGCGATTGTCGTCTGTGAGTCGGCACCTGAGGACGGGGCCCCCGCGCTTGTCGTGCCGGATGCCTCCGCTGCCCTGCGGGTCGTGGCCGATGCCTGGTACGGCCGTCCGCAGGACGACCTGGACCTCATCGGGATCACCGGAACCAAGGGGAAGACCACGACGAGCTACCTCGCGGCGGCCGCGCTGCGTGCGTGCGGCCGTGCGCCCGCGCTGCTCGGAACCATCGAGTACGACCTGGGTGGCGCGACGGCGGAAGCCTCGCTGAACACCACCCCCGGCCCGCTCGCCCTGCGCCGTCTGCTCGCGGCAGCGCGCGACAACGGCTGCCGCTCGGCCATCCTCGAGGTCAGCAGTCATGCGCTCGATCAGGAGCGCACCAAGGGCTGTGAGTTCGCGGTGGCAGCCTTCACCAATCTGGCCTCCGATCACCTCGACTACCACGGGGACCCGCAGGCTTACTTCGAAGCGAAGGCACGACTCTTCTCCGGCCTTCAGCCGAGCGCGATGGCGGTGCTGAATCGCGAGGATGCTGCGTGGTCGAAGCTGGCGGCGCGGGTCCAGGGCTCGGTGCTTACCTACGGCGTGTCCGCCGAAGCCGATCTCCGCGCCGAGGACGTCGTGCTTTCGCCCGACGGAACGCGCTTCCGCCTCACGGTGGCCGGTGAAGGGCAGCGCGACATCGAGACGCCGATGGTCGGCATGCACAACGTCTTCAATCTGCTCGCGGCATTGGGCGTGTGCGCGGGCCTGGGGATCGACCCGATGGAGGCCGCCGAGGGCGCCGCCGGGGTCGAACTCGTGCCGGGGCGCCTCGAGCGGGTCGCGGACGCCGGTGACCTCCAGGCGTTTGTCGACTACGCCCATACCGAGGACGCGCTGCGCCAGGTCCTCGTCTTCCTCCGCACTGTCGGCGCCGTCCCGGTTACCTGCGTCATCGGCTGCGGCGGCGACCGCGACCGCAGCAAGCGGCCCCGCATGGCGCGCGTGGCCGCGGAGATGGCCGACGTCGCGATCTTCACCAGCGACAACCCCCGCACGGAGGCGCCGGCCCAGATCCTTGCGGACATGACGGCGGGGCTCTCCGAGGCGGAGCGCTCGCGAGTGACCGTCCTGTCCGATCGGGCCACCGCCATAGCGCAGGCCGTCCGTACCGCGCCGTCCGGCGCAACCATCCTCGTGGCCGGCAAGGGCCACGAGACCTACCAGATTCTTGGAACCGAAAAGGTCCCCTTCGACGACGCAGCCGAGCTGCGCCGGGCGCTGGCTTGCCGCGCCACGGGCTCGTCCGAGGGGCCTGCGGCCTGGGGTGCCTCCCAGGCATAGTGAGGAAGACGACTATGGAACCGATCCGATACAGCGACGTACTTCGAGCGACGGGTGGCGAGCCCGCAGGCCCGGTGCAGGGTGACCCCCTCATCGAGGCGGTGACCACCGACAGCCGCCACGTTCCCGCGAACTCCTTGTTCGTCCCGATCCGCGGCTTGAACTTCGACGGGCACGCCTTCATGCAGGAGGCGTTCACCCGGGGTGCGTCGTTCACGCTCGTCTCGGCGGACACCGCCGCTTCACGCGTCCCCTCGAAGGGGATCATCGTGAAGGACACGGTGAAGGCGCTCGGCGACCTGGCGCGCTGGCATCGCAGTCGATTCGACGTTCCGGTGATCGGCATCACGGGGTCGTGCGGCAAGACCACCGTCAAGGAGATGTGCCGGCTTGTTCTCGGCGACGATCTCGTGGCGAGTCAGGCCTCGTACAACAACGAGATCGGCGTCCCGCTCACGTTGCTCGAGATGGACAGCTCGACCCGCGCCGCCATTGTCGAGATCGGTACGAACGCACCGGGTGAGATCGCCTACCTGGCGAACATCGCGCGGCCCACGATCGGCATCCTCACGAACGTCGAGGAGGCACACCTCGCCGGGCTCGGAACGATGCACGGCGTGATGCGCGAGAAGGCCGCGCTGCTCGAGGCGCTGCCCGCCGGTGGGGCGGCCATCGTCAATGCCGACAACTACTACTGCCGCGAGATCATGGACGAGCTCGACTGCCATGTCGTCACGTTCGGCCTGTGGGAAGACGCCGATGTGTTCGGCCTCGAGTCCCGTCACACGGAGGATGGCATCGCGTTCGATCTCTACGGACGCATGGCGTTCGAGCTGCGCACGCTCGGCAAGCACAACGTCTCGAACGCGCTTGCCGCGATCGCTGCCGGGTTGTGGCTTGGCCGCGACCCCAACGAGATCAAGCAGGCCCTCGCGCGGTTCCGGCCCGCGGCGATGCGCATGACGAAGGAGCGTGTCGGCCCCGTCACACTCATCAACGATGCGTACAACGCCAACCCCCGCAGCATGGATGCTGCGATCTGCGAGCTGGCGCTGCGCCGCTGCCCGGGTCGTCGCGTGGCCGTGCTGGGGGAGATGCTCGAACTGGGCGAGCAGACCGAGCGCTACCACCGCTCCCTTGGGCGCAAGGTCGCGGGCGAGGGCATCGATCTCCTCTGGGCGATCGGTCCGAACGCGGAGGCCATGGCCCAGGAGGCCTTGTGCTTCGGCTTGCGCGCCGAGCACGTGCGCTGGCACGAGACGATCGACGATGCCATGCTCGACCCGGCGTTCGATCCCATGCCCGGCGATGCGTGGCTCTTCAAGGCCTCGCGGAGCATGCGCCTCGAGAACCTCGCTGCGCAGATCCGGGAACGGGCCGGGAGCTTGGATCCCAACGCGCGCACTCCCGCCCAGCGCGTCGATCGCCGTCGTCCGTAGTCCTTCCTGGCAGGATCCGCTTCCGCCTGGCGGGGTGCGTGTCGAGGAGCTCCGTTGCTCTATCACCTGTTTACGTTCTTCGAGGACAGCTTCTCCGGCGTCCGGCTGATTCACTACATCACCTTCCGCGCGACCTTTGCGGCGATCTTCGCCTTCGCTGTCGCGACATGGGTGGGTCCGGGGATCGTCGCCTCGCTCCGGCGGCGCAAGATCGCGGGCTACACCAAGACAGGTAGCGACGAAGTCGACAGCCGTCGCGACGAGAAGAAGGACGTGCCAACCATGGGCGGCGTCATCCTCCTCGTCGGCGTCGCGCTGTCGGGGTTCCTGTTCGCGCGGCTCGACAATCCCTACACCTGGGTCGTCCTGCTCAGCTTTCTCGCGTTCGGGGCTCTCGGGGCCATCGATGACTGGAAGAAGCTCACCGACACCGAGAGCCGTGGCATCTCCGAGCGGCAGAAGCTTGGCGGGCAGCTGCTGATCGCCTTGCTGGCCATCGGAACGCTGTACGGACTCGGCAACGCCCAGGACGGGCTGCCGTGGCTGCGCGCGCCGCACCTGAAGGAGAGCCCCTACGCCCTGCAGTGGGTCAAGCGGCACAAGGTCGTCGAAGGCGAGTCGTGGAACTCCCTCGCGGATCGCTACCTCGGCAGCACCCGGCGGGCGCAGCAGATCGCCGTTCGCAATGGCATCGATCGGGAGTTCGCGGGCATGGCGGCCGTCCTGAGCGTGGCGGCTGGCGGTGACATCTGCGATCCCTCCGTCCCCGAAGCGGTCTTCCATGCGCCTACGGTCGGGCGGGTGATCCACTTGCCCGCCCCCTGGCCGGATGGCACGGATCACCACCGGCACGATCTTCAGGTGCCCGTCGTGAAGGGGTTCTGCCTCGACCTCGGCTTGCTCTTCATCCCCCTTGGGATCCTCGTGATCGTCGGCGCCAGCAATGCCGTGAACCTCACGGACGGCATGGACGGCCTCGCGATCGGGACGACCGCGATCGTTGCCATCGCGTTTGCGCTGATCGCGTACGTCGTCGGGCGCGTGGACTTCTCGAGCGAACTCTATCTGTTCCATGTTCCAGAAGGCGGTGAGTTGGCCATCATCGCCGCGTCGCTCGTGGGGGGCTCGCTGGGCTTTCTGTGGTTCAACAGCTACCCCGCGCAGGTCTTCATGGGGGACACGGGGTCACTCTCGATCGGCGGGATCCTCGGCGTCCTCGCCGTCGCGCTGCGCCACGAGATCACCCTGTTCGTGGCGGGTGGGCTCTTCGTCGCCGAGGTGCTCTCGGTGATCTGGCAGCGCGCCTACTTCAAGTCGACGCGCCGCGCCGCCATCAAGGCAGGAGCCGCCGATGCCACGGGCAAGCGCTGGTTCCGCTGTGCGCCGTTCCACCACCACTACGAGATGGGGGGGCTGCACGAGAGCAAGGTCGTGATCCGCTTTTGGATCGTGTCCGTGATCTGCGTCCTGACGGCGCTCGCGCTGTTGAAGGTCCGCTGATGCGTGCGGCCGTGCTCCAGCCGATGAACGCCCCTGCGGACGTACGGCATGCAGGCCGCATGGTCCTTGGCGCGGTGTCGGGCTTGATCGCGCTCGGCCTCGTGATGATCTACTCGACGAGCTCCGCGCTCGGCGCCGTCGACGGGTCGCCGCATGCCGCCATGCTGCTGCGCCAGCTGCGCTGGGTTGCCCTGGGGGGGCTCGCACTGGGGATTGCGGCGAGCGTGCCCCTCGCCTGGCTGCGGAAGGCCGCGGCGCCGTCCCTCGCCGTTGCCATCGTGCTCCTCGCACTCACGCTCGTCCTGAGTCCCGCCGTCAAGGGCAGCCGCCGCTGGCTCTACATCGGCGGCCTGTCGATCCAGGCCAGCGAGTTCCTGAAGCTTGCGGTGCTGCTCTACCTCGCCGACCGCCTCGCGAAGCGCGATGGCGAGCAGGCCCAGGGGCTGCGCCCGCGCCTGCTGCCCTTGCTGGCGCCGATCGCCATCGCCGTCGTGTTGGTGCTCGTCGAGCCGGACCTTGGTACGTCCCTCTTCATCGTCGCCCAGGCGGTGGTCCTCCTGGGGCTGGCGGGCGTGCGCCCGACGCGCGTGCTCCCCTTCGCACTGACCGTCATTCCCGCCGTGGTGTTCTTCGCCTACACGCGCTTCCCGCACGTGCGCAACCGCTTCAACCTCTATACGCACGGAGCCGACGAGGGCACCCAGGTGCACGAGGCCCTGGTGGCGATTGGTTCGGGCGGCGCGCTGGGGAAGGGTCTCGGCGAAGGCGCCCAGAAGCTCGGCTACTTCGCCGAGGCGCACAACGACTTCATCTTCGCCGTGATCGGTGAGGAGCTTGGCTTCGTTGGGTGTGCCGGGGTCGTAATCGCCTACATGGTGATCGCCTGGTATGGCCGGCGCGTTGCCTGGTGCGGTCGCGCCCTGGGCTCGCACGCGCTCTACCTTGCGGCAGGGGCCACGTTCATCGTTGTGTTCCAGGCACTGATCAACGTGGCGGTCGTCACGGCCTCGGCTCCGACGAAGGGCGTCAGCCTTCCCTTCATCAGCACAGGAGGCAGCAATCTCCTCATGGCGTGTGCCTGCATCGGGCTGGTTCTCAATGTCGCCCGCCGGGCCGCGCGCGTGGATGCGACGGAGCCTGTCGCAGACTGAGTCGCTCCGTCGCGCGGAGATCACCCGGAAAGCCCCATTCGTTGGGTGGCGTACAGGAATGTCCCAGAAACGGTACGCGTCGTGCCTTCTATGCCATCGCGAGCGCCTCTAGAATCCCAGCGCGGACCGTGAGGGTCTGGTGGAGGTTGAATCACGATGCGTCGAATCCTGAGCATGCTCGCTGCCTGTGTCTTGTCCTGTTCCTTGGCTGCCTGTGGAGGTGGCGACTCCGACAACACCCTCTCCACGGGTGTCGGCGGTTCGACGAGTACCCGCAACTCGACACCTCCCGGTGTCACGCCCGCACCGGTCACGGCGCTGCAGGACATCACGGGCACCGGGATGGACGCCCGCCAGCAGGCGTTTGCCAGCGAGGTGTTTCGCCTCGTCAACGTCTACCGCCAGGCCAACGGCCTCGCGGTCGTTGCCTGGGAGGCCCCGATCACGGCCGTCGCCCAGTTGCACACCACCTACCAGCGCACCGAAGGCCGCCTGACCCACGCTGGTCCGGGCGCCTGTACGGTCCCGTCGATCTGCCTGGCCAACCGCCTGAACACCGGTGCCGTGACGTTTGTCAGCGCCGGCGAGAACGTGGCCCACGGCCACCTCACCGCGCAGCAGGTCATGGACGGCTGGATCGCCTCGCCGCTCCACAACGACAACCTGCTCGACGCCACGTGGACCCACATGGGTGTCGGCTTCCTCGAGGGAGCGAGCCCGGCCAATGCGGCCGCGACCGGCCCCTGGTGGACCCAGGTGTTCATCCAGCGCTAAGGAGCCCGCCACTGCACTTCGCCATGGCGCGCACCGCCCACCGCCGCTTGCTGGCCTACCAACTGGCCCGTGACCTCGCTGCGGATGCAATGACCCTCTCCCGCGCCCTGCCGCCGGGCTACGAGGCGCTCCGCAGTCAGGTCGACCGCGCGGCGCTGGCTTCGCTCCGGCGCATCGCGGACGGTGCCAACGCCGACGCCTACGGAAGCAAGATCGCCAGCTACGTGGCGGCCCGAGGCGACGTGGCCGAACTCGAGGCGAGCCTCGACGCCGTCGAGCTGCTCGGGCTCGGCCATACGGATCTGCTGCGCGCCCGCGCAGGTCACGCAGCCGACATGTTGACGGGCCTCGTCGACGGTCTGGACGCCGCCCACACAGTTTGACCGTGCGCTCGACCCTCGGCGTGCTACGAACGGAGCATGGGCGAGGCACGGCGGCGCATCCTCTTTTCTGGCGGTGGCACCGTCGGGCATCTCGCACCGGGCTTCGCGCTCGCGGCTGCCCTCGAGGCCCGCGGGATCGAGTGCCTCTTCGCCACCCCCGGTGAGTCCGTCGAGGCCACGTGGTTCCGGGGCCGTACGCCGCCGCACACGCTGCCGGCCGTGCGACTGCCGCGCGGGCTCGGCGCCCTGCTGCGCTTTCCCGGGCGCTTTCGGAGCGGCGTGCAGGCGGCTCGCGCGCTGCTGGCAGCGGAGTCCATTGGAGCCGTCGTCGCCTTGGGCGGCTGGCCCTGTGCGCCTGCCGCCTGGGCCTGTCGCGGCGCCGCCACCCCGCTGGCCTTCCTTGTCCCGGACGCTGTACCGGGCCTTGTGGTGCGCAAGCTCGCTGGGCGCGCCGGTCGCCTCTACTTGGCAGACGCGCGCGCGGCGGCCCAACTCGCGGACCATCCCGGCCTCCGGCAGCTCGGACCGCTGCTCCGCAGCGAGGCGCTCGCGACGCGTCGCGACCCGGCGGCGGTCGGGCTGAGGGCCGACCGCCGGGCCGTGCTCGTCACAGGCGGCAGTCTCGGCGCGCAGCGCCTGGACGAGCGCTTCCTCGATGGCCTCGAGGCCGCCGTGGCCCAGACGCCGGAGCTCGTGGACCGCATTCAGGTGTTGCACGCGGTCGGGGCGCACGCGAGCGATGCGTCCTCGCGCTACGAGCGCCTCGGCATCTCCCACGCGGTGCTGCCGTTCATTCACGACATGGGGGCGGCCTACGGCACGGCGGATCTCGTGCTCTGCCGCGCGGGCGCGAGCACCTGCGCGGAGTTGGCTGCGACGCGGACCCCCGCCGTGCTGATTCCGTATCCGCATCACGCCGACCGCCAGCAGTTTCGCAACGCGGCGCCCCTGGTCGAGGCCGGCGCGGCGCGGCTGCTCGAGCAGGCAGCGCTCACGCCGGAGGCTGTCGGACGGGAGATCCTCGGCCTGCTCGAGGACGATGCGGCGCTCGCCGCGCTCCGGGCGGCACCGAACCCGGCCGAGAACGACGCTGCGGGTGAGGCGGCGACCGATTTCCTCCGATTCCTAGAGTGGGCGACCTGATGTCGGAAGCCCCTCGGACGATTGCCCCTTGATGCACGACTTCGCCCCGCCGCGTTCCGACCTGGCCAGCCTCAGCCTGACCGGCGTCCAGCATGCCTATCTGATCGGCATCGGCGGCGTGGGGATGAGCGGAGCGGCCGCGCTGCTGCGGGGCCGGGGCATCGAAGTCCACGGATCGGATCGCGAGCCGCCGCCCGGCGCGGCACGGGATGACGCGCCGCTGCCCGCCCCCTTGGATCTCGTGGTCTGGTCGGCCGCCATCCCGGCCGAGCACCCGCAGCGGCGCGAGGCCGAGGCCCGGGGACTTCCCGGCTGGCGCTATGCCGACCTGGTCGGCGCCCTCATGGCCGACCGCCGGGGCATCTGTGTGGCCGGCAGCCACGGCAAGACGACCACCTCCGGCATTCTCGCGGGCGGGCTCGTACACGCCGGACGGGACCCGAGCTTCGTGGTTGGCGGCCATCTCACCGACACCGACGGCGGGGCGCGGGTCGGAGCGGGGGATCTGTTCGTTGTCGAGTCATGCGAGTTCGACCGCTCGTTTCACGCCCACCGCCCCGAGCTCGCGATCATCACCAACGTCGACGAGGACCACCTCGACTACTACGCGGATCTCGCGGAGATCCAGGAGTCGTTTCGGGTCTTTGCGGCGCTCCTGCCCGAGAGCGGCCGGCTGATCGTCAACGATGCGTACGCGCCGCTCTTCGAGGGGGATGCGCGGCTCAAGGCGTCGCTCGAGAGCTACGGGTTCTCCGACGACGCGACGTGGCGGGTCAGCGCTCCGCAGCCCTCGGCGGATGGCAGCGGGGCGTGCTTCACCGTGTGGGAGCGTGGCGTCGAGCGGGGGGAGATCACCCTTCCGATGGTCGGGCGGCACAACGTGCTCAATGCCACGGCGGCGCTCGCGACCATGGCGGCCTGCGGCTGCACCTTTGCCGAGATCCAGGCCGCCTTGGCCTCGTTCGGCGGCGTGGCCCGTCGGCAAGAGCTCGTGGCGGAGTGCGGTGGCATCACGATCGTCGACGACTACGGCCACCATCCCGTGGAGATCCGCGCCACGGTGCGCGCCTTGCGCGGGCGCTTCCCCGGTCGCCGCTTGGTGGTGGTGTTTCAGCCGCACCAGGCGAGCCGCACGCGCTGCCTGATGAAGGAGTTCGCCGCGGCCCTCAGCGAAGCCGACGAGGTCTGGCTGCCGCCGATCTTCTTCGCGCGCGACTCGGAGGAGGAGCGGCGTGCGGTGACATCCGGCGATCTCGCCCGGCATGTCGAGAATGACGGCGGGGTCGCCCTGGCGCTCGTGGATCTCGATGCCGCCATCACGCATGGAACCAACCATCTGCGCCCGGGTGACGTCGTCGTCACGATGGGCGCGGGCAACGTCGATGAGGTGGCCCGTGGTCTTGCCGCACGACTTTGACGCCGCGCACGAGCGCGCCGAAGGGCTGGCCCGCCGCACGTCCCTTGGGGTCGGGGGCCGCCCGCGGTGGCTCTTCGAGCCGACCAGCGCCGAGGCCTGCGCGGAGATCGTCCGCATGTGCCACCGCGAAGGCGTGCCGGTGCGGGTGCTCGGCGGCGGCTGCAACCTGCTTGTGCGTGACGGCACACTGGAGGGCGCCGTCATTGCGACGCGCCAGATCCGCGGCTTCGAGATCCACCCCGATCGCGTGGTGGTGGGTGCGGGGCAGGGCTTCCCGGATCTCGTCCGCAAGGCCATCGAGCTCGGCATCCCCGGTCTTCCCGGCTGTCCGGGCATTCCCGGCAGCGTGGGGGGGGTCGTCTTCATGAACGCCGGCGGGCGGTTCGGCTCCGTGGCCGATGCGCTCATTGCCGTGACCGGGGTAACGGCAGAGGGCGCTTGCTTCGAGCGTGCGGTCGAGCCCGGCGACCTCGGGTACCGTTCGAGTCCGTTCGCGGGCTCCATCATCACCGGGGCGGTCTTTCGGCGGGACCCGGCTTGGACCGCAGAGCGAGGCGCTGCGCTCTTCCGCCAAGCGATGGACTGGAAGCGCGAAACGCAGCCGCTCTCGGCGCGCAGCGCCGGCTGCATGTTCAAGAACCCATCGCGTGGTCACTCGGCGGGTCGTCTCATCGAGGAGGCCGGGCTCAAGGGGCTGATGGTCGGCAAGGCCATGGTCTCCACGCGCCACGCCAACTTCATCGTCAACCTGGGCGGGGCCACGGCGGAGGATGTGCACGCGTTGATCGCCAGGGTGCAAGACGCCGTTCGTGAGCGCCAGGGCGTCGACCTGGAGCTCGAGGTCCAGGTCTGGTCGTAGCGTCGGCGTTAGGCCGCCAGCTCGGCGTCCAGCAAGAGGCTCGTGATCTGGATCTTGTTCTTGCCGAACACTTCGCGGAGGTCGAGCGTCTCGATGTCCTCGGCGTAGAGGCTCTCACCGGAGTCGGCCTTCTCGGTGACGACAATGGGCTCGAGCAGCGAGTTGGTCAGCGTGGTGACGCGAGCGGTCTCACCCGTGGTGAGGGTGACCCGGCTGCCAACGGGGTAGATGCCGTTGCACTCGATGAACCGGCGCAGCAACGACGGGTCGAAGTAGCCCTTCATGTCCATCATGATCCGGTAGGCGCGCGTCGGGGACATGCGCGGCTTGTAGGGCCGCTCCGCAGTGAGGGCCTCGAAGACGTCCGCCATCTTCACGATCATCGTCGCGCCCGAGGGCCGGCCCCCACGTACCCCGTTGGGATAGCCGGAGCCGTCGAGGTTCTGGTGGTGGGAGAAGGCCACGGCGACCGCCAGCGGGTCCGCGTCCGTGCTCTCCAGCAGGATCTGTCCGCCATGCACGGGGTGCATGTTCATCTCGCGACGCTCCTCCTCGCTCAGGCGGCCCGTCGAGTGCAGGACTTCGAACGGAACCCACGCCTTGCCGATGTCGTGCATCAGGGCAGCGAGCCCGATGCGCTCGAGCAGACGCCGGTCCTGGGTCAAGTGGCGTGCAAAGTTGAGCGCGATGAAGCAGACGCGAATCGAGTGGCCGAACGTGAACTCGTCGTACTTCTCGTAACGCGCGAGGCGCATGAGGGACGTCGTGTCGTGCGTGAGCTGCGTCAGCACGCTCTCGACGTAGCCCATCGCAGGCACCGTGTCGAGCACATCG
Source organism: Planctomycetota bacterium (assembly GCA_029259795.1). Classification (GTDB taxonomy): domain Bacteria; phylum Planctomycetota; class PLA2; order PLA2; family JAEUHO01; genus JAHEIK01. The sequence goes on from JAJDEM010000244.1 coordinate 11,876, forward strand.
CCGCGACAGGACTGCACCATGGCGTCCTGCAGCACGCCGACGACGTCCTGGTAGAGCCGCGTCGGAAGGTCGATATCGAGTGTCGTGCCCAGGTCGAGGTCTGTGGGAGTCGGGAGCTCGTGGCCAAACTCGTTCTCGACCTTGTCGGCCCAGGTGCCCCGTCCGCCCGCGGCTTCGCGGTAGGGGGGTAGGAGGCGGACGGTCCGGCAGGCGCCCTGATCCAGGGCGGCATTGGCGGCCTCGTGACTCTCGACGTTCTTGGTCCCGCGCGCCATGAACTCGACGAACTTGGTGAGATCTTCAAGGTCGGTCGTGGACTCGAACGACAGGCCGCCGGAGCCCATGCTCTCGAGGGCGTCGATCAGCCGCCGCGCGGCCATGGATGCTCCCAGCAGCGGACGCGACTGGAAGAAGACGAAGTCGTCCGCCGTGCCGATCTGCACCCGCGGACCGGGATTGGCAGCCAGGAGGCTCTTCAGACTCCCGTAGAGGTTCGCGATGGCGGTCTTCAGTCGCGGATGTGCCGGCGCGTAGATGCGCGCGTTCGTGAGCGCGACCACGAGTTCATCCACGAAGGCCACGGGACCACGCGGCTCCTGGGCGAGCTCTTCTTCACTGAGATGGCGGTCGCACATGCGGAAGTCCTCTACGCAGCCTCGGAGTGTTCGTCGACGCGGGCCGGGGTCGGCGTGGTCTCGGCGGCGCCCGCCGCGGGCGCGGGCGGTTTCGGGAGCTCAGCTTCGGATGCGCCAGCAGCCGGCGTCTCCTCCGGCTTGCTGTCCTTGAACGCGCGGAGCTGCTTGGCAACGCTGCGGGCGAGCTTGCGGACGGTGGCCGGCTCATGCCCGCCGAAGGGACCAAAGCGCGTCTTCTGCAGCTCCTTGAGCATTGCCCAGCCATTGGCTGACGGGTAGCGGGCAAGGCTGCGAATGGATTCGAGCCGCTCCGGGTGCTCCGGCAAGGGGGCTTGCGTGGCGCGGATGTGCTTGCAGAGCAAGTCCACGATCGTGCGGTGCGCGGCCGTGGCGTCGGTGCGCTCAAGGTGCAGGTCCATCAAGGCACATAGATAGGCGCGCGTGATGCAATCCGTGTCGTGGAGCTGGAACAGCACGAACGCCTCGTCCTCGGGGAGGTCGATGGAGCGCAGAAACGCCGTACACTCCGGAACCAACCGGCCGGGGTGCGCAGCGAGCAGCAAACGTGCGAGCGGCAAGCGGGCGGGATGCGGCCGAAGGAAGACGCTCGCCGCGCGGTCACGAGGGATGTCTGCGAGGGCAGGGCGCAGCAGGGCTTCCTGTCCGAGGAGCCCATAGCCAAGCTGGGAGCAGACCGCGTTCAACTCGGCGAAGTGCGCCGGGTCCTCAGCGTCGAGCGCCGCGAGGAGCAGCGGCAGGCGCGCGACCGGATCGGCGAGTACAAAATCTGGGTTCAGGGTGCCCGCTTGGCGCAAGTGCGCGGCATGCCCGGCGCGGAGCAGGAAGCGGACCACGACGCGCTGGCGGGCAAGGGCTGCCTCGTCGGCGCCGCCTTCGAGGTAGCCGCGCAGCACCGTGAGCGAGAGCGCGTCGGCGCGCTCAAGCGCTCGCATCAACATCGGGTAGAGCCCGGGCAGCTCCTGCGGTCGGTCGAGGCTGACCAGGAAGTAGAGTCCGACGGCGAGCTGCTCGGCGGTGCTCTCGGCGGCGCCCGCCGCGAAGTCGTAGCCGAGGCTGCGGGGCAAGCCCTCGAGCTCGGCCGCGAGGGCTTCCACGTCGTCGTGGATGTCATCGTCGCGGGCACGGCCACCGGCCGGCGTCAGCGACGGAGGCGCGTCGGCATCGGGACGCAGCCGCTCCAGCCCCGGTCCCTTGCGGGTGAAGTGCGTGCGGCTGACCTGGTAGAGCAGCGACGCGAAGTCGCCACTGCTCGCCTCGCCGCTGCCGTCCGAGGGAAGGCCGCGGAGGTCGAGTGCGCCGCTTGGCGCCCCGCCAGTCGCCAACTCGTCCATGACCCGGCACACCGCGCCGATGAGGGCGTCGCGGCTCTTCAGGGCTTCGGCGGGCACATCGTCGAGGATGCGCTTGATCAGGTCCGAGGTGCGGACGGTGTCCGCATGCTCCTCGAACTCGAGTGTCGCGACATGCTCATGCAGCTTGCCGACGCGCTTGGCGACCTTCGGGTGCGCAAGGAGGCCACGTACGAAGTGGCTCGTGTTCGCACCCCGTACCGCCGTGCCCGCATGGCCCCCGGCAAAGGGCCCGTCGGCAGACAGGCCGCCGAAGGTCCCTTCGAAGCGGCGGTCGATCAAGACGAGGCCGTCGTAGGCATCGGGCCAGAGGTCGTCGAACGTGAGGCCCGCATCCTTGCGGAGGTAGTTCGCGAGCAATCGCTTGGTGAACGTGACGAAGTCTTCCGCCGCCAAGTCCGGCATCATCTCGACGCCGGCGAGTCCTGCGTGGGCGATGCGTTCCCGAAGCCACTGGAGCGAGGAGCCGGGGGGCACCGCGTCGCGCATGTCCTCGACCAGCAACTCGCTGCCTTGGAACAAGATCGTCACGCCGCGCTCGGCGTCGTGCCCCGGCTTGCCCGCGTTCCGTTGCTGGTGGGCCGTCAGGCACCCCAGGAACTCGCCGAGGCGTGCGAGCACACGTTCATTGGTCTCTGGGTAGATCGAGAGCGACTTGGATACGTCGGCCCAGTGGGTCGCGAGACGCAGCTCGGGCGCGGTCCCTTGACCTTCCCCGGTGACGTCTCCTTGGAGCATGCGGACCCCCGCTGACCCCCTACGTCACCGTAGACACAGGGGAATCAACGGGTCCCTGTCGACCAACCGGCGGGCGTCGCTCAATCCAAAACGGCGCCAGCCCAGCATCCTCGGGGCTCAACGGGCGCATGGCCCACCAGCACAGGGGCGCGACACCCGACGAAAGGCGAACAAAGGATTCAGGCGTTGTTCAGCCTACAGACCCTCCGCCCCCGCACTTCAGCAGCCGGAGACGCCAACCGATCTCAGGCCCCGATGGCACGCCGCAAGACCCCACCGAGCCGACGCGAGCGGCTGCAGAGCCTGTTCGGTTCCCCGTTGGGTCGTGTGCTCACGCGACTCACGGTCGGCGCGCTCGTATTTTTGCTCGCAGGCATGGTGATGCGCCAGGCGCGGGCCTACACCTACAAGCTCGAGGATTTTCGCGTCCACAAGGAGCAGGTCGCGTTCGTCGAACTGCCGGCGTGGGCCGACACCCATCTCCAGAGCGCGCTGCATCCGCGCGTGTTTCCGAGCCTGTCGGTTTCGATCTACGACCCCGACGCAGAGGACATCGTCCGCCACCACGCCGAGCGCCATCCCCTCGTGGGTGCCGTGTCCGACGTTCGCGTCCTCTACCCCAACCGGGCTACCGTCAACGCCCGCCTCCGGTTGCCCGTTGCGCAGGTTGCCGTCTGGGTGGATGCCGCCGGCCGCAAGCAGGTGCGTCGTTGGCGCCTGCTGTCTGACGACGGCTGCCTGTTGCCGCGCAGCCCCTACAAGGGCTACCTCGCCCGGTTGCCGTACCGGCTGCCGGTTGTGAGCGGCATCACCGAACCGCGTCCCCACGATCCGGGCGAGGTCTGGGAAGATGGGTCCGGACGCGTGGCGGAAGGCGTTGCTGCGGCCAGCTTGGCCAAGCGCATCTACAGCGACTCGCGTGGACGCCTCGCGGTCATCCGGGTCGACGTCTCGCGTTTCCCCGCAGCCCTCGAGGATCGTGCCGGTGGCGAGGTCCGGCTCGTGCTCTCGTGTCCTCCGGCGTCTCCGGGGGGCGCCCGGATCGAGCGCACCATCGAGTGGGGGCGGACCGAGCGCGCCCGCGCCCAGGTTCGCTACGAGGACGACTACACGACGAAGTTCGCGCGGCTGAAGTCGATCCTGACGGGACCGAACCCGCCGGGCTTCATCGACGTCCGCTATGAGATTCCGGCCGCTGGATCTACGCGAACCCGTCGCTGAGCAGCGCCGTTGACGCTTGGGGTGGATACCCTGCAGGCCATGAACCGTCCTTCGCGGGAGGCCGCGGCACCCCTTCTGGCCTCGCTGCTCGCGGTGCTCGCCCTGCCCGCGACGGGGTTGGCCTCCGCCCCGTGGCTGCCCTCGGCACCCGCGACCTACGCGGCGCTGGCACTCGTCGTCTGCGCGCTGACCTTCCTGGGGGTCGGAACGCACCGGCGCGGCCCTCGCGCCGTGCTGCTCCTGCTTGCGGCAGGACCGGCCCTGTGGTTCGGGTTGCGTGGCGGGGGGGCGCTGCAGCCCTCCGTCGGCTGGTGGGGGCTGCTGCTCGTCTGCGCGCTGCTCCCCTGGCTGCCGCGCGGCCACAGAGCCGCGCTCGCCCTGCTCACGGGCGGGCTCGCGGGGTGGGTGCTGCTGGGCAGTGCGGACGCCAGCCGCCTGGCCGCGCTGGGGGATCCCTTCCGGGCGCCCCTGGCCGCCGGGGCAGCACACGCCGACCGGACGCAGCATCCCGATGCCACGCAGCGTGGTCTCCGCGCAGGCGCCGCGGTGGCGCCGGCCGATGGCGTCAATCCCGCCCTCGGTGAGGGGCCGGGCCCCTGGTTCGTCGAGGCGGCCTCGGCGCAGCACCCCGGTCCCCGCCCCGTGATCGCCGTGCTGTCCCGGGGGACGCTCGGGCCGGCGTTGCTTGCTGCACCCCAAGGCACCCTCGTCCCCTCAGCCGATCTGGCGCCGGGGGCGTTGACCGAGTCGGCCGCCATCGCATGGCGCGGCGTGGACGTCGTCGTCGTCATGGAGAACGCGTGGGGGCCCGAGGACGCCCAGGCCCGCGCGAAGGCGCAGGCGCTTGCGGCGTTCGTGCGCGCGGGTGGCCTGCTGATGGGGCCCGCCCCAGGCCGGCCCTGGCCGGCCCGGCTGGTCGGAATGCTGCGTGCCGCGGGACGCTCCCCGGTCGCAGGGGCCGACGGCGCACGCCGGCTCGGGATGGGTTGGGTGACCCGCGCCGCGCATCAGCGCGACGTCGCAGGCATCCTCGAAGCCGACCTCTGGGTGCAGCCGGTGGGGACCAGCCTGCTGGATCCGACGGCGCAGCCGGCCCCCTTGGCTTCGTGGACGCCTTGGGCGGACGCGCCGTCTGAGCGACGGCGCCAAGGCGGCATCCTGCTGCTGCATGCGCTGGCGCTCCTCATGTTCACCCGGCTCCTGCGTGGCGGCGGCGCGCAGGTCCTCGGGACGTTTCTCGTCGCGGCGGTCGCGTGGGCCGGACTCGTCTGGACGGCACCGCAAGACCCGGGCTTTCGCGCGGAGGGCGTCGTCGTCGACCTCGGCGGGGCGGGCGGCCGGCGGCTGGAGGCCGTCTGGATCAGCGCCGGTCCTGGCGGCTACACCGGCCATGTCCGGTTCCGCGGCGGCGGCGTCGTGGGCTTGCGCGGCGGCCGGCTCCTGGCCGATGGTCGCCTGCGGATCGAGGCCGGCCGCAGTGCCTGGGTCATCCGGGAGACGGCCGGCCGAGGCGTCGTGCCCGGCGACAAGGAGGACCGGAGTCAATCCGCAGCCCTGGGCCTCCTGCGGGGCACCCCGGACCTCAAGCGCATTCGGCTGGGACGCCTCCCCGCCCTGCCGGTCCGCGTGGAGGGCTGGGGTGCCCTGCCCGCGGCGACCGTCCTGGTGCGTCCTCCCGAATCCTGAGCCGGCAGGAGGGCCGCCATCCGGAATCCTGGGTGCCGGACGGGCCTACCTCGGCTTGACCCCCGGGGTCCGATGACTACCCTCAGGCGCTTTGCCTGAGTCGACGCTCGTTGTCGACCGAGGACCCCTCTGATGCAGAAGACCACCGTAGCCAAGACCGACCGCAGCCACGCTGACTGGTACGTCGTCGACGCCTCCCAGGAGATCCTGGGTCGCATGGCCGTCGAGATCGCGCGCCGGCTGATGGGCAAGCACAAGCCCATCTACACGCCGCATGCCGACACGGGCGACTTCATCATCGTCACGAACGCCAAGGGCGTTCAGCTGACCGGTGGCAAGAAGGAAAAGAAGATCTACCGCTGGCACTCCCACTACCCGGGTGGCCTGCGCGAGGTCAGCTACGCAACGATGAACGAGCGCCACCCCGAGGACATCGTCCGTCTGGCCGTTCGTCGCATGATGCCCAAGACCAACCTTGGTCGCCAGATGATGAAGAAGCTCAAGATCTACGCGGACGACCGCCACGAACACCACGCGCAGAAGCCGCAGCCCTTGTCCTTCGGGACGGGTGTCTCCAGCTCGGGTGCGTAACAACGAAATTTGTCTGCGCGGCATCTGTCCGCGAGAGGCGCGATAGGGAGACACCACCATGGTGGGTAAGACATTCATCTGGGGCACCGGCCGCCGCAAGACGGCCGTCGCGCGCGTGCTCATCTGTCCCGGCAACGGCGAAATGAAGATCAACCAGCTTGGCTGGGAAGACTACTTCACGACACCGGCGCAGCGGATCGCAGCGCGTCAGCCGCTCGTGCTCACGGGCACCGAGGCAACGTACGACGTGTACGTGAAGGTGCACGGCGGTGGCCCGCAGGGTCAAGCCGACGCGGTGCGTCACGGGCTCGCCCGCGCGCTCGTGAAGGCCGAGGACACGCTCGAGGCGACCCTGCGTGGCGCCAGCCTGCTCACGCGCGACGCGCGTGTGAAGGAACGTAAGAAGTACGGCCAGCGTGGCGCCCGCGCCCGCTTCCAGTTCTCGAAGCGCTAACCCACAGTCAGCGCTCGCCCGCTCACCCGCTCGGCGGGTGTCGACGAGCCCTCGACGCACGCATCACCGACGCCTCGCGGCCACGCTGGATCCGAAGGGATCCGCCCAGGCCGCGGGGCGTTTTCATGCCGTCCGGGTAGGCTGGCCTCCCGGAGTGCGGCGCACCGTTCGGAGGGTTTCTCGTGGCAGGCCACAGTCATTACGCCAACATCATGCACAAGAAGGCGCGCACGGATGCCGTGCGGGGCAAGGCCTTCTCGAAGATCTCGCGGCTCCTGCAGGCCGCGGTACGCGTTGGCGGTCCGAAGCCCGAAGACAACCCTCGACTCGCGCTGGCCATCGAGAAGGCGCGTGCGGCGAACATGCCGAAGGACACGATCAAGCGCGCCGTCGACAAGGCGAGCGGCGCCTCGGCCACGGGCGACTTCCTCGAGTTGACGTACGAGGGCTACGGTACGAACGGCGTGGCCATGCTCGTCGAGACGCTCACCGACAACCGCAACCGCACGAACACCGACCTCAACACCATCTTCAACAAGAACGGCGGCTCGCTCGGGGCCACGGGCTCGGTGGCGTGGATGTTCGAACGCAAGGGTGAGTTCGAGATCGCCGTCGAGCAGACGAGCGAGGAGCAGCTCTTCGAGGTCGCGGTGGAAGCCGGAGCCGAGGACGTCACGTTGCTCGAGGAGGGCTCCGAGGAGGCGCGCTTCCTCGTCACGTGCGAGGTCGCGACCTTCCAGGCCGTCAAGGAGGCCCTGGCGGCCGCCGGCCTGACCACCTCCCGCGCGGAGTTTGCGATGATTCCGAGCAACACGGTCGAAGCGGACGAGAAGACCGCCCGCAAGATCATGAAACTCCAGGGGCTCCTGGAGGACAACGACGACGTCCAGACGGTCACGACCAACCTGGATGTGAGCGAGGACGTCGCGGCGAAGCTGGCGCAGGGCTGACCCCCGGGTGGGGGCTAGGCTGCAAGGCATGGATGAACCGTCGCCAGCCGGCGACGTTGGAGCCGACATGAGCGAACCTGCCACCGGGGCCTTGCCCGACGTCCACGCCCTCATCCAGAAGCTCCAAAAGAACGTCACGAAGGTCTTTCTCGGGCGCCCCGAGGTCGTCCGCGCGGTCATGGCGGGCCTGCTGGCGGGCGGGCATGTCCTACTCGAGGACGTGCCCGGTGTCGGCAAGACGGTGCTGGCGAAGAGCCTCGCGCGATCGATGGATGTGGACTTTCGACGCGTCCAGTTCACGCCGGACCTGCTTCCGAGCGACATTCTCGGGGTCGCGATCTACGCGCAGCAGACGGGGGCCTTCGAGTTCAAGCCGGGCCCGATCTTCACGCAGGTGCTCCTGGCCGACGAGATCAACCGCGCCACGCCTCGGACGCAGTCGGCGCTTCTCGAGGCGATGAACGACGCCCAGGTGACGGTCGACCGCGTCTCCCATCCGCTGCCGCGTCCGTTCTTCGTGATCGCCACGCAAAACCCGTACGAGTTCGAGGGGACCTACCCGCTCCCCGAGAGTCAGCTCGATCGCTTCATGCTGCGGATCCGCATCGGCTATCCGTCGACCGAAGACGAGAAGCTCGTCATTCGCGCCCAGCAGGAGCGGCATCCCCTCGAGGATCTGACGCCGGTCCTCAGCGCAGCGGATGTCCTGCGGCTGCAGGCGGTCGTCCGTGCGGTGCGTCTGGACGACGCGGTCGTGGACTACGCACTGGCGCTTGTGAGCGCCACGCGCTCGAGCAAGCACATCGCCGTCGGCGCGAGTCCGCGCGCCAGTATCGCGCTCACCCGAGCGGCCCAGGCGCAGGCCCTGCTCGCCGGCCGCGACTACGTCCTCCCCGACGATGTGAAGGGTCTCGCGGTCCCGGTTCTGGCCCACCGCGTCATGGGGGCGGGCCTCGGCGCCGAAGACGGCATCGACGAACGCGAGCGGGTCATTCAAGACATCGCGGAGAGCCTCGAAGTCCCCATCTGACAGGGCAGTCCTCGAGCCGTGGCCTGCGCGTGGCGGACCCCGGTGTTCGGCGCGCTGCTGCCGCCAAGTTCACTCGGCCGCCCGCGGGTGACCGTACACTCAGGCCATGCGGCTGCTGCTTCCCCTGTTTGCTCTCGCCTTTCTCTGCGCCTGCGGCGAGGCGACGCGAGAGCCCCCTGCGTCCCCGCTGACGTCCGAGACCTGGTTTTTCGCACCCGATGAGTTGGCGCGCCTGATCCTCGCCCACGACGAGGGCGCCCTGGCGTGGATCCCCGCCGGGGTCCTGGAGAAGACCGACATCAACGACGAGCGGCAGCTCCGGCTGCTGACCGAGCTGGTCTCGAAGACGGTCGTTCCGCGTCTGACCGTTCTCTCGGACGCGGCCTTCGTCCTCGACCTCCGGGCCGAGGAGCGCGGGGCCGAGTGGCGCACGGTGAAGGCCACGGGCACCTGGGAGGCCAAGGGGGACCAGATTCTCCTGACGATCACGAAGCGCGAGAGCCTGAGTCTTGCGCCGCTGGAGATCCCCGATCTCGTGACCGTGACCCGGCGCGGCGACTTTCTCTATGTGGACGCCCTGGCACGCCGGATCCCGCTGAAGAAGCGCGATCTGTAGATCGCGCGCCGGGCCTACGCCTGGGCGGCGTGCGCGGCGGCCAGCCGCGCAACCGGCACGCGGAACGGCGAGCACGAGATGTAGTCCAGGCCCGTGCGCTGGAAGAACTCGATGCTCTGCGGGTCGCCGCCGTGCTCCCCGCAGATGCCGACCTTGAGCTTGGGACGGGCGCTGCGCCCGCGCTCCGTGGCGAGGGTCACGAGCTCGCCGACGCCGCTCTGGTCGAGCGTCTGAAACGGGTCCGCGGGGAGCACCTTCTGCTCCAGGTAGCCCGGGAGGAAGGAGCCGATGTCGTCTCGGCTGAAGCCGAAGGTGAGCTGCGTCAAGTCGTTGGTGCCGAACGAGAAGAACGACGCCTCGGCGCCGATGGCCTCGGCCTGCAGGGCGGCCCGCGGAATCTCGATCATCGTGCCGAACACGATCGGCACGCGCACACCCTTCTTGGCCACGACCGCTTGCGCGATGGCCTGAAGCCGGTCGCGCAGCGTCGTGTACTCGAGTACGGACCCGATCAGCGGGATCATGACCTCGGGCTTGGGCTTGAGGCCCTTCTTCTTGTTGGCGCAGGCGGCCTCGAAGATTGCCCGGACCTGCATCTCGTAGATCTCGGGGTAGGTGATGCCGAGGCGGCAGCCCCGGTGACCGAGCATCGGGTTCATCTCGCTCAGTCGCTCGGCGCGGTCGCGGACCTCCGCGGCCTTGACCCCGAGCGCTGCCGCGACGGCCTTCACGCCGGCTTCGTCGTGCGGGAGAAACTCATGCAGGGGCGGATCCAGCAGGCGCACCGTGACGGGTAGGCCGTCCATCGCCTTGAAGATGCCGGCGAAGTCGCGGCGCTGGTAGGGGAGCAGCGTCCGCAGCGCCTTGCGACGTGCGGGTTCGTCCTCGGCGAGGATCATCTGGCGCATGGCCGTGATGCGGGCGTCGCCGAAGAACATGTGCTCGGTGCGGCAGAGACCGATGCCCTCCGCGCCGAAGGCGCGTGCACCCTTGGCGTCCGCGGGGGTGTCCGCGTTGGCGCGCACCTTCATCGTGCGAATGCGGTCCGCCCAGCCGAGCAGGGTCTCGAACTCTGCACCCGGATCGGCCGGCATGGTCGCCACGCTCCCGAGCATGACCTCGCCACTGGTGCCGTCCAGCGAGATGGTGTCGCCGTCGGCCACCTCGACACCGCCCACGCGGAACACGCCCGCGGCATCGTCGATGCGCACCGCGCCGGCACCGGAGACGCAGCACTTGCCCATGCCGCGTGCGACGACCGCAGCGTGGGAGGTCATGCCCCCCGTGGCCGTGAGGATGCCCTCGGCAGCGAACATGCCGCCGACGTCCTCGGGGCTTGTTTCGTTGCGGACGAGCACGACGGCCTGGCCCTCGGCGGCGCGCTCCTTGGCCTCGTCGGCCGTGAAGACCACGGTGCCGCACACCGCACCGGGGCTGGCCGGGAGGCCTGTGGCGATCACCTCGCGCTCGGCCTTCGGATCGAACTGCGGGTGCAGCAAGCGATCGAGGTCCTCGGGCGCCACGCGTCGGACGGCCTCATCGCGCGAGATAAGGCGCTTGTTGGCCATCTCGACGGCGATCCGCACCGAGGCCCGCGCCGTGCGCTTGCCGGCACGCGTCTGCAGGATGTAGAGGGTGCCGTCCTCGATCGTGAACTCGATGTCCTGCATGTCGCGGTAGTGCTTCTCGAGCACGCGGCGAACGCGCTGGAGCGCCTTGTAGGCGGCGGGGGACGCCTCGCCCAGACCCGCGAGATCCTGCGGGGTGCGGATGCCTGCGACGACGTCCTCACCCTGCGCGTTCATGAGGAACTCGCCGTAGAAGACGTCCTCGCCCGTCGACGGATCGCGCGTGAAACACACGCCCGTCCCGGATGTCGAGCCGAGGTTGCCAAACACCATGCTCTGGACGTTGACCGCCGTGCCGAGCAGGCCCTCGATCTTGTGGATGCGCCGATACTCTTGCGCCCGGTTGCCGTTCCAGGAGCCGAACACGGCGGCGATCGAGCGGAGCAGCTGCTCCTCCGGATCGTCGGGGAACGGTCGACCGGCCAAGCGCTTGAAGAGCTTCAGGTACTTGTCGACGACGCGCGCGAGCGCAGCCTCGTCGAGGTCACTGTCGGACTCGAGACCTGCGGCGGATTGCTCGCTGGCGAGGATGGACTCAAAGCGCGCGAGCTCGAGCCCTTCGACGACGTTGGCAAACATCTGGATGAAGCGCCGCCGGGCGTCGAGGGCGAACCGGCGATTGCCGGTCTGCTTCGCGAGGCCTTCCATCGCGGCGTCATTGAGACCGAGGTTGAGGACCGTGTCCATCATCCCGGGCATGGAGATCGCCGCGCCGCTGCGCACGGAGACGAGCAGCGGCCGGGCGGGGTTGCCAAAGCCCTTGCCGGTCTCGCGTTCCAGGCGCCGAACGGCCTTGCGTACGGCGGTGACGACGTCACTCGGCAGCGCTGCGCCGGCGTCGTAGTAGCGCTGGCACACATCGGTGCCGAGCGTGAACCCCGGCGGGACCGGCAGTCCGATGCGACACATCTCGGCGAGGTTGGCTCCCTTGCCGCCGAGCGCATGCTTCATGGAGGCCGATCCGGCCGAGCCCTTGGGCCCGAAATGCCAGATCATCCGGGCGTTCAGCTTGCGCTTGGGATCGGGCGTCCGCGACTTGGCCGTGGGCATGCTGCAACTCCGCCTCAGTTGCGGGAACGGTACCCCAGCGGGGGCCCGCTGCGGAGGGGTTGCAGAGCGGGAAAGGGCCGCCGAGCCCGGCGGTGGGGGGGGGTGGGAGTCACCGGACCACGTTCCGCCCTGACGGGCGGGTCGGGGGGGGCGC
>JAJDEM010000245.1 GCA_029259795.1 Planctomycetota bacterium
TGTCGGGCGTCTGCATGCCCCCAAGCCTACTCAGATCTCCACCGTCAGGTGGCCAACCTCTGTAACGGCTAAGTTACGGATCGTCCGACCGTGTCGCTGGGCCAACACTTCGGCTTCCTCGCTCGTGAGTGCGCCGTAGCGGCGGAGCAGTTCGATGACGACGAGCCGATAGCCGCGGTCGCTGCCGTCCTCCACCTTGAGGGCGAGGCCGAGCTTGAGCCGCGGTACGGCCAGGCCGTGAACGCCCTCGGCGCCTCCCTTGGAGAGGATGCGCATCGACGCGGTCTCCATGAGGTCGGTGTCGAAGCGCTTGGCGCCGGCCACCATGCCGGGGTGCTCGCTCATCGCCTGCCCGACCCGCTCGGCGGCGTCGCCTAGCTCGGCGGGCAAGGACGCGGGATCGCCCAACCGCCAGAGCGAGCGCGCCATGGCCTCGAGGGAGACGGCATGCACCGGTGCGCCGCAGCCATCGCAGCCGATGCCGATCGCCTCGGGCTCCACGCCCGCACACGCCGCGATCACGCGTGTGATCTCGAGCTGCGCCGGGTGGACGGGGTCTACGTACGTGCCGAGCGGCGCCTCGAGCGCCACGGCCGAGGCAAGCATCGAGGCGTGCTTGCCCGAGCAGTTCGACCAGATTGCGGGCAGGGGATCGGCGTCGGCGCCGACCTCGAGGACCTGCGCGCGTGCGACCTGCTTGTTGATCGACCAATGCCCGCCGCAGCAGAGCGCGCTCTCCTCGACGCCGGCCGCGGCCAGCATGCCGCGGGCGACCTCGAGCTGCGCGGGCTCACTGTTGTGGCTGCCTGCGGCGAGCGCGAGCATCGCCGGCGTGAAGCCGAACCGATCGGCGGCGCCTGAGGTGATGCACGCCATCGACTGGAACGGCTTGGACGTCGAGCGGTAGTAGGTCTGGAACCCGGCGTCGCCCGCCTGCTCGACCACGAGCCCGTCCTGGACGATGACGTAGTGGCCGCGGTGGACGCACTCGAGCCGCCCGCCCCGGCTGACATGCACGAGGGGCACCGGGGCGCGGGGCTCCGGGGCAGGGGGCAGCGGCTCGGGCATGGCCCCATCAAACCGCCGCCGCGGGCCCTCTGGTAGGATTCGCTTGCGCCCGTCTGGCGCCGAAGGAGTCCACCCGTGGTGGAAATGCGGCTGCAGAGCCTCAAGATCAACGACACCGGTGACCGGCAGTACATCGCCCTTGCGGAGGTCGATGGCGATCGCGAGATGACGATCGTCATCGGCTACAGCGAGGTCCAGGCGATCGACCGCTTCGTGAAGGAGGTCCGCCCGCCGCGGCCGATGACCCACGAGCTCGTGAGCAACCTCATCGAGGCCAGCGGCGCCAAGGTCGAGCGCGTCGACGTCACCGAACTCCGCGGCGGCACCTTCTACGCCATGATCCGCCTTGTCCGCGCGGACGGCACGATCGCCGAGGTCGATGCCCGCCCGAGCGACGCCATTGCGGTCGCCACCGCGCTGAAAGCCCCGGTTTTCGTCGCCGAGGATGTCCTCAACGAGTCCTCCCCGGTTCCCTAGGCAGTACGATCGCCCCCTTGATGGAGGCTCCCATGCACACCTCGCGATTCTTCCTGCTCTCACTCCTGGCGGCAGGCCTGTTTGCCTTGCCGGCCACCGCCCAGCCCGAGGGCTGGCACAAGACCGTCGAGGAGGGCGTCGAAGCCGCCGCCAAGAGCAAGAAGCCGCTGCTCTTGATCACCGCATGGAAGCGAACGTTGTGAGCACCCTGCGACACCTGGCGTGACCAGGTCCAAGCAAGCGACAAACTCGACAAGTTGCTCACCCGCGTCGAGCCCGTAGAGCTTTGCTACAACGGCCTCGGCGGTTCGATCATCAAGTGGACGATGGACCACGGCAGCAAGAAGCGCGACGGCAAGACCCCGCAGGACCACCCGAGCCTGCTCGCGTTCATCGTCGGCCGCGACGGCAAGCCCTTCTCGATTCTGAGCGACGGCGGGCAGTACCAGGCCGGCTCGCTCTCGAAGTGGGCCAACGAGCAGCTCGACGCCTACGAGAAGCTGCACCCGAGCACGCGCCTTCCCTTCCAGCGCGCGAAGGTCACGGTCACGGGCGAAGGCACCGACAAGAAGGCGCGCAGCGCGTTGCTCACCGAAGCCCTCGCCACCAAGAAGCCCGTGCTCCTCTACTTCGGCCGCGGCAGCTTCGGTCCCAAGGACAAGGTCGCCAAGAAGCAGAACAAGCGCGCCCGCAAGTTCGAGAAGGGCACACTCAACAGCAAGACGGCCGCCAAGGTCGCCGACGGCTGGGTCCTGCTTCGCTTCGACCTCGCCGACGAAGACCACGCCACGCTTGCCGCCAGCTACGGCGTCACCGACGCCCCCTCGCTGCTCCTCTTCGAGCCCGGCGTCGAGAAGCCCCGCGCCCTCGACCACAAGACCTCCGGCAACGTCCTCACCGGCATCCTCAAGAAGCACAAGACGCCGAAGCCCAAGTCCAAGTAGTCCCGCCCCAGCGCCGCCTGCCGTACGATGCGCCCCCGCACGCGCGGAGGGATGGCCGAGTGGTCGAAGGCACCGGTTTTGAAAACCGGCGTAGGGTCAAACCTACCGGGGGTTCGAATCCCTCTCCCTCCGCCATTACATAGCCCTGAGGGGCTGATTGCAGGGGATTCAGGGTTCAGTCCGTCGGCAGCCCACCGTGCGCTGACACGCGCTCAGGAGCACCGAAACGCGCTGAGATCGTTCCCCAGTCGTTCCCGGGAACGAAGTCGTTCGTCATGCGCGGTAAAGAAGCGCCGCCGAGCAGGGTGCTCAACTTTGGCAACCGACTGACTCTCGATCCAGGACCGTCATTCCCGCGACCCATGCCGTCCAAGGGCGCATCGGTCCCAAAGTTCTCTAGGCAGCCACCTCGCGCTGCGGATGCAGGTGACTAGTCGTCTCCCGGGACCACGTCACTCTCGCTACCGAGCTCAAGAATCGTATGGGTCGAGCTCCCAACACCGATCTTCTGCTCCGCGAGGAGGCGGACGAGGTGCTCACCATCCATTAGGCCAACAGGCGTGGCATCCGCCCGGGCCGCTTCCTTGCGAGCTCCAGGGCTGAACGCACTCGTCGTGATGATCAGGCCCTGCTCGTGTGCCCCAAGACTGCCTCGTACCTGCTGTACGTCCGGAGACTGGACGTTGCGGCCCGCCTTCCAGCGCTTCACCTGCACCGCCATGCGGGTGCGGATCGCGTCGCCCGTGACCATCGTTCCCCGGACGTCGATCCCGTTGTCTCCCGACTTCTGGGTGACCTCGACATCTTCGAACCCAAGGGAGCCGAGGAGCGCCCCCACGAGCCCCTCAAAGTCTTCCCACTGCATCTTTCGGACACGGGCGAGCAGCCTCTTCCGCACCTGCTGATTGTTCTGATCAATCTCGTAGGCTAGCCCTTTGGGCAACCACTTCGCTAGGCCGACCATGCCCTTGCCGTGTTTCGCGAAGCGCTGGCGATCACCTCGCTTGGCCTTGCGCTGGATCTCCGCAAGTACCTGGGCATACAGAGTCGCCTCAGGCGTTTTTCCGGCCGTCTCGACCAGACCAAGTGTGAGTGCCTTCTCGGTGATCGCGCGGTAGTGCATCGGCTTGCGGCTACCGAACTTCGCGAGCACGCGCTCCGCCGCGTTGGTAAACGACATCGTCGGGGAGGTCTTTGGCGACCGTCCGCCCCTGGTGCGGGTCTTCGGCCGCTGCTTCGCGGGCGACTTGCCGCCTGACAACGCCGAGTGCTCATCCAGGCCCCACCTG
>JAJDEM010000246.1 GCA_029259795.1 Planctomycetota bacterium
GCGAGCCGGCCCCGCGCGAGCCGGCCCCGAGCGAGCCGGCGCCTGCTGCGGGTGAGCCCGAGGACCCGTGGTCGACAGGCACGAGCACGCCGCAGCCCAGTGAGCCGCAGCCCGCCGAGCCCCTGCCCGCCGAGCCCCTGCCCGTCGAGCCGCCGACCGAAGCGCCGCCGACCGAGCCTGCCCCCGTCGCCGGGGAGGCCGAAGATCCGTGGCTGCCCGGCGCCCAGCCCGGGACGAAGCCTCCGAGCCCGCCCGTTCGCCCGCCTGCAGGCAACAAGCCGGTCGAGACGCCGCCGGCAGCCCCCGCCGGCGAACCCGAGGATCCGTGGCTGCCTGGCGGTGCCGGCACGGCACCCGCCGCAGAGAAGCCCACGCCCCCCCGGGAGCAGCCGGAGCCTTCCGGCGAACCCGAGGACCCCTGGTTGCCGGGCGGTGCCGGCGCGGCACCCGCCGCTGGCGCGGGGACCACGACCGAGGCCCCGCCGACCGAAGGCGAGTACGTCTCCTCGGACAAGGCGCGGCGTGCCATGGAGCAGGTCACCCGCCTGCTCGATCGGCCGGGCGCCAAGGATGTGCACGGCTACCCCGACGTCATCGTGCGCGCGGACGATGCCGGCATGGCGTTGACGCCCGGCTCGAAGCCCGCCCTGCTCGTGTTCTACGACGACGGTGTGCGAGCCTCCGATCTCCAGGCCGCCCAGCTGCTGCCGATGATCGTGCGCCTGCGCAAGAGCATCGACTTCGTGCCGCTTGATCGCGGGACGGGCGCCAAGCGCACGCGCGGTGGGGACGAGCTCGCGCTGCGCTATCTCGACCACGTACCGACCGTCGTCGTCCTCGACGCCCAGCGCAAGGTGCGCCTGACGCGCTCGGGTCGCGTCGACGCGTCGCTCGTCGAGAAGGCGATTCGCGAGGCGTTGGCTGCGCCGGCCCAGCCGGATCCCGCGCCTGCGGGCACGAACCCGGCCGCGCATCCCATCCCGGCCTCGCCCGGCGAGACGGATCCCGTGGATCCGTTCGAAGGGCCTGAGGGCGCGAAGCCCGCCGGCGCGACGGCCGAGGAGCGCCGTGGCACGACGTTCACGCCGCCGAGCAGCTACACGGCACGTACGCACGCGGAGCGCCTCCGCAGCGGCCCCGGTGATTCAGCTGTTCCGGGCTACCCGCCCGAGCTGCTGCCCTCGGCGCCGGCAGCGCGCGTCCTCGGGACAAGCACCAAGCCGTGTGTGATCGTGTTCTACGACAACGCCTCCAAGGCGTCTGACCTCCAGGCGGCGGCGTACCTCGAGTTGCTCGTGCGTCGCAAGGGCGAGATCGACCTCGTGCTCGTGGATGTCGGTACCCAGGCCCGTTGGGACGCCGACCAGAAGCGCGTCGTCCGGACGTACTACAACTTCTACGTCCCGACCACGGTCGTGCTTACGCCGAGCCGCACGCCGGTGAAGTCCTGGTACTCGCGCGTCGAGGCCTCGGCATTGGACGCGGCGATCAGCCAAGCGCTCGCACGCTAGCTCTCCTGGTCGATCGTCTCCGGTAGGAACGCCCGCAGGTGCGGGACACGCTTGGCGAGCCGCTGCTTCGCACGGTGGAGGAACTGGCCGACGCTCTCCGGGTTCACCCCGAGGGCCTCGCCGATGCTGCGGTAGTCCATGCCCTCGAGATACTTCATCGTGAGGAGTCGGCGGTCGCGCTCGTCCAACTCATGCAGCGCCTCGCGCAGGGTGCGGATGGCGTCCATGCGTTCCTGGTCCTCGATGGCGCGCGACGGCCCGAGCGTGCCATCGGGCTCCGCGATCCGGGTTGCATCCTCGAGGTCGTGGGGGAGGCGGTTCCGGCGCCGCAAGTGCCGCAAGACCTCCGTGCGGCAGATGACCCCGAGGTACGTCGAGAGTCGGTACGTCGAGTCGTAGCGCTTGAGCAGGATCCGCTCGCGACGCACCAGCGCGAGGAAGACCTCGCCCGCAATCTCATCGACGTCGGCGTCGGGAGCGCGTCCGGTCCGACGCCCCAGCATCCGACGCGCGAGGGCGGTGATGAGGGGGCCGAAGCGATCGACGAATGTCTCCCACGCAGCGCGGTCCCCGTCCGCGCAGCGCGCGACCAAAGCGGCCTCTTCTTGGTTGGGGGTCAACATGGTGGGGCGGGGGACTTCTACTTGGCGGGGGGCGTGACCACGGGCGGGGGCATGGGCTTCATCGGTCGCGTCGCCTTCTTCAGGAACAGGATGGCCCACGCGGTGTCGAGTACGGCGCTCGCCTTGTACTCCTTGCCGCCGAGCATGCCGGTGTTCCAGCTGCCGTCGCCGCCTTGGCGACCGACCAGATAGCGCGCGCCTTCCAGGTACCAGTCGTGCGCGCCGATCAGGGTGCGGCTTCCGTAGATGGCCGCGCGCTCCAGACCGTAGAGGTAGTAGAAGTGCCACGGCGGCGCGGCACGACCGGGGTTGCGTTCGACGGTGAAGTTCACGTCGAGCCACGCGAAGCCGTCTTGCACGGCGCGCTTGACCCGGTTCTCGAGCTTGCGGTTGTAGATGGGCAGGCGCTTCGGCTGGGTGAGGGCGTCGTGGCAGATGGCCAGGGAGGCGATGCCCGCCGTCGTCATGCTGCCGGTGGCGCCCGGCGCGCTCGCCATGTACCCCCACCCCCGGGCGCGGTCACCGCCGTCGATCTTGTAGATCGAATCGCCCTTCTTCTCGCCGCCGAGGGTGCGCAGCACTTTCGGGCCGTCTTGCTCCTGCAAGATCAGTAGGCGATCGATGACGCGCTTGAATACGCGACCGGGGACGACGCCGCCGCACTCGCGAGCTGCACGCAGGCCCAGCAGGGCGTACTGCGTGTTCGACATGTCTTCGCGGGGCTTGGGGTAGCCGAACCCGCCGGCGTCTTCCTGGGTGTTCACCAAGAACATGGCCATGTCCTTGATCCACTCGAGCACCTCGCGGGGCAGGCTGCAGGGGTTGCGCTTCGCCTCCTTGGTGATGGTGTGGCGCTTCTTGCGCCCTCCGGCCTTGGCCTTGGACCGGTAGTACTGGGTGGCGAACATCAGGAGCGTCCCGGTGTCGTAGGTGGTCCGGCTGCCCGCAGCCCCGCGGTCCTTGTCTTGGCCGCGGCAGTAGGCCATGGCGGCGTCGACATGCTTGTCGCCCTGCTTGTCGCCGGCGGCCAGCAGGGCGAGCCCGCCAAGCGCCGTGGTGCCGACCGTGTAGTGGCGGTCGCTGCCGTGGTGCACGCCCCCGATGAGGCCATTTTGCTTCTGCTCGGAGCGCAGGTACACAGCCCCCTTCTCGATGGCCTTGTCGATGGCCTTCTGAAGGGCGCGGTCGGGCACCCCCGGCGTGCCCTTGGGGGCCGCGAGCCCCTCCGGGGGGCTGCCAAGGAAGGCGAGGGCGAGGAGGGCCCACAGGAGCCGCCCGCAGGGGCGACCGCGGGTGGGTCGGGATCGTTTGTGCATGCGTACCCTTCTCGCCGAGTGCCGGGCTGAATTCTACCCCTGGAAAACCGTCTGTGGTCGAGGTCCGGCGCCAACAGCGGCCGCGCCCCGGCGTAGAGGGGTAGGGCCGACCTGGAATCAGGCCCCCTGCCCTTCGCTTGGCCTGACAATAGGCTCACCCACAGCCCGATCCGCCACCACCCGCCCCTTCCGATGATTCCCGTACCGCGCCTGGAGAGCCGACCCCACCGATGAGCGCCGCCTCGACCCCGACCCCGGCCGTTGTGTACGGCCCCGCCGTCGAGCCGGCCGCAGGGACGCGGCCGCTGGCGCCGCGTGCGCTGAGCCTGCCGATGAAGCGGCACCGGCGAGGCGATGCCGAGGCGCGCCGCACGCGTCAGGCCGCCGACCGGGTCCTCGTCGATGGCATCCTGCGGGGTGACGAGGACGCCTTCCGAGGGCTTGTCGAGCGCTATCAGCGCCCGCTCTTCTGGGTCGCCAACGACATCCTCCTCGATGCCGACGAGGCGCGGGATGTGGTCCAGGAGACCTTCATCCGCGTGCACGCGGCCATCGAACGCTACGACCGCAGCCGGGATCTCATGAACTGGCTGTTCCGGATTGCCCGCAACCTCGCGATCGACCACTACCGCCGCCGGCGTCGTCGCGCGCTGCCCGTCGAAGATGTCGCCCAGGTCGTCGGCGGTGCCGACGAGCGCTCCGGGGCCGCGTCGGCGCTCGAGGGCACAGACCACGCGCCGTCGGCCGACTTGCCGGACCAGGTCGCCGCGGTCCTGGCCTTGCTGCCTGTGGACTACCGCCTCGCGCTCACGCTGCGCGAGTTCCACGGACTCGCGCCCCGCGAGATTGCCCGCGTCACGGACTGCAGCTACCCGACGGCGCGCTGGCGCCTGCACCGCGCGCGTGCATTGTTCCGCAAGGCCTGGGAGGAGCGCTATGGCGCCGCCCCGGTCTTCGAGGGGGGCTCCGCATGAGTGCGCCGCTGCCGCTTTGCGAAGCGCTCCGCGCGGCCGAGGCCGCGCTGGATGACCTCACCCGGGAGCGCCTGGCGCATCCCGAGCGAGAGGTCCATGAGGCCGAGGCGCGCGTACGCCGGGCGATGGCGACGCTGGGCGAGGCCGCACCGCAGCCGCTGAGTGCTGAGCTTCAGGCCCGCCTCGACACGCTGCTGGCGCGGCATGCCCTGCACGCACGGGCCGTCCCGGGGCGGGTCCTCGAGGGGCTGTTCGAGGCGGTGCAGGCGGGAGCTGGGGCCGATCGCTGGGGCCGGGCCGGCATGAGCGGTGCGTTCCTCGATGCCCCCCGCAGCCTGGGCCGCTGGCGGGCCTTGGCAGCGGCGGCCTGTGTGCTGTTGTTCGCTGGTGGCGGCCTCCTGAGCCAAGCGCGGGTCTCGTTCGACGAACCGCCCGGAGTGCAGCCGCTGCAGGATCCCCGCGATGAGCTCCTTCCGCGCCTCGACGCCCCAGCGGTCAGCGCTGCGAGCGCGCGTCGGGCACTCGAGCCGGTCGGGGACGCGGTGCCTGTGGGTCATGCGCCCGCGCGCAGGGACGGCCGGGGCGCCCCGCGTCGCGGCGTCGTCTCGTTTCACATCCTGGGTTCGGGCGGTGTCGCCGGTCGGATCTCCATCGACGAGGTCCGGGTCCTGGACGCGGCCGCGCGGCGCCTGCGCGTGCCGGGCCCGGTCCGGGTATCCGTCGATGACGATGAGACGAACTGATCCGATGCCGGCCGTGCGTGCCGCGGCAGACTGCGCGTCCGGGCGGGCTGCCTGGGGCTTGCTCGTGGCGCTGGCCCTGACCGCGCCTTCGGCGTACGCCGAGGACGAGCCGAAGCCGGCCCCGCTGGTGCCCGCGAACGCGACCCCCGTCGCCCCGGCGACCCCGGCCGAGACAACGGCAGAGGCCGGCGCGAGCGCCGCCGAGCTGGCCGTGGCGCGCGCCGCCCGTCCCTCGGTGGCGCGGGTCCGCCTGCGCGACCCGCGCTTTGGCGATCGAACGATGACCCGGCACGCGGTCGTCGTGCGTCGCGACGGCCTGTTCCTCATGGCCGGGCCCCCGCCTGGGCGGGCGGGCACAATCACGCTGGTACTGCACGACGGCCGCCAACTCCGGGCGCGGCAGCTGGGCCACGATGCCGAGACCGCGCTCACGCTGCTTCGGGTTGCGACGACCAATCTGCCCGCGTTGCGCGGCGCGGCGGGGACGCCGCAGGCGGCGGGCTCGACGAAGACGCCGCGAGCCCCAGCGGCCAAGCCCGCGCCGCTTGGCCTGCCCGCCTTGGGCAGCCGGCTGGTCATGGTCACGGGGGATGATGCCGTCGCGGTGGGTCCCGTGCGTGCCCACGGCCGGATCGGCTCGCTGCGCGACCCCGACCGGCGGATCGTGATTCGTACGACGGGTCTCGTCGGGGTGGCGCTGGCAGCGGTCGACACCGATGCCGGCGCGCCCTTGCTCGATGGGGCCGGTCGGCTGGCCGGTCTGCTCGTGGGGCGGAGAGCCACGATCGCGCCCGCCCCCGGCGAGCGTCCTGCGGCCCAGGGCCTGAAGGTCCGACCGCGTCCCGTCGAGGCCGTCATCGTGCCAGCTGAAGTGGTGCGGCTAATCTGGCCCCTCCTCGAGGAGCACGGCCGCGTGCCGCGCGCGGGGCTGGGGATCAAGACCCAGGCGCTGGACGAGAGCCTCCGCGCGCATCTCGGTCTGAAGTCCGGCGGCCACGTGATTCGGAGCCTCGAGCCTGGGGGCGCGGCGGCGCGCCAGGGCCTTCGCCGTCACGATGTGATCGTCTCCGTGGGGGGGCGCAAGGCTCCGCCCGGAACGAGCCTGCATGACCTCTTGCTGCCCTTCCGCCCTCGAGAGACGGTAGCCCTCGGCGTCACCCGTGGCGGCGCCTCGAAGCAGGTCTCCGTCGTTCTGGGCGAGCGCAGCCGCCGCTAGGCCAGCCCCCGCCAGGGCAGGCCCGAATTCCGCTGTCCGGTCGCAGCGCCGGGGGGCGTATATCCGAGTGGCACGGAGACCAGGCTGGGCAAGGACGCTCCGGTCGGTCGTAACTCAAGAAATGACAGGTCGTTACGGTCGAACCTCGTCGTAGATGACCCGCGCTTCAGGGCACACGCATGACGGACTCCACCCCCAACACCCCCGATCTGCCGCAGGACGGCGGCGATGCCGAGGCCGGGTGTGGGCACACGGACGCTGACGCGGGGGCTGAGAGGGGGGCGGCGGAGCTTCTCGTGGACGCCCTGGCCCTCCTCGCCAGCGAACAGCATACGAACGGCCCAAGCGCTATCGGTGCCGAGCGGCTTCCTGCCGAGTTGCGCGCCCGGGCGCTGGCGGCGTTCGACGCGTCCCTCCGGGAGGCTGCCTCCGAGAGCCTGCCGGTCGAAGCGCGGCAGACCGCCGTCGCGGGCCACGCAGCCGAGCGCTTCAGCGATGACCTCCTCGCAGAGGCGCTCCTGCTGGAGGCCCTGGCAGCAACCCCCGCGGAGGGCCTCTCCCTCGGCGTCCGGCACGCGGCCCTTGCCTGCTTCGAGCCCGCGGCGGAGCTCGCGAGCGCTGCTGCCCCGGTTGGGCAGGCCGCCCCGGTTGGACAGGCCGCCCCGGTTGGACAGGCCGCCGTGCGCGCACGGCCGCTGCGGGGCCGCCAGCTGAAGCCCTTGTTCGGCGCCCGCGGGCTGGCCGTGGCTGCGCTGCTCCTGGTTGGCGTTGGGATCGCGTTCCTGCTCGCCGGCGACGGCGAGGAGGCCTACGCCGGTCTTACGCTGCGCGCCTTGGCGCGCGCCGACACCGCCGGGGCCGTTCAGACCTCGCGGGTCGAGCCCGGCTACCGCGCCGCGTTCGGGCGCCGCTTCACGCCGAGCGAGGACGAACTCCTGAGCTTCCGCTTCGCACACGACGCCATGCTCGTCGTCGGGGCGGGAGATGCCGTCCGCGTCAGCCGCACCGCGCTGGTCGACGCCCAGGCGTTGCAGCGCGGCGCGACACGCACGCCAGTCCACCTCTTGCGTCTCGAGTCGGGCGAAGCCCAGCTCGCGACGCGCGAGCATCCCATCCCGTTGGAGATCGACGGGATTGGCGTGCTGGTGCTGGAGTCCGGCGCGGCGCATGTCGCGGTGGACGCCGGCGATGGTGCGCACGCACCCGCCGTTGCCCTGCACGCCCACAGCATCGCCCGCTTCTACCGCGCGGACGGAAGCGCGTCGGTGCCGCTCGTCGGTCCGGCCCGGGTCCTGCTCGCTGCCGACGGCATCAAGGCCTTCGGTGCGCCGGCCCGGGGGCTCTTCCACGATCTGCGCTTCTTCGGGGGCTCGCTGCCGGCGACCACGACGGAGCGGGCCGTGTCCGCGCGGCTCTTCCGCGCTCGCGCGACGAACGGCGCCTTGCGTCGAGGCCGGCAGGACGTTCGCGTCCTGGCGCGCAGCGGCGAGGCGGCCGACATGCTGCTCACGTGGACTCCGGAGCCGGCCGTCGGCGCGGCCTACGCGCTCAAGGTGGCGCTGCGGGCGCCTGCCGGCACGCGCGTGAGCCTCGCGCAGAAGCGCGCCGTCGAGGGCGAGACCGGGAACGCAGCACCGGCCCTGGCGACAGCCACCGTCGTCCGGACGGACGGTGCTGGCGAGCCGGACGGCGCCGGCGAGCCGGGCGTGGCCGTCGTCACGCTGGCTCTGCCGCGAGATTGGCTCGAGCGCCTTCCCGGCGGTCGGGTGGAACTTCGGCTGGAGTGCCCGGCAGCCACCAAGCCGGCGGCCACCAAGCCGGCGAGCGCCAAGCCCACGACAACGCCTGCGAAGACAGCCCGCGCCGTCATCGCCTGGTTTGACGGCATCGCGCTGGTCTTCGGTCCCGAGCCCGAGGGCCGGGATGGACGGCAGGCGCACTAGACATGCTGGATAGAATCACCAATCGCACGCGGTGCGTTCGGCCTCTTCGCCGAACTCACCCCGGAGGTACGACGATGCTTACGACCAAACTTCGCTCCTTGGGTTCGTGTACGCACGCGGGGGCAACGGCCCGCTCGCGCGGTGTCGCGATGCTCATCGTCATCACGATCCTCGTGACGATGGTGCTTGTGGCCTTGCCCTTCGCGCTCTCCATGCGCCAAGGCCAGGACCGCACCCAGGCCGTCGGGGCCCGTGCGCGTGCGCGGCTCGAGGCAGAGAGCCTCGCCGAGATCGCCAAGCTCTACCTGGGCTCCACCACCCCCTGGCAGGAGCAGAAGCGCGCCAACCAAGGCGGCATGGGCGTCGACTCGATGCCGCTGGTCGACAGCCTCGCGGAGATCACCCCGAACGACGCGTTCCGGTCCACGATCGAGAACGAGATCATCACGATGTGGGAGAAGGACCCGTCCACAGCCGGTCGGGCCAAGTACCTCAAGTCGCGCGGCCTCGGCCCGATGAACGATGATCGTGGCTCCATCTGGACCGTCCTCATTGAGGATGCCCAGGCACGCGTGAACGTCAACGGCGGTCAGATGTTCCTGCTCGCCAACCTCATGGGGTCGGCTCTCCTTGCCGACGAGGTCGATACCGGCGGCGGCGATATTGCGGTCGAGCACGTGGTCACCGGCCGCTTTGGCGGTCTGCGCGGCTTCAACCCGAAGGGTGGCTACATCCGCATCGGTCGGGAAGTCATCAAGTACGAAGAGTTCGACGGCGAGGCCTTCCGGGGGTGCGAGCGTGGCGTCCTGATGGGCACACCGCTCGGCGACAACGGAACGGCCCAAGCGCACAAGCGCGGCGTGCCCGTGATCGACTACACCGCCTACAAGCTCGCGACGCACATCATCGCGAGCCGCCCCGGCGAGCTCGCGCCCTTCGAAAACCTCGAGTCGCTGCGCGCCATCAGCGGCTGGGGCGAGGATGGCGTCCTGTCCGCCGATCGCCTCGAGCGCGTCCTGCCCTACCTCACCGTCTGGAGCAAGCGCGAGTCGTCCGCGACGTGGCTTGCCGATCAGCTCGTCATGAACGAGCTGCCCGGGTCCCTCGATGGCGGCGAGCCCGAGGAGCTGCAGCTGCGCGATTTCCGCGCCAACCCGTCCGGCACCTCCGCCTACCTCAACCCGGGCTGCATCGCGCGCATCAGCAATGGCGTGCGCTCGGTCTACCAGGTCATCGATCAGGTCGGCGACCGTGAGGGTCGTCGCCGCGACGCGTTCGCGACCACAGCCGGCAGCGTCTCGGCAAGTGTCCCCGAGTCCCAGCGCGAGCACGTGAAGTACCAGGGCGGCGAGACCAAGGTCGCCGCGCTCGCGCCGTACCCGATCAACATCAACACGGCCTCGCGCGAGGTCCTCTACGCCGTGATGGCCAACGTCCAGCTCTGGCGCGCCGAGGGCAAGGACCAGGTCGTCACCCCCGAGCTTGCATGGTCCCTGGCTGGCGAGATCGTTCGCGAGCGCAAGGGACCGCTGAGCGCGGACAAGGACTCCGGCGCCCGTAAGAGCGGTCCGTTCCGGCACGCGACCGACTTCGGCCGCTGGCTTGAGATGAAGGTCAAGAGCAGCGAGATCAAGCGTGAGCACCACGCGGCCCTCTACATCAACGCCATCAACCCGCACAGCTCGCAGCTGCGCTTCGGTACGGCGCCGTGGAACTTCCGTACGCTCGACGTCTACCACCTCGAGGCCCGCGTCGCCCTCAACAACCGTGCTGGTGAGCAGATCGCCGAGTCGAGTGTCCGTGAGGTCGTCGAGATCGGCTCGGACGCTGTCGCGAGCGCCACCCTCGACTCGCAGGACGACTTCGAGATGCGCCTTGCCATGGGCAGCGGTGCCAAGTGGGTCACGACCTACCCCTTCGGTGTGGCCTGGAAGAGCAAGTCCCACGCGCACATCCAGCCCGCCATCCGCGGTCCGAAGAGCATTCTCTACAACATCTACCCGAGCGTGACCCGCGGCCAGGACATGGGGGATGTGCGTCTCGAGCCCGTCCGCATGCTGCTGCCCGGCGCACAGGTGGAAGAGCACTTCGACAACAATCACTATGCCGACGGCCACTACACCGGCTACGACCAGGCCTACACGCGTCCCGTGAAGGACACCTTCATGGGCCGTACGGACAACATGGTGCGGCCCTTCTCGATGTCCTTCTGGTGGCGTCCGTACAGCGACCAGGACTGGACCGTCTTCGACACCGGCGTCGAGGAGTACATGAACCGTTTCGCGCTGTTCGTCCAGGATGGCGAGAAGGGGCAGGAACTCACCTTCCGCTGCTCGGCGGGCAACAACTGGCGACAGGCCGCCGAGGTCTACGTGCCGATGGAGCAGCTCGACTATGAGCCCGGCACCTGGTACCACATCCATGTCTCGTGCTTGGGCGAAGACCCCGCGACGATGCAGTTGCTCATCGACGGCGTCGACATCGGCAAGCGCCGCGGCATGACCCGCACCAGCGGTTCGGTCACCATGGACAGCGAGGAGATCGCCGTCGAGAGCACGGATGGCTTCCCGGTGCGTGGCTCGATCCGGATCGGCCGCGAGATCATCGAGTACGAAACCCTGACGGACTCCGCGTTCCGTGACTGCTTCCGCGGTCAGCGCGGCACCGCAGCGCTCGAGTACCCGGCGAACACCCCCGTCTACATCAACGGCTACTCGATGCCGCTCACAGTGGATGTGATGAAGGGCGGCGCGTCGATCAACGAGCGCCTCGGCAAGTGGTCGGCCCTGCGCATCTCCACCATGACCGGAACGCCGGCCCCGGACACCGTGCCTGTCGTTCTCGACGGCATGACGACGCCCATCATCCTGGCGGGCTTCGGGCCCGAGCAGCGCAACATCAGCGTGACGGGTGTTGGCATGTGGGGCCAGGACGACGCCGAGGGCGCTGAGGCGTTCCCGACGCGCGGCCTCGCGCTCATGGGCTGCCCGGAGATCGCGAACGCCACCACGGGCTCCGGCGGTCCCGCCGGCCCGGCCGCGAACGCAATGCGCAGCATCGCCGCCCCCGCGGATGGCGAGCCGCTCCCTGAACAGCCCGAGGGCGACGAGGGTCCCGAGGAGGGCGGCGAGCCGCGTCCTGGTGACGGGGTACCTCCCGGTCGTGAAGTGCCGGACGGCGAGGGCGGTGGCGATCCCGTGCCGGTCCCGGATGGCGAACCGGCGCCCGACACCGGAGACGGCGGCGGCGAGGACCCCGCCGCGGGCGGTGGCTCCGACATCAAGCTCGGCGGCTGGGAGGTCGTCTACTACGAGCGCAGTGGCAACGAATTCACCATCGAGCGCTACGTCAAGTCCGCGTGGCAGGGGGAAGCCGATCCGTACTTCCTCATCACCGAGAACCAGACCGCGCAGACCGAGTTCCCCGCGTTCCTGGTTCCGATCTCCGTGATGGCCTCGGGCGGCACCGAGCAGGGCCAGGACTACCTCGATCCGAGTGAGCCGGCGCACGAGACGATCCTCACCCGCTACTACCCGAACGAGCCGGCAAGCGCGTACGTCGCGCTGTCGACGGACGGCGTGCCCGAGGGTGAACTCGAGATCATTCGCTACGACTCCATCGAGCGCAACCGTGCGGCACCGGACATCCTGTTTGTCCGTGATCGCAACATCGGTGGCGTGACCAGCCACTTCTTCGGCAACTCGCAGACGTTGGCGGGCGGATCGGCCACGCCGGATCCCGACGACACCGAGCCGCCGGTGCCGCCGCTCCCGGATGAAGAGCCGCCGGTGCCCCCGCCGCCGGGCGATGACACACCCGATCTTCCGCCCCAGGACGGACCGGACAGCCCCGAGGAAGGCGGCGACCCGACGCCCGGCGACGGCCTGCCCCCCGGGCAGCGTCAGCCGACCGATCCCACCGGGGACGACGGCGGCGAGCCCACCGATCCCGGCGGTGGCGGTGACACCGGCGACGGCGACGGCACCGGCGACGATGATGGCGCGCCCCTCCCGAGTCCGGGTCCCGGCGGTGATGTCGAGCCCGGCGACGACGAAGGCGAAGACGGCGAGCCGATCGACCCGACCGACGACGGCAGTGGGTCCGGCGGCGGTGGCGGTGGTCCGCTGGATCCGCAGGACGGCGAAGGCGGTGAAGAAGAAGGCGGCAGCTTCGATGGCGGTGACGACGTCGGACCCGGCGATCGCCCGGGTGGGGACGCCGACGGTGGCGGAGCCGCGCCCGGCGACGGCGCCGGCGACGGCCCCCCCGAAGAAGAGCCGGCACCGGATGAGTCCGGCGGCGGCTCCGGCGGCGGCGAAGAGGAAGAGGGCGATGCCAAGATCCCGAGCGTGCCCCCGGGCACCCGTGATCCGTCCGACGGCGATGCCGGCGGCGACCAGGAAGACAACGGCGACGAGATCGGCAACGGCGCCGTCTGGGAGCCCGAGGGCCCGACGACGGCAGCCGCCCAGCTCAGGTTCCGTGGCTACGTGGGTGACAACCCGCAGCAGCAGGATGGTGGCGGGGACGCCCTGGCCGCCCGCCTGGGTCTCGACCACGGCGGCGCCTCGGGGGACAACCTCGCGTACTTCCTGCCGTGCTTCCGTGCCTGGGAGGCGTCCAACGGGGCGGCTCTGGCTCGCACCGGCCGCAACGACGTGATCACCATCAGCACGGGCGGCGAAGAGCCGACGCGCGTGGAGGTCGGCGTGCGGTGGGGCGATCCGACATCGGACTGGACGGCCCTCGACGACTGGGTGGAGAATCGCGTGGAGGCTCCGGCGACCGGGGCGACGACGCGTCGCAACGACCCGCGGGGTTACCCGCGCATTCTGCGCTTCCCCTGCGGTGAGCTGCCGGACGACATGAGCCAGGACGTCGAGTTCGGCCAGAGCCAACTCTCGGGCGCGGGCCTCGTGACGGCCTTCCTCGACGAACTGTTCGTCTGGCGACACACCCACGACACGCGGCTCTTCGTGAACAACAACGACGGCCTGACGGAAGAGGGCGATGAGATCCGCATTGCCAATGGTGGGACGAATCAGGACCTGAGTACGCTCGATGGCTACGACCGCAAGTGCGGACTCGTCCTGGTCGGCGGCGAGCTGATCGCCTACCGCGACAGCCGCATGGAGGGCACCAACACCCTCGTCCTCGAAGGCTGTGAGCGCGGCATCATGGGGACGGCTACGGCCTTCCACCCCATTGGCGACCCGTTGCGCTTCCTGCCGGATCTGCCCGTGTCCTATCTTGAAGGCGGCA
The DNA here is from genome assembly GCA_029259795.1 of Planctomycetota bacterium. Lineage (GTDB taxonomy): Bacteria > Planctomycetota > PLA2 > PLA2 > JAEUHO01 > JAHEIK01. The sequence continues at coordinate 13,589 of JAJDEM010000246.1, forward strand.
TGACCGCGGAAGGGGCGAGCGTCCCGATGGCCCGCACGAACGGCTGGCCCAAGGAGGGCACGGTCCGGATCCTGCGGGAGGACACCGCGGAGATGGTGCACTACACGCGCATGAGCAACGGCGAGTTGCTCATGCCGGAGTCGATCGACAACGACAACCGCTCCCGTGGGCGTGGACTGTTCCGAGGTCGCTACGGCACCGACGCCACCGACCACGACTCGCGTGAGATCGTGCTCTTCCAGCCGTTCCGGTTCTGGGACCGCTACACCCCGCGGCGGGGCGAGAGTGCCGATGCCTTCGACGGCATCCACGACCATCCCGAGTGCTCGTACCTGGAGCTCGGCTCCAAGGCCCGCTCTGCGCTCTGGCGTGGGTTCACGTGGTCGGAGAACCTGCGCGGTCGTCTCAGTGGCTCCGACGGGGGCGTAGGCAACAACGATGGCTCGGAAGCCAGCAGCGGCTACATGGACATCTACGTGCTCGCGCGCTTCAACCCGAACGTCCCGTGGGACACGGACCAGATCGTCGATCTGCGCCAGGACCAGGGCATGGGCCGCAAGGCCGACCTGTCCGGGAAGCAGAACTCCCACCTGTTCATCTTCGACGACACGGGCTCTTCCGCGATCGGCCACGGCCGCTCCGGCAACGAGCTCAACGTCGAGTCGGACACGGCGGAGTTCCGCCTCTACTTCGTGTACAAGGCCAATGCGTTCACGCCTGTTGACAGTGCGCGGCGTGGGGGTGGGGGCTCGCTCGAGGAACCCGTGCTCAGCAACCCCTGGAAGCAGACGCCCTGGCTGCGGGCGTTCAGCCTGAACTACTTCAGCCGGACCGAGACCCGCTACAAGGCCGTCGAGCGCTAGGCACTGTCTGAAGACACAGCGTCGCGAGCCGGGGGAGGTCGAAGCGAGCCGTCGTCACGACGACGATCGGGCCCGGAGGCGTGCTCCTGCACGTTGAGGTGCCGTAGCGCCGTTGGGGCACGGATCGTGAGGGCATCGGCCGGCGCAGCAGGTGGGCCCAGATGGTGGACGCCGTAGACAGGCCCTCGAGGCACCCTGCCACAGGTGCCTCCCTGGAAGCCGGGGCGCCCCGGCGCGCGCGGGGAGCCTCCGTTGCCGCGGCGGGCCTGCTGACGGGGGCGAGCCGCGGGGTGTGCGTTCTGCTCGGAGGCGGCGAAGCCCCTGGGCGGGAGATGCCTTTGGGGACAGGCGCCGGTGAGGCAGTAGACTGCCGCCATGGACGCAACCAACATCCGCAAGGGCAGCTTCATCAAGCACAAGGACGACCTCTGGCAGGCCGTCGATGTGACCCATCGCACCCCCGGGAACAAGCGGGGCTTCGTGCAGGTCAAGATGCGCAACATGCGTACGGGCTCGCATGTCACCGAGAAGTTCTCGTCCAACGAGAACGTCGAGGGCGCCTGGCTCGACTCCCGCAAGGCGCAGTACCTCTACGATGACGCCCAGACCGGCCCGGTGTTCATGGATACCGAGAACTTCGAGCAATACAGCCTCGACCGTGAGGTGCTCGGCGACACGATGAACTACGTCAAGGAGAACGACGAGTTCGAGGTGACGTTTCACGAAGGCACGCCCATCGGCCTCAGTCTTCCGGCCAAGGTCGATCTCGTGATCATCGAGACCGACCCCGCCGTGAAGGGCGATACCGTCAACAGCGTCATGAAGGACGCCAAGCTCGAGACCGGCTTTGTGATCAAGGTGCCGGGGCACATTCGCCAGGGCGACAAGATCCGGGTCAGCACCGCGACCGGCGAGTTCCAGGAACGCGTCAACGACTGACGGATCGGCGTTCACGCATGGCAGCGCGCAAGAGCATCCTGGCCCACCGCCTGACGCAGACGCTGATCGTCTTGCTCCTGCGCTGGTATCGCGGCTTTGTCTTCGGAACGTACTTGTTCCGACACGATCGACGCCTGCTGCGCGTGCTGCGGAGCGACGAACCGGTGGTGTTCGCCACCTGGCACCAGGACTTCGTACACACCTTCGGGTACTTCTCCCGCTGGAACGCGCGCCGCAAGACCTACCCACTCGCGAGTGCGAGCCGTGATGGCGGCCTCGCCAGCGTGTCCGCGGAGGCGATGGGCTTTCGTCGGCCGATCCGCGGATCCTCGGCGCGCGGCGGCCAGAAGGCCTTGCTCCAGCTCACGCGCTTGCTCAAGGACGATCCGCGCGCGTCGGTCGGTGTCGTGTGTGACGGCCCGCGACCGCCCCCGCGGGTCCTCAAGCCGGGCATCCTGCATCTGGCCAAGACGTCCGGTCGCCCGATCTGGCTTGTGCGGACCTCGTATGAGCGCGTCAAGGTGCTCAAGCGCACCTGGGCGGCGTTCCACATCCCCATCCCGCTCTCCCGGGCCGTGGTGCTGGCCGATGGTCCGATCCGCGTGCCGGCCGACCTCGATCGCGCCGGCCTGGAGGCACTGCGCGTGGAGGTCGAGCAGCGGCTGAACGCCCTGGCCGACCGAGCGGACGCGCTGGTCGCGCGCGCCTGACCCTACGCGCGATCGGGCCGCCGCTAGGCGCGGTCGGGCCGCCGCTAGGCGCGATCGGGCCGCCGCTAGGCGCGATCGGGATCGTGCAGGCTGTACGCGGGGTAGCGGCCCAGCTCGACCGTGGGGCGGCTCTTCCAGCGCTTCAGCGTCCAGTTCCACAGCTCGGGCTTGGCGCGAATGACCTCCTCGAGCACGCCGTTGATGCGCGTCAGCAGCGCGACCAGGCGCTCGTGTTCGTCGCCTTCGGGGAGGTCGGCGGCAAGGTTGGGGCCGAGCCAGAGGCGGTAGCGATCATCGTCCGTGGGGAAGCAGAAGATCGGGAAGACAGGCACGTTGTGGCGGAGTGCGATCCAAGCCGGCAAGGGGGATGTGCGTGCTTCAAGTCCCATGAACGGCGCGAACACGCCGCCCTGCTTGCGGCGCACGTTGCGGTCGACCAGCAGTGCCGCGGTGCCGCCCTGGGCCACGGCGTTGATCACGGCACGCGCCCCGCCCTTGCGGAACGCGGCGATCACATCGCCGTGACTGCGCAGCCTCTTGAGCACGCTGTTGACCGCGCCGTGGGGGATCTGCTCGGCGAGGAACGCGGTCGGGGGGAAGTCTTGGAACAGGACCCGCAACCCCAACATCATCTCCCAGTTGCCGATGTGCCCGGAGACGAGAACGCCACCCTGCTCGCGGAGCATGTCCGCCTGCCAGGCATCGCGGATCGTCTCGGGAACATCGACCCACTTGTGATAGCGCTTCGCGCTCATCGGCTGCAGGTGGAAGAGCAGGAAGATCGCGCGCACCAGCTGGCGGTAGGCACGCCGGTGGATGCGCTGCTTCTGGGCTCGGGTCTTCTCGTCACCGAACACGAGGTCGAGGTTGGCGTGGGCGGCGCGCAGGCCCCGGCGATCGAGCACGGAGAGCGCATTGCCGAGCGCATCCGCCGTCGCAAGGACCCAACGCGAGGGCACCGCCGCGATGATCTTGATGCATCCCACGGCGACGGGCACGGCCACGGTTTCGACGAGCTTCAGGTGGCGCAGGCGCTGGCTCAGGCGCATCCAGGGGCTCCGCCGGGAGGCGGCGGTCTGGGAGGGAGGAGTGCGGGAAGCCATCGGGGGGATGGTACGCCCGAGGCCGACCCCCTGGGAGAAGGGCCATTCACGACCGGTGCGCCCAGGCCGCGGCAGCGGAGCGGGCTGGCCTCTTGGGGGGGCTGGCCTACAGGAAGAGGGCGATCACGATGCCGAGCGTGGTCAAGCCCGCCGTGAGGTACTCACCCCATCCGATCGACTCGCCCGGGCTCGTTCCCGCGCGCTGTCGCCCGGTCACACCCTCCGCGGTCATGGCTGCTGGTGTCATGGCTGCTGGTGTCATGGCCGCAGTTCCCATGGCCGCAGCTGTCGTTGCCGCTGGGGTCAGCATCCGTGTGGGCATGGAATCCTCCCTCGATCGACAGCGAGGGTAGGTGGTTGGGGGGACAAGGATGTGGAGTGACGTAAAGTCTTTTCATAGAATCTCTTGTGTCGTTTTGACTGGCATTTTCCCCGGAGTTTCCACCCACAATCCACACGGCTGGAGGCACTTGGGGTGCGCGCACCCCACGCCGGAGCCACGCCAGCGGGGCGGGCCACCCGTAGGCTGGGCCCATGCGTCGCTGCCTCATCGTGTGTCTGGTTCTCGCCGCGGGGGCGCCCGCGCGCGCCGAAGAAGGGAAGGAGGCGGCCTGGTTCACCAACGTCGCGGCCGAGGTGGGCCTCGGGGCAGTGAAGGCCAAGGACTGCATCTTCACCGATCTCGACGGCGACGGCTTCTGGGACCTCTGCATCGACCGGCAGCACTTCTACCTCTCGAAGGCAGGCCGCCGTTTCGAGGCGCATACCAAGCACGGCATCGAGTTCCCGGCCATCCGCAAGGTGCCGGTCGGGAAGGACGGCAAGGCCGACGAGGCCAAGGCGAAGGACATCACCTTTGCACCGCACTATCTCTACTTCGCGGATCTGAACAACGACGGGCATCAGGATGCCGCCTGGGGCGTGCACGCGTGGTGGGAGCGCCTTGATGGGCGCACTTGGAAGGACGTCGAGGGGTGCGACCCGGGTGTGCGGAGCACGATCTGGCTTGGCACCGGCAAGGGACGGTTCAAGCGCGGCCCCGCCTCGGGCTACACGGCCAAGGACGCCGTCGGTCCTGCGATGGCACTCGCCCTCGTCGACGTCGACAACGACGGGGTGCTCGACCTCTACGAGGGGCGGGAGTATCGGCAGTACGGACAGCTCGTCGGCTGCGGTGTCGACCGGCTCTGGAAGGGCGACGGCAAGGGAGGGTTTGTCGACGGCACCGAAAAGGCCGGTCTGCTGACGAGCCCGCAGCCCTTCACCGGGCGCACCCTCCCGGAGAAGGGCAAGCGCGACGTCCTGCGCTTCTCCCGGCCGACGTACGGCGTCACGCACTGCGACTGGAACAACGACGGCCACCAGGACCTTCTGCAGCTGGCCTACGGACGGCAGTGGAACTACCTGTGGCGCAACAACGGCGACGGGACGTTCACCGACGTCGGCCTCGACACCGGCTTTGCCGGCGACGAGGTGACGGATGGCAAGTACCCGGCGTTCGTGCGCCGGCCGCCGGAAGCGCCCTTTCGAAGCAACGGCAACACGTTCGATTGCGCCATCGGGGATCTCGACAACGACGGGGACTTGGACTGCTTCCTCGGCGAGATCGCCCACTTCTGGGCAGGGCCCGCCTCCGATGTGCCGTCGCTGCTTCACAATGGAGGCAAGGAGGCGAGTTTCGCCTTCGAGCGGGAGACGGTGCGCGAGGCGTTTCCGCTGCGGAAGTTCCGCACGCCCGATCGCTGGAACTTCGGCGATCTCCACGCGGCCTTTCTCGACGTCGACAACGACGGGCGGCTCGACGTCCTGATCGGCTCGGGTGACTACCCCGATGGCCAGTACTTGCGCCTCTATCGCCAGACGGAGGCTGGGGGGTGGGACGAGGTCACCCAGATCGCCGGCTTTGATTGGGAGGGGTGTGGCGATCTCTCGATCGGGGACTTCGATCGTGACGGGGACGTGGACATCCTCGCGGGACGCTCGTTCATGCGCTTGAACAAGGCGCACCGCGAGCAGTACATGGGCGGCATCGAAACCAATCTCGTCGGACTCTTCCGCAACGACATCGCGAATCGCAACGGCAACCACTGGCTGAACGTGCGCCTGGTAGGCAAGGGGCAGGGCGGCGCGAATCGCACCGGAATCGGCGCGCGCGTGAGCGTCACTGCCGGGGGCATTACCCAGATGCGCGAGCTGCGTGCTGGCAGCGGCCTCGCGAATCACCAGGACGCGCCCGAAGCCTGCTTCGGACTCGGCAAGGCCACCACGATCGACCGACTCGAGGTGCGCTGGCCCAACGCCAAGCGTGACGTGCAGGTCTTCACGGACGTGCCCGTGGATCGGTTCCTGACCGTCCGTGAAGGATCGAAGCGATGGAAGGCGGAGAAGCCGCGGTAGCGTGGTCCCATGCCGCGTCTGGGTTGGATCGTCCTTGTTGCCTTGGTGATCCTCGCAGGGGTGCTGACGGTCGTGTTCGCGCCCGCGTACGACGCCCGGGACGCCCAGAACATGACCCTCTGGCAGGCCGCGCTGCTCGGCACCATCGAGGGCGTGACGGAGTTCCTGCCCATCAGCTCCACGGGGCACTTGTTGGTGGCCCAGCAGGCGCTCGGGATCGGCACACGCGACGCCCAGGCCAAGCACGCAGCCGATGCCTTCGCCATCTGCATCCAGCTCGGAGCCATCCTCGCGGTGCTGGGCCTCTACGCCGGGCGGGTCGGCAGCATGACGCGCGGCCTCTTCGGCCGGGATCCCGCCGGGGCACGGTTGCTCGGTCGCGTGCTCTGCGCGTTCCTGCCCGCCGCTGTCCTGGGACTCCTCCTGGGTGAGCAGATCAAGGCACATCTCTTCGGCCCGTGGCCGGTCGTGCTCGCCTGGGCCGTCGGGGGCGGGGCGATCCTCGCCGTCGTGTGGTGGCGGACACCCTCGGAAGGCGGCGCGGGGGCCCATGCGGGCAAGCGACTTGCCGAGCTCAGCGTGCGCGCTGCCCTGGTCATCGGGCTGCTGCAGTGCGTGGCCATGTGGCCGGGCGTGAGCCGTTCCCTCGTCACCATCGTGGGGGGGGTGCTCGCCGGGCTGAGTCTCGGGGCGGCGGTGGAGTTCAGTTTCCTGCTCGGGCTCGTGACCCTGAGTGCGGCGACGGGCTACGACGTCGTCCGCCACGGGGCGCAGCTCAACGAGGCCTACTCGCCCCCGGCGCTGCTCGTCGGGCTCTGCTTCGCCTTCGTCAGTGCGCTGCTCGCCGTCCACTGGATGGTCGGCTATCTGCGCTCGCATGGGCTTGCGCTCTTCGGCTACTACCGCCTGGCCGTCGCGGCGCTGGTCGTCGTCCTGCTCCTGACGGGCGTGCTGGCGTAGGGCCTACTCCGCAGGCGGCGATCGGAGGGTGCGCACATGCACGCGCAGGGCGGTACGCTCGTCGGCTTCGCGGACCTCGAAGCGCAGTGCGTTCGAGAGGGTGACATGATCGCCCTTGACCGGGATGCGCTCGAGCCGCTCCTGCAGGAGTCCGGTGATCGTCGTCGTCTCTTCGTCGACGCTCTTGAACTTGACGGTGGAGTGCAGGAAGCGCGCGACATCGCGAACGCGCGTGAGGCCGTGCACCAGCGCCTCGTCGCGCGAGAGGCGCTTGACGAGCCCCTCGCGAAGGTCGTTCTCGTCGATGGCCTCTCCAACGAGTTCCTCGACGAGATCGTCCATCGTGATGATGCCCTCGGTGACGCCGTACTCATCGATCACGACCGCCAGGCCACCGTGTTCGGCCTGAAGGTCGCGCATGACATCGTCGACCTTGCGGGAGGTCGGCAGGAACAGCGGGGCGCGCTGGAGGTCGGCTACGGTGCGCTGCTCTTCCCCGCTCGCGAGGGCGGCCAGCAGATCGCGCAGCGTGACGATGCCGGTCACATGGTCCAGGTCCTCGGCGAACACCGGGAGCTGGTAGTGGTTGGTCGCGAGGATCACCTCGCGCAGGGAGCCGACGGTGTCGTCGGCGCGCAAGGCTTCAATCAACGGCCGAGGCGTCATGACGTCTTCGGCGGCGATGTCGTCGAGTCGGAACACGCGACGGATGAGCTCCGCCTCCTCCGGGTCGATGTGGCCGCCTTCTTCGCCAAGCCGGGCCAGTTCGCGGATCTCTGCTTCTTCGCCGGACTGCACGCGGTCCGAAGGCTTGGCGAACGCGACGAGCTTCTCGACGCACCAGACCAGGGGACCCAGCAGGCGGCGCACCCAGACGAGGGACGGTGCGACCCGCGAGGCGATCACCTCGGGGCGGGCTTCGCCCAGCACCTTCGGAGCGATCTCGCCGAACGCGATGATGAGCAGCGTCTGCAATGCGATGAAGCCGCCCATCGACACTGCGTCCGAGATCCCCGTGCCTGCAAACACCTCGGGCAGGACCCGCGTGGCGATCGCCGCGGTGACCATGGTTCCCGCGATGGCGAAGATGTTGTTCAGGAACACGATCGAGGCGAGCGTACGCCCGGGATCTTCCTTCAGTTGCAGCAGGAGGACGGCGCGTCGGTCCCCGGCTTCGATGCGCGCACGCACGCGCGCCTCGCTGCTGGCCAGGAGGGCGGCTTCGCTCAATGAGCAGAAGAAGGAACCGGCGAGGTTCCCGATGACGAAAAGTAGAAGTTGGAGCATCGCGGCGGGGCGCCACTCTATCCGAGGGGCGCGGCGTGCCTATGGGGCGCCCAGGCGGCTTCCGAAGAACTCCTGGGCCTTTCCGAGCAGGTGCGGGAAGAACAGCCCCACCCCGACGTAGTGGCCTGTATCGATCGTGCGGGTCTCGGGGCGGCCTAGGGCCTCGCGCAGCGCCCACTGGGCGCTGGACGGCACCGAGTCGTCCTTGGTGGCGACGAACAAGAGGACGTCCTCTCGCGGCACGTGGCCGGCCAGGCGCAGCGGATCGGTGCGGATGCCCTGGGTGAGGCGCTGGCGGATGCCCTCGTTGGTCCAGCCACGCGCCGCCCGCACCTCCGCGAGGCCGCGCTGCACCCGCCCCTCGCTCGAGTCGACCATCACATCGGCCAGGGGCCCGCCCGCGAAGACGAAGACCCCGGCGCGCACGCGTGGATCGATCGCCATCAACGAGATCCCGAGCATCGCCCCCGCGCTCACGCCGAACACGCCGATGCGCCCGGCGTCGATCCGAGGATCGGTGGACAACCAGTCCAGCGCCTGGCGCTCGCGCATGACGAGGAGCCGGAGCTCCTCCTCCGCAGCGTCCACCGAGCGATGCGGGTCGAAGCCGATGTCCTTGCGCGGCAGGATTGCCACCGCATAGCCCTGGCGGATGAAGCCACTGCCGAACTCCGGCATGAGCAGGTTCGTGTTGTTGAGGATCGGCAGCAGCAAGACCAGCGGCAGCTTCTGCCCGGCGGGCCGCGGCAACCCGACGATGATCTCGATGGGGTCGTGGGCGTGGGGGACCTCGCTGAGCGCCGCCGGCACGCGGGCAGGCAGCTCGACGCGCCACCACTCCGTGTGGGCCTGGCGCGTGATGGGCTCGAGCAGCGTCGGGTGGGGGATCGGCCCCGGCGCGTCGTAGTAGCTGGAGGTCGTCGCGACCCGGCCGAGGCGCGCGCGCGCGTCGGTTCCGGGCGGCGTGTGGGCGCAGCCCGCGCCCAAGCTCACGAGAAAGGCGAGGGTGGCAACGGCGCGAAGCATGGGCGCAGCCTACCTCTGGATGCACGGCCCGGCTCGCTTGGGGAATCGCCGCCGACTCGCCTTGACCCCCCGTCCCGGCCACCGGTACGATCCGCGCCGATCGCCCTGGAATCAGAGACTTTGCCTGGGCACGCGCGGGAGGTTTGTGTGAACGACAACCCCATTATGGGCCTGATCAAGGTGGGCGCCTTCGCCCTATTGGCCTTCTTCACGGCGATGGTCTTCTGGCAGCGCACCGAGCTCGAGGACAAGATCCAGGGCCTCACGACCAAGGTGAGCGGCCTCGAGGAGGCCACCGAGCGCCACACGAGTGCCGTCGAGCGCCTCGAGGCCAAGATCAAGGGCGGCGGTGGCGGTCTCACCAACGTCGCCGACGAGAAGCCCGCGGAGTTCTACGCCTGGGGCAAGACCCCGCCGCCGTGGGTCAAGGGCCGCGCCGCCGCGCTCTGGGGCAAGCACGGGGACAACTTCCTCCAGCCCGATCCCGACGAGCCGAAGTCGATCTCCATCGACGATCCGCGGGCAGATCCCGACGGGACCATGACCCGCTACTACGGGAGCAATCCCCCCGACACGAACGCTGTGACGCTCAACGAGAGCGACTTCAACATGCGTATCCGCAAGACCTGCAGCGACTTGCTTGCCGTGGCGCACACGAAGAACCCCTACCGCTACGCGCCGAAGCTGGCCTACCGGGTGGAGCACTCGGCCGACCGCAAGCAGTGGGTGCTCTGGCTGCGCCCGGGCGTGAAGTGGCACACGCCCCAGGTCGACCTCGAGAAGTATCCGCACCTCAAGGGGGAGCACGAGTTCACAGCGGAGGACTGGGAATTCACCATGACCTGCGTCATGGACTCGACGGTGAACACCTCGCATCACCGCGCCTACTTCGAGGGCTTCGAGCGTGTCGAGATCGTGGATGATCACTGCTTCATCATGCACTGGAGCAAGCCGACCTGGACTGCCATCGGCTCGAACCTGAACCTGCTTCCGCCGACTCCGAAGTTCGTTTACGGCTATGACGAGAGCGGGAATCCGATCGAGGAGGCCAGCCGCGGCCAACAGATCAACGAGCACTGGTTCGGCAAGGGCTATCACTACGTCGGCACGGGGCCGTACTACGTGCGCGAGTTCCGCAAGGAAGACGTCGTCATCTGCGAGCGCTTCAATGGCTACTGGGGTCCGGCACCCGCCATCAAGAAGCACGTGATGCCGGTGTTCTCTGGCGTTGCCGCCGCCCAGACCGAGTTCGAGGCCGGCCACTTCGCGCTGCAGGCCTACCGGGTCCCCACCTTCAAGAAGAAGGTCGAGACTCTGGACGCCTACAAGGAAGGCAAGATCGACAGTACGTGGTTCTGGTCTTCGTCCTTCAGCTACATCGGCTACAAGAATAGCCATCCGATCTTCAAGGACGTAAAGGTCCGGCGTGCAATGACCCACGCGTGCAACCGCGTGAAGATTCTCGACCTCGTCAATGAAGGCCGCGGAAGGATCCTGACGGGCCCCTCGTATTGGCGTGCGCCCACCGCGCCCAAGGACGTGCTCCCGCTCGCCTTCGACCTTGCGAAATCCGCAGCGCTACTCAAGGAAGCCGGCTGGGCCGACACGGACCAGGATGGCGTCCTCGACAAGATCATCGACGGCAACAAGAAGAGCTTCGAGGTCGTCGCCAAGATCCCGAGCGGCGGATCTTGGATGCTGACAGCGTTCAAGGTCTTCAAGGAAGATCTGCTGAAGGTCGGCGTGAAGCTCGAAGTCGAGACCCTCGTGTGGTCGCAGTACCTCAAGGAGGTGACCGAAGACCGCAACTTCGAGATCTGCGCGCTCGGCTGGAACACCAGCGGCTGGGACAACGACTTCACCCAGATCTGGAGCTCGACGATGATCGACGAGCCCAAGTCCAGCAACCACATCGAGTTCTCGGATCCCGAGGTCGACCGGCTCATCGAGAAGGCGCGCTTCACGTTCGAGGAGGAAGAGCGCATCAAGGTGCAGGGCGCGGTCCACCGCCGACTCAACGAGCTCCAGCCTTACACGTTCCTGTTCACCTTCGAGGCGAAGGTCGCGTGGTGGAAGGATCAGCTCTCGGACCTCAACGCCGGAAACCAGTGGTACACGCGACCGTTCCTGCGCCTGTGGCCTGTTTGCGTACCCAGGAAGTAGGCGGGCACCTGTGCTCACCTATGTAGTCAAGCGCGTCCTGATCATGATCCCGACGTTCTTCGGGGTCTCGCTGGCCATCTGGCTGGTCATGACGTCGGCGCCCGGTCGGCCGACCTCGGGACAGAGCCAGGGGCCAGGCGGCGGCGCCGATGGCGGCTCCAAGATGGAGGGCCGCGCGGGCAAGAACGTGAGCGAGCGGATCTTCCGCCATCAGTTCGGCCTCAACCGGCCGCGCTTCTGGAACGACTGGGTTGCGCTGGAGAAGGACGAGGTCCTCGGCTTGGTCGTCACGCGGATGGAGGGCCCCGCAGAGCACGGCATCAAGGCCGTGACCAAGGCCTCGGACGCGCTGGAGAACTTCGACCGCTTCGCTGTCCCTCCGCTCGTCGAACTCCTGCAAGAGACCGAAGGCAAGACCCAAGACGCCGTCCTTGGCTGGCTGCGTGCCAGTGCGTTCCAGTATCCGCCGCTCCTTGAGGACGGGAAGCAGCGTACCGATGCGGAGGTCGCGCGCGACCGCAAGATCGATCTCGAGAACAAGCGTCTCGATAGCGCTGAGTTGAACTGGGAACCAGGCGCGTCGGCTCCAGAGCGCGCCTCCGTCGTGGCCAGCTGGAAGGCCTGGTGGGCCGAGCATCAATCGACGGCGCGCTGGAGCTATCTCGACGATGGCTGGGAGCGCACGAAACTGCGCTTCGCCGATACCCAGTTTGGCAAGTACTGGGCCAACCTCTTCTCCCTCGACTTCGGCAAGAGCTTCAAGAGCAACGAGCCGGTCGTCGACATCATCCTCGGCAAGCTCAAGTACAGCCTCTCGCTTGCGGTGCCGTCGTTCATCATCGCGTGGATCCTGGCTGTGCTACTCGGCGTGATGGGCGCCGCGAACCACAACAAGCCCTTCGATCAGGGCTCGGCGATCGTGCTGTTCATGCTCTACAGCATTCCAAGCTTTCTCATGGGCACGGTGTTGCAGCAGGCCTTCGCCGTGGACCTGGGCTGGTTCCCCGTTTCACGGTGGGAAAGCGTGGACGCCCAGTCTATGAATACGTGGGAGCAGTTCCTCGACGTCATCACGCACCTCTGGCTGCCCATGATCTGCTACACCTACGGTTCGCTGGCGCTCATCTCGCGCCAGGCGCGCTCAGGCATGCTCGAGGTCCTCAGCAGCGACTTCATTCGTACCGCCTACGCGAAGGGCTGCACACGGCGACAGGTGATCTGGAAGCACGGCGTGCGCAACGGCATGATGCCGCTCATCACGATGCTTGGTACGGCGCTCCCGATTCTTCTCGCGGGCAGCGTCGTGATCGAGTCCATCTTCGGTATCCCGGGCTTTGGCAAGGCCATGCTCGACGCCATCCTGGCGAAGGACTACAACCTCGTCATGGGGGTCGCGCTGCTGTCGTCCGTGCTCACTCTCATCGGTCTCCTGATCGCTGACATCCTCTACGCCATCGTCGATCCGCGGGTGTCATACTGATGGCCGGCAACGTAGAGCCCCCGACCCCGCACAGCCACGGCGAGACCCAGTGGCAGATCGCCTACCGGCAGTTCCGGAAGCGAGGCTCGGCCGTCTGGGGCCTTCTGGGCGTCCGGATTCTGTTCTATCTGGCTGTCTTCGCACCGGTTCTCTGTTGCGGCCTTCCGCTCGCGTGGCGGGAGCCCGGCGGCTCGTTGACCTTCCCGTGGTTGGCCAAGGTGTTCGATCGCCTCTACTGGGCCAATGGCGTCGATCGGTTCTTCAATCTTCTGATGTTCGTTGTGGTCGTCTGGTGGATTGTGCAACTCGTCCTGCACCTGACGTTGCCGGACCCGGCCGCACGGGCCCGCGCGCGCGGCAAGGCCATGCGGTGGGCCATGGGTGCTGTCGTCGTGCTTGGCCTCTTGCAGGGCTTCAAGGTGCCACCCTTGTGGTCCAGCGAGCCGTACACGGACTATCAAGAGCTCTCCGTCCGCTACTCGGCCCAGCAGGAACTCGCCGAGCAGCGCCTGCTAGCGATCGCTGTGGAGCAAGAGACGGCGACCCCCGACGAGAGCGCCACGCTTGACGAGGAACGCAAGACCGTGGCCGCCCGCCTTGCCGACCTCGAGGGTCGCACGGAGCTCTTCACGTTCGTGCCGTTCGGCCACCGCGAGCAGAGCGCCTTGGGATCCGTGGATCGCTTCCGCGGACCGATGGAGCGCTCAACTCACGGCTTCCATGTGCTGGGCACCGCGCTCGAGGGCCAGGATGTGCTTGCGCAGTTGCTCTATGGCACGCGCATCTCGCTTACCGTCGGGCTGCTGGCCGTCGCGATCTACGTCACGATCGGCCTGATTCTTGGCGGCATCGCCGGCTTCGTTGGGGGGACCACCGATCTTCTGATCATGCGGCTCGTCGAAATCGTGATGTCGGTGCCGGGGCTGTTCCTGATCCTCACGATCATCGCGCTGTTCAACAACCGGTCGATCTTCATGATCATGATCGCCATCGGAATCGTCGGGTGGACAGGGATTGCACGTCTCGTGCGCGGCGAGTTCATCCGCGAGCGCGGCAAGGACTACGTGGCGGCGGCACGCAGCTTGGGCTTCTCCGGTCCGCGCATCCTTTTCCGTCACATCATGCCGAATGCCGTCGCGCCGGTCATCGTCGCCGCATCCTTTGGCGTGGCCTCTGCCATCATCGTCGAGTCCACGCTGTCGTTCCTCGGACTGGGCGACACCAACGTGCCCTCCTGGGGCCAGATGCTCAACGTGGGCCGCGAGAACGGGGAGTGGCACCTGATCATCGTGCCGGGCTTGGCGATCTTCGTCACGGTCACGATGCTGAACCTCGTCGGCGACGGGCTGCGCGATGCCCTCGACCCGAAGATGAGGAAATAGTCCGCACGGCGGCCCGCCGAGCGACCGACTCCACTAGGTAGGAGCGCCTGCCTTGTCCGATCCGTCCGCCGCGCCTGAGCCCTCTCGACCGGATCGCGCTGCCGAGCCGGTCGCGAAGCCCGCGGGCAAGGTCGCGGCTGCGACGATGTGCTCGCGGGTCACCGGACTGCTCCGGGAAGCCGTGTTCGCGGCGCTCTTTGCCACCCGGGGCGTTGCGGACGCCTACGTGCTGGCATTCCGCATTCCCAACCTGTTGCGCGACTTCTTTGCCGAGGGCGCCCTGGCCTCGGCCTTCGTCCCTGCCTTCGCCGAGGCGAAGGAGAAGGAGGGCGAGGCGCGCGCATTCGAGCTCGCCCGGCGGGTGCTCGGCACGCTGGGAGCGCTCGCGGCCTTGGTCGTGCTCCTGGGCATCGTCTTCGCCCCGGCGGTCGTTTCGCTGATCGCGATGGACGCGCGCGTTGAGTGGCGTCCCCTGACGATCCAACTCACGCGCATCATGTTCCCGTTCCTGCTGCTCGTCGCGTGGGCATCCGTGGCCATGGGCATTCTCAACACCTACCGGCGCTACTTCGTGCCGGCCGTTGCGCCGATGTTCTTCAACCTCATCGCCGTGGTCAGCGGCTCCGTCCTGCTCCTGCTCGATCTGGGGGAGACCGACGCAGCCGTGGTCTGGTCGGTCTTCGTCGTGGTGGGGGGGCTGGCTCAGTTGCTCGTGCAGCTCCCAGCGCTGCGGGCGATCGGGTTCCGCTTCCGCCCTCAGCTCGACCTGCGCTTGCGCGACCCGGGCCTGCGCAAGATCGTGCGGCGGATGGGGCCCGTGCTGCTCTCGCTGACTGCGACCAACGTGATGATCCTCATCACCACCGTCCTCGCTTGGCAAACGGAGGGCTGGGCCTCGTCGCTGCACTACGCCTTCCGTTTGGTGCATCTTCCGATCGGCGTGGTCGGTGTTGCCGTTGGAACGATCGTGCTCGCGGCCGGTGCCCGGCGCTCGGCCGTGAATGACGTCGAGGGACTCAACGACATCGTGCGCCGGGGGCTGCGGCTGAACTGGTTCCTTGCGCTGCCCGCCGCGGTCGGACTCTTCGTCCTGGCCGAGCCCATCGTGCGGCTCATCTATCAGCGGGGGACGTTCGACGCAGCCAGCACGGCGTCCGTGGCCGAGGCCCTGCGCTACTACGCGGGCGGCATCGTCTTCTACGCGGGGATCAAGGCCGCAGCCCCGCACTTCCTCGTGCGGGGCGATACCCGCACGCCCATGCTCTGCTCCCTGCTCGGGATCGCGGCCAACCTCATCGTGGCCCTGAGCCTCGTTGGCCCGCTGGGCATGCGAGCGTTGGCGTTGGCGGTCGCGGTGGGCGCCGCGACGAACTATCTCGCGCTGCGCTTCTTGGCCCGGCGACGCTTCGGTCCGGGCTCCGGGCCCGGAGGCGGCTTTCTCCTGCGCTGCGGCGTCGCCGCGATCCTCTTGGGGGGCGCGGGAGCGTTCCTCGGCTCGGCGTGGCTCACCGGTGACCAAGCCGTGGCGAACGGCTGGCTCCGTGCGGCCCTGACCCTGGGGCTCGTTGCCGCGCTCGGCCTGCTGTATCTCTTTGTCGCAGCACGACTTGGGATTGAAGAGGGGGCCTGGGTGCGGGCGCGGCTGCGGCGCGGCCGGGGCGCGTGACCGGGCCCGGCCGACGCTATCCTGACGCCGATCGTGTGGGCGCCACGGGGGGTGCCCGCGGAGGGTGCATGCAGCCGCCGAGGGATAGGCGCGAAACTCGTCGGAGCCTGCTGACCATCGCGCTCGTGGGCTGCGCGGTGTGGGGCAGCCTGCTGCTCGTCGACGCCGCCCGCGCCGACGAGAGCGCCTTGCCGCCGCCCAAGGTCATCCCGCGCCGCCGAGCGGGTGTGCCGGTACCGGCCCCCGCCCGCCCGATCCCGCCCCGCCGGGCTCCGGCGCCCCAGCCCTCGGCCAGGCCGAACACCAAAGGACTGAACCCACGGAGGCAAGGCCCGCCGAACCTGATCCCGCCGCCCCGTCCGGCGCCGCCGAGCACGGTTGTGCCGCGCCGCCCGCGAGCACCGGCTCGGCGGCCGCGCGGGGCCGTGCCGATTCCCCCGCAGCCTTCAGCGACCGGACCCTTGCCGCCGCCGGTGGTACGCCGACACGGCTCTGCCCGCCGCCCCCAGCCGTCCCAGCCCCGACCGACGCGGCCGCCGGTCCGTCCGCGCGCGCCCGGCACGCCGCCCGGCGGCCCCGTGCTCCCGCCGCCGCCCCCCGGCGCGGGCGAGTCGATCCCGTTCGTCGGGGCCGGTCGCCCCGCCGTCAACGAAGAGCTCAGCGCGGGGGACTTCCTCTTCGAGACGGCCAAGCGACCGCTCGGTGGCATTCAGCGGGTCACGGGTGAATCCGACCCGGACGGGGTCGAGGTCTACCTGTTCACAGGCACGCCACACATGCAGCGGACGGCCTACGTCGAGGATGGTGTGCCGGTCGATGCGCTGAGCATCAAGGCCAACTCCATCGTCGCGTGGATCGACAAGGACGAGGCGCTGAAGGCGAGTGACCTGCAGCGCTTCGCCGGGGAGACGGCGAAGTCTTCCGAAGGGTCGAGCGCGGGTCCGGTGAGCGCCTCGATCATCCCCAAGGCCCTGCTCGGCATCTACGCCGAGGGCGCCGTCGAGCTGAAGTTTGGCAACATCAGCTTCACGGTCGAGCGGCTCTACAACGAGCCCCACTCCAACCGTGCCATGCTCGTCAATGCGCGCGTGGCGGGCCGCTCCATCGGCATTGGCGCCCTGGACGACCCGATCTCGCTGCATGTTCGGGCACCGCGGGTTCGGATGGTGTCCAAGGGCTTGATGGTCTTCGACGATGCGGAGGTCTCGACCAGCCGCGCCGATGACAGGATCTGGCTGCATCTCAAACAGCTCACCGCCGAGGAGATCAAGGACGCAGTCGATGAGAACGGCGTCGCGCGCTCGGAGGTCCTCGGCTTCTACGCAGACTCCTCCCAGTGGTACAGCGGTCGCCAGATGACCCTGCGCGCGGAGCGCATCCCATTGATCATGCTGCCGCGCGTCGACTTCGGGTACTCCGACAAGACCTCGGCCATCGCCTCGCCGATCAAGAGCATCGACATCGGGAACAAGAGCGAGGTGGGGCGGTTCGGCTTCCTGCGGCTGGGTTTCCCCATCGGCCCGCGGTCGGATCCATGGTTTGACCTCTTCGTCGAGGGTGGGGGCTACTCCAAGCGCGGTGCTGCGGGGGGCATCGATCTGAAGTGGGACCACACCCGCGCGGGTGACCCGCTGCGCAGCCGTGGGCAGGTCGAGAGCTGGGGCGTCTATGACAACAAGACGCTCGACAGCGACGACTTTCGAGCCCCGGACGACTTCCGCTGGAAATTCCTCTCCGAGAGCAAGAACTGGATTGGCACGGAGCTCCAGGTCGACCACGAGTTTCACGCGTTCTCCGACCGCGGCTTCAACAACGAGTTCTTCGAGCGCGACGACCTCGCTCACAAGGACCGTGAGTCCTACGTCCGCGCCCGCTGGCAGCCCACGCGGCCCGGCAACTTCGTGGCGACGCTGGAAGGCAAGTGGCACCAGCGGGACTTCGTGACCGAGACGACCCAGCTGCCCGAGGTCGGCGCGTGGCTCCTGCCGCTGCCCTTGCTGCGGCCCAGTCGGCGCGGCGGCCTCTCGCTGGACCTCACTACGGAGACCCGGGCCGGCTACCTGGGTCGCGTGTTTGACACGGCTGTGCCCGACGAGGACTACGAGGCGTGGCGGCTGCACACGGACACGCTCGTCAACGCGGGCGTCGATGCCGGCGACCTGCGCCTGAGTGGTCACCTGGGTGCTTCGGGCTCCGTCTACGCGGGTCGTACCGACCCCGGCCGTGATCTCGAGCGGGCGGCGCTCCTGGCCGGACTCCGCGCGAATCTGCAGTCATGGCGGGTCTTTGCCGCCCAGGGCGGCTTCTTCCAGCTCAACGGACTGCGCCACGTCATCGACGTGGACGGCAAGGTGGTCGGGCGCTTCTTCGACTCGCACGAGCCCGCCGATGTGCCGATCTTCGATCTCCACGAGGCCGAGCGGGAGCGCACCGCCCTCGTCGGGCGCTGGCGCAACCGTCTCCAGACGCGCCGAGCGCCCGCCGCAGAGCGGCTGCAGAGCAAGGAGTCCGGCGTCCCCGTCGCGTCGGCCACGCGGACCGTCGCCGATCTCGACCTGGGCTTGCGCTACTTCCTCGATCGCAAGGGGCCGTACGGCCGGGACACGCCAGGCGACTTCCAGGCACGCTTCTACGGTGAGGTCCTGCCGGGCTTCGAGATCACCAGCGAGACCGACGTCGACTTCGAGGACGGGGTCCAGACGGGCTCCA
>JAJDEM010000247.1 GCA_029259795.1 Planctomycetota bacterium
GCCTGCGTAGGACCACACGGTGCCCTTCGTGATGCAACCCAGCAGCAATAGCACGGCGGGCACCACGGCGAGGGAACGGCCCAACTCCCGGCCCATGCGATACGACCGGTGGGCGAACAGGACGAGCACCAGGGAGAGCACGTCCTTGCGCTCGGCAAACCACGCGACGTTCTCGACGTGGACGGGGTGCACCGCGAACAACAAGCCTGCGGCGCCGGCGATCCAGCGGCTGCCAAAAATGTCGTAGAGCAGCAGCACCAGCAGGAAGGCGGCAAGACCGTGGAGCAACCAGTTGACGCCGTGGCCGAACGGCACGGCCGAGTCGCCGAAGAGCGTGTCGATCTTCAGGCTGAGGAAGTAGATGGGCTTGTACGCATACCAGGTCGGGGTCGTGACCAACTCAGCCACGGAGGTCTGGTCGAGGATGACGAGCAGCTGCGGATCGTCGTAGTTCAGCGGGCCATAGGACCACACCGTTCCCGACGAGAGCCCGAGATGGGCGAGCAGCGCGGCTGCGGCGATCCACAGCGCGATGCGCATGGCGTCGGGGCGGGTCATCGGGAATCCTCCGTCTGGGTCGCGTCGGACCCGGCCCCTTCCGGGGCAGTCTCGTCTGAGGCCAACCTCTCGCCGGTGAACGCGTCCCCGTCGAGGAACCAGCGCGCCCACCACTCCCAGGAGAGCACCGCGAACAGCGCACGATCCCATGTGGGGCGGGTGTCGTCCATCAACGCGTGGCACGCATCGACGTTCCACCAGCCACGTTCACGGAAGCGCTGCTCGTGCATCCAGTCCAGCACCCGCTCGCGCCCCGCACCTCGTGCGGCCCGTGCGAACGGCGTCGGGAAGCCTCGCTTGCGCGGGTCGCTGCGGACGTCCTCGGGGATCGCGCCCTTGAGTGCGGCGCGCAAGGCGCGCTTGCCCTCACCGTCGGGGCCGACAAGCCACTCGTCGGGGAGGGAGGTGGCGACGGCGGGCAGCTCGCCGAGGCAGCCGACGGGCCGGCCCTCGAGGCCGTGCGCCATCAGGACGCGATCCTCGACGTGCAAGAGGCTCCGCAGCGTGCCGTTGCGTTCCTCCCACAGCATGGAGCGCAGCAACGAGGCATCCTCCAGCAGCGGCGCCGCGACAGGCCAGCTCAAGGAGCGGAAGAAGTCGGGCGCCAAGAGCGGCTGCAGATCGGCGGAGCGATCAAACGCCGCCCGCATCCGCGAGGCCGGCTCGAGCCCCGCCTGCTCGATGCGTGCGCGGAGCGGCTCGTAGCCGCGGGTCCAGGGACCCGCCCGGCCCGCGACCAGCGCAACGCGCGCGTAGCCCCCGAGCAACTCGTCGCCCCCGGTGCCCGTGAGCACGACCCGGCCGTGCTCGCGCGCCCGCTGCGCCATGCGCCAGAGCGCGAGCGAGCCCGGCCCGGCGACCGGCATCTCCAGCGCACGCACGACGGCCGGGAGATCGGCGACCAGGTCCTCGTCTTGCAGATCGACGCAGGCGTGCGGCAGGCCCAGGTGCGACGCCACGCGAGCCGCCTGCGGGGACTCGTCAAACGCACCGCCCGCCGGGCCGAAGCGCCCCGTCAGGCAGAGCAGGTCCTTGCGTCCAGCCCAAGCCGCCACGGCCGAGGAGTCGAGGCCCCCCGAGAGCAGCAAGCTCACCGGGCCATCGACATCGGCGGCCGCCCGCGCGGCCTCAGACCACGCAGCCTTGACCGCGCTCGCGGCGTCGCCCGCGACGAAGCTCGGCGCGGGCGGACGGGGCGCGGCCGACGGTGCGGGTGCGAGGCGCCGGTAGCCGTCCGCATCGATGCTGTAGCTCGTCGTCACCCCGCGCGGCAGCTCGCGCACGTCCTGGAAGGGCAAGCGCGCGCGCGGGCGGTGGAAGTGCAGCAGTTCGGCCAGGCCGTCGCTGTCGGGCCGGCGCAGCGCCGGCAGCGCCTCGAGCAACGCCCGCAACTCGGACGCAAACCAGACCGTGCCGTCCTCGAGCTCGACGACGTAGTGCGGCTTGATGCCGAGGCTGTCGCGCGCAAGGTCCAGCCGGCCCCCCGCCGGATCCAAGCGCGCGACGGCGCCCATGTTGCCTGCGAGCAGCTCACAGAGTTCACCGTCATGGGCGAGCAAGGCCGGCGTGTCGCACGTGCCCGACGAGGCCCCCACCCCGACGCGCTCGAACAAGAGCTCGCCATTGAAGGCCACGGCGCGCTCGCCCGAGGTTGCCCCCGCCGAGCCGACCAGCGGCTGATCCCCCTCGGACCCTCCGCGGATACGCAGCCGCGCGGCGGCGACGCCGAAGCCCCCGCGTACGTACACCCCCTCCTGGTCGGGCCCCCGGTGTCGGATCGCCGGCAGGAGGGCGCGCAGACGCGCGGCAGCGACCGGCCCGGCGGCGCGCGGGTGGAGCACCCCGATGAACCCGCACATGGCCTAGGGGATCCGAACCGACGCGATGTAGCCGAGGCAGATCGGATCGAACGTGATGGCTTCCGTGACCGCACCCCGCGGCGCGAGGACAGCGAGCAGTCGCGCGACATCCTTGCGTGCAAAGCGATGGAGATGCCCCGGCGCGGGCTCCAGCGAGAGACCGCGCACGAGCGCGCCGAGGCGCGTGGCCTTGAGCACGGCCTTCGCCGCGAGGATCGGGCCGTCCGCGGGCAGGTAGATGACGAACCGCCCGCCAGGGGCCAGCAGCGGCGCCAACGCATGGAGCGCTGCGGCCGGATCCGGCAGATGCTCGAGCAAGGCGCTGAGCACGAGGACGTCGGCGCCGCGGGCCCCGAGCTGCGCAGCCAGCGCTCGAGGCGTTAGCGCGTCGCACACCACGGTCGTCACCCGGGGGTGCTCGCGCAGCGTCGTCTTGGCGAGCACCTCAGGGTCGACGTCCGCAAGCACGACGCGCTCGAGGATCTCGGACCGAGCATCGCCCAGGTAGCCCTCGGCAATCCAGCCGTCTTCACAGCCGACGTCGACAACGATCGCGGGCCGCGTCGCGAGGACGCGTCCGCAGACCAACGTGCGCCGGCGGGCCTCGATGGCGGTGACGATGCGGCCGGCGCGCGCACGCATCGCCGCCATCGCGTGGGTTTCGTTGAGTGCCTGGTTCCACGCGCCGAGGTCGCGCGTCGAGAGGTCGCGCCCGGCGAGGTGCCGCTCGGCCCGCTCCCCGGCACCCGAGGCAGCCGCAGGCGCGGCCGCAGAAGCCCCCGGCGTGGAGGCGGGGGGCCAGTCCGTGGAAGGGGTCGTAGGGGCAGACACGGGCCGTATCGTCGGCGCTGGGCGTCATTTACGCGTCATAGGACGCGGAGATGCGCCAACCAGAACTCGCGCCGATAGCGCGCCAGCGGGTAGAGGCCCTCGAGGGAGAAGCCCGCGGCCGCGGCCTCGGCGGCAAGCGTCGCCGGCGCGAGGGTATGACGATCCCCCCGCACCCCGCGCAGCAGACGCCGCACGGCCCGCCCGAGGTTGTGGACGCTCACGGGGTGGTGGAAGGAAACGATCACGTCGCGCCGCGTCAGCCCTCGCAAGCTCGCCCAGACCCGGGCCCGGTGCTCGGCGCTCGGCAGGTGGTGGAGAAACCGCAGGCACACAACGAGGTCGGCGACCGCGGGCCCAGCGACTCCGGGCGCCTCCAGATCGAGGGGGTAGGTGCCCCCGTAGCCCTGCGCCTCGCCGAGGCGGGCATCGGTCTCCGCCCGCATGGCCGGCGAGAGATCCGCCCCGGACACCTGAAGGCCCTGCGCGAGCAGCCGCTCGGCAATCCGCCCGGTGCCGCAGGGGGCGTCGAGCGCCGTCTTCGGGGCCGGATCGAGGCGGCCCAGCAGCGAAGCGAGGAGCGCCCACTCCTCGGCGTCGCGCTTCGCACTCCGCTCGCGGTAGCGTGCGGCGCGCCCGGGCTCGTCGTACTTGGTGCGTCCCGCGTAGCTCATGGGGCTCCCACGCCGGTCGTCGGTTCGATGACCTCGTCGGCGTAGCCTACCGGCGTCGTGACCGTGAGCTTTGTCATCCCCTGCTACCAAGAGGAAGAGGCCCTGGCGGCGCTCCGCCCCCACCTCACGGAGCTCACGGCCGACGAGATCGTCTTCGTGGATGACGGCTCCCGCGACGGGACCGGCGCAGCACTCCTGGCCCTCGCGGCCGAGGAGCCGCGCGCACGGATCAAGACCCACCCCACCAATCGAGGCGTCGGGGCGGCCATGCGCACCGGCATCCGCGCCTCGACCGGGGATGTCGTCGTGGTCTACGACGCGGACCGGACCTATCCGCTGGCGGATGCGGCCCGGTTGGTGGCCGCCCTCGGCAGCGAGCATGACGTCGCCGGAGCGACGCCGTTCGCCGGCGGCGGCGGCCTCGACGGGGTCCCGGCCGGGCGGTCCTTGCTCTCCCGGGCCGCCGTACTCGCCTACCGCCTGGTGCTCGGCCGCCATGGGCGCCACCTGACGGTCTATACGTGCGCGTTCCGGGCGTGGCGGGGCTCGTTCGTACGCGACCTGGCCTGGCGCAGTGACGGCTTCCCCGCCGCCGCCGAGCAGCTGGGCCGGGCGCTCCTCCTCGGCGGCCGCGCCGTCGAGGTGCCCTCGACCCTCCGCCGTCGGACCGAAGGCACAAGCAAGATGCGCGTCCTGCCCACCGCCTGGGGTCACGGGCTCACCCTCCTCCGGCTCCTGGGCATGCGCCTCGTCGGGGTGGGTCGGCCCTCATAGCTGCAATCTGCAAGCAATTGCAGCCCGAAGAGGGCGCCTAGCGCTCGGGCAGGCGCAACTCGAGCGCCTCGGCGACCTTCTTCAGGTCGGACCAGGCCTCGCGCTTCGCCGCCGGGTTCCGCAGGAGGTACGCCGGGTGGAACGTCGGCATGACCCGGTAGCCATCCGGCGTCC
Organism: Planctomycetota bacterium; assembly: GCA_029259795.1. Lineage (GTDB taxonomy): Bacteria > Planctomycetota > PLA2 > PLA2 > JAEUHO01 > JAHEIK01. The sequence goes on from JAJDEM010000247.1 coordinate 4,868, forward strand.
TCATGAAGCGACCCCGGAGGCTCATGATGCCCCGCCGGGTCTGCAG
>JAJDEM010000248.1 GCA_029259795.1 Planctomycetota bacterium
CCGCCGTTCGCAAAGTGGTTCGTCGACGCCAAGACCAACATCACGGTCAACTGCCTGGACCGCCACGTCCACGGCGGCAAGGCCGACAAGGTCGCCTTCGCCTGGGAGGGCGAGCCGGGCGACGAGCGCATCCTTACCTACGCCGAGCTGCTTTCGGAGGTGTGCCGGTTCGCGAACGCGCTCAAGGCCCTTGGCGTGCAGAAGGGGGATCGCGTCACGCTCTACATGGGCATGGTGCCGGAGCTCACGATCGCTGTGCTCGCCTGCGCCCGCATCGGGGCCCCGCACTCCGTGGTCTTCGGCGGCTTCAGTCCAGACTCGCTCCGGGAGCGGATCAAGGACTCGGATTCCAAGGTCGTCATCACCGCCGATGGCGCCTGGCGGCGCGGGGGCGTGGTCGCGCTCAAGGCGAACACCGATACGGCGCTCGAGGGTGCGCCCGAGGTCGAGCACGTCGTCGTCGTGCAGCGCATCGGAGCCGAGAAGGCGCCGGTGCCCATGCAGTCAGGGCGTGATCACTGGTGGCATGAGCTGGTCGCCGAGGCCTCGACCGAGTGCGCGCCCGAGCCGATGGACGCCGAGGATCTGCTGTTCATCCTCTACACCAGCGGCACGACGGGCCACCCGAAGGGCATCGCCCACACCACGGGCGGCTACATGGTCGGTACGGCCATGACCCACAAGTGGGTGTTCGATATCAAGGACGACGACGTCTACTGGTGTACGGCCGACATCGGCTGGGTGACCGGCCACAGCTACATCGTGTACGGGCCGCTGGCGAACGGCTGCACGAGCGTGATCTACGAGGGCGGTCCCGACTACCCCGACAAGGACCGCTTCTGGAGCATCGTGGCCAGGCGGGGTGTGACGATCTTCTACACCGCGCCGACCGCGATCCGCGCGTTCATGGGCTGGGGTGACGAGTTCCCCGCGCGGCATGACCTCTCGTCCCTGCGGCTCTTGGGGTCGGTGGGGGAGCCCATCAATCCCGAGGCGTGGATGTGGTATCACGAGACGATCGGTGGCGGCCGCTGCCCCATCGTCGACACGTGGTGGCAGACCGAGACCGGCGGGATCATGATCAGCTCCCTGCCCGGGCTGACGACCAACAAGCCCGGCTCCGCGGCGCGGCCGCTGCCCGGCATCCATGCCGACATCGTCGACGAGGAGGGCAACTCCGTGGCCACCCCGGGTGGCGGGTTCCTCGTCCTGACCAAGCCCTGGCCGTCGATGCTGCGGGGGATCTACGGCAACCCCGAGCGCTACAAGGATGTCTACTGGTCTCGGTTTGACGGCCTCTACTTCGCCGGCGATGGTTGCAAGCGCGACGCGGATGGCTACTACTGGCTGCTTGGTCGCGTGGACGACATCATGCTCGTCTCGGGACACAACATCAGCACGATGGAGGTCGAGTCGGCCTTGGTCGATCACCCCGACGTTGCCGAGTCGGCAGTCGTCGGGCGCACGCACGCAGTGAAGGGCCAGGCCATCGCGGCGTTTGTGACCTTGCGCGCAGGCGCCGTGGACTCCGACGAGAAGCGCGCGGAGATTCGCGCGCACGTGGCGCAGAAGATCGGCCCGATCGGTCGTCCGGAGGAGGTCTACCTCGCGCCCGCTCTGCCCAAGACGCGCAGCGGCAAGATCATGCGGCGGCTGCTGCGGGACATCGCCGAAGGGCGGGACCTGGGTGATGTGACCACTCTCGCTGATCCGGGTGTCGTGGACAGTCTGCGTGCGCAGTACGAAGCCCACACCTCCTAGGAGCTGACTTGCGAATCGCCATCACCGGAGCCACTGGGTTCGTCGGGCAGCACCTCTGCCCCGCCTTGATCGAGGCGGGCCATGAGGTCATTGCTTTGGTACGGGCCAAGCCGGGTCGTGACCTGGGCGCGACAGGCGCGCGCCTTGGCGGCGCCGAGGCGCGCGCCTACGACGGCTTCAACCTCGCCAGTACGCGCGCGGCCATCGAGGGCGCTGACGGCGTCGTCAACCTCGCAGGCGAGAATATCCTCGGCGGTCGCTGGACCGAGGCGTTCTTGGCCGCGTGTCGTCGGAGTCGCGTCGAGACCACGGCCGTCCTGATCGAGGCCATGGCGGGACTCGACGTGTCGCCGCGGGTGCTGGTCTCGGCTTCGGCGATCGGCTGGTATGGCGCGCGCGAAGCCACCGAGGCGGTGACGGAGGCGAGTGACGTCGGCGACGACCCCCTGGCAGAGATCTGCACGGCCTGGGAAGCGGCGGCGCTGCCCGCCGCCGATGCGGGCACACGCGTCGTGCGCCTGCGCCTCGGCATGGTGATCGGCAAGGGCGGTGGCGCGCTCGCGAAGATGGAGACGCCCTTCAAGTTCGGCGTTGGTGGGCGTCTGGGCGGCGGCCATCAGATGATGTCGTGGATCCACATCGACGATGTGGTGGGCTTGATCCTGTATGCGCTCGCCAACGAAACGCTCTCAGGCCCGGTGAACGCCACGGCTCCCACGCCGGTCTCCAACCGCGAGTTCACCAAAGCGTTCGCCAAGCGCCTGCGCCGCCCGGCGTTCCTGCCCGTGCCGGGCTTCGCGTTGCGCTTGATGCTCGGCGCTGGAGCCCAGGTCCTCTTGACCGGGCAGCGCGTACTGCCCGCCGCGGCGCAGGCGGCCGGCTACGCCTTCCAGCACCCCGCCCTCGAGGGCGCCCTCGCGGACCTCTACCCGCGCGACTAGCTCACGACGCGTTCGGAGGCGGACCGGCTCGCTGCCGATGCGTGGCGATCAGCGCAGCAGTCTTGAGTCGCCACGTTCAAGCTCGCAGGTTGTCTCTGTGCTCTCACGCTCGCGCTGAATCAGCTCAAGGACGTCGCATCCAAAGGCCACTCCACGATTGCACATTGAAACGCGCGTCGAGGTGTAGGACGCGTAGATCAGCGCCACCGCGTGGGGCTCGTTCGGAACCTCGGCAAGCACCTTCCGCGCCGCCTCGTGCGCTCCCGCGAAGTACTTGGCGTCGAAGAGCGTCTGGGCTCGCAGGAGAGTCTGGATCCACGGGAGAGTGCGGGGCGTCCGTCGCACCAGCTCGGAGAGCGCCTGTTCGAGGGCCGGGTCATTCTCGACGTAGTCAAGTCGTGCGGAGAACACGGGCTTGCCGCAACCTCCGAGCTCGACGGCGCCGTCTAGTCCGAGGTTGATTTCGTAGGGCGCGTTGAGGTCGCCCCCTTCCAGTTCCCCGGCTGTCAGACGGAAACGCAGCCCTTCGCTAGCCAGGAGAGCGTCGGGAACGGCACGGTCCAGTTCGGCCGACGCCGCATCCCACAGGCGATCGAGGTCGTGCAGGCGAAGCACAGTCGTCCGGAGGGGACGCCAGCCGCGCCGCAACTCGAACCCGCCGACTCGCTGATTCGGCTGGATGTCTGCGCCGTCCCCGCTCTCGGATTGGTCGTACAGACGGTCGTAGATGGGGTCCCCACCGCCGAGCTCGAGGTCGATCAGCCGCAGGTCCACCTTCCGAACCCTACCGCGCGGCCAGACAACCCCAGCGGGGCCGAGGTTGCAGCGAGCCCGATACACGCGGTAGAAGGGCTCCATCTTCATGGGCAGGGCCGCGGCCGCCGCGCAGACGCGGCACCCCCCAGAGCGTGAATCAAGCCAGGGCGAAGGCTCCGAGCCGCCCGCGGGTCCGCGCGGCCCAGCCTTGGTCTTGAACTCGGACGTGAGCGGCAGGATCAAGGCGGCGGTCGTGACGGCGACGGCCAGGAGGAGGGGCAGTCGTTTCCGCATCACGCCGTCATGAGCGGAGAACGGGCGAGCCCATGTCGCCCGAGGGCCGGTGGGTGGCTTGCGGGAGTTGTTGTCCAAAGCGCCGTCCGGTGCCCGACGTTTCCGCTCAGGATCCTGTCGGCTACCGCTTCCGCGCGGGCTTCTTCGGGTCGGCCCCCTTGGCCGCAGGCTTCGCGGGCAGGGTGTCCTTCGGGCCGGGCTTCGCGCTCGGGCTCGTTTGGGCGGGCGCCTCGCCAAAGGGCTCGAGCTTGAGCTTGGGGCCCGCCTCGAAGAGCGCCCACTGGCGGATGTTGGCGGGCTCGGCGAGGTCCTCGAAGCGGATCGTCCACTGTACGGAGCGGCCGTCCTTGGCGATCGTGCCGTTGCTGTCGGTGACGCGCGCGGGGAAGACGATCGTGCGTTGGATCCGGAAGTCCGTCAGCAGCGCGCGGATCGAGTCGAGCAGCTGCGTACGCAGCGCGCGTACGCTCTTGCGGTTCGCGACGTCACGCCCGGGATCGTCGTAGCGGCTGCGTGCGTCGAAGCGCCAACCCTTCTTCTTGGGCAGAAGCCGCAGGGAGGCCTCCATGTCGTCGCCGAACGCGCTCTCGTAGAGGTCGCTCATGGAGCGGAAGCGGCCCCGGAGCACGTAGCGCAGGCGGCCGTCTGCGAGCCTCGCCTGCGTGCTCGTCACCTGCTCGATGCCGACCGCCCCCTTCAGCGCGTCGAGATGCTTCTTCGGATCCAGCCTGCCGAACGGATCGAGATGCAGGAGGTCGTCGTCTTCCCCGAGGCTCGCAGCTTCCTTCAGTCGCAGGCGAGCCTGCTCGACCTTCGCGAGGTCGATGATGACGGTCTCGACGAACGTGCCGCTGCCGTCGGGCTGCCAGGCGGTCGTGTTCACGGCCTCGAGGCATGCGGGGAGGCAAAGCGCGCCGAGCAGGATGAGGAGCAGCAGGCTGCGAGTGGCGCACGGCATGGCTACGGCTTCTTCACACGCCCGCGCAGCTTCGTGGCGGTCTTGGGGGAGAGGGCGCCGATGGCCTCGGCCGCGTTGATGAGATCGAGTGGCTCGTCCACGGCGGGATCGACCTTCCCCGGGGCGTTCTCGATCGCCTCCCAGGTGGAGCGGAGCTCTTCGCGCGTGAGTACCCCGAGGCGGTAGAGCTCCTCGGCCAGATGAAGACGTGTCAGGTGTCGACTGGGCTTGTCCAGTCGCGGCAGAAGCGCCGGGGGCATGCGGTCGGCGCGCAGGAGCTTGAGGGCGTACCAGCCGCTCGTGAAACTCGGGCGCGCGACGTTCTCGAGCGGCACCTTCGCCTCGATCAAGGTGAAGCCGTGGCGGTAGCACTCCGCTACGACTCGGCCCGGGCCACCGTTGGGATCACGGATGATCAAGCGCCCGGAGGGCTTCAGCGCACTGCGGATGCCCGACAGGAACCCGGCCAGTGCAGAGCGGTCGACATGGTTGATGACGTTGTTCACGAACACGGCGTCGAGCGAGTCGGCCTTGAGCATCGGGTTGTCGGCGACGGAGTGGATGACCTCGACGTTGGTGACCTTCTCGTCCTTCACACGCGCTTCTACCTGCTCGGTCTTGCGGCGATTGATGTCGACGGCGTAGATTCGGCCGTGCGCGCCGACGGCCCGCGCCAGGGGGAACGTCCAGGTGCCCTTGCCGCACCCGACGTCGGCGATGACCTCGCCGGCTCGCGGCGCGATGAGTTGGAAGATGCTCTCTTGATCCGGGTCCTTGGCCGTTGACGGCTCGTCTTCCGCCGTCGTCGGCAAAGCGCTGAAGAGCGCCAGACCTCCCAGCAAGAGGGCGATCATTGCGGGCAAGAGGCGTCGATGGAGTCGTGCCATGGGGTCCTCGCGGTTCCGATGGCTCTAGGGTAGCAGTCACGGGACCGGCGGGGTGCTCGCCTGAAGCGGACTACCAGGCCTCACGCAGGCGGCGATCCTCAGGGACGCCAAGGGCTGCTGCGGCGTCGAGCGCAGCCTCGACGAACGGTCCGGGACCGCAGGCATAGAACTTTACCTTCGCCGGGTCGGCGAGGGCGGGTCGCAGCGCGTCGGTATCGAGGCGACCGCGCGGGCCGTCCCACGCTACGTCGTCCCCCGTGATGCGCGGCCTGTAGTTGAGTGCCGGCTCCTCGGCGGCCCACGCAGCCAGCTCAGCGCCGAAGAGCAGTTCCTGTGGGCCGCGTGCACAGTGGAAGAGCCACACCGGGTCTTGCACGCCGTCTGTGCGGCGTTGCTCGAGGAAGGTGCGAAAGGGCGTGATGCCGGACCCGGCCGCGGCGAGCACCACGGGCTCGCCCTCCGCGGCGGTGACCACAAAGGCGCCGGCGGGGGCCTTCACGACCCAGGCGGTGCCCTGCGGCGCGTCGTAGATCCGTGCGACTGCTTCACCCCGGGCCCGCACGGTGAAGCGCAGGAGCCCGTCCTTGGACGGCATGCCCGAGAGCGAGAAGTACCAATCCCGCGCGGGTTCTTCGGTGGGATCCCGCAGCACGAGATACTGCCCTGGCAGCCCCTCGAGCAGCGCACCCCCCGGGGCTGGGGCAAGATGGAACGTGCGATCGACCGGCGTCTCCTGCACGACCCGCACGATCGTGACGTCATTCCACGGCATGCGGGCTTAGGCTATACGCGGTCTTCTGGGAGCGCGGAGGAGATTCAGATGCCCCGACTCGTCATCAAGCACGGCCCGGGCATCGGCCGGGACCATGCCTTGGGCGGGGCGGAGTGTGTCGTCGGTCGGGATCCCACAGCCCACTTCACGCTCGACGACGCCGTGGCCTCCCGCCGCCATGTGCGCTTCGTCTCCGAGGCCGGCCTCTGGTACGCCGAGGATCTGGGCTCGACCAACGGGACGCTCGTGAACGGCAAGCGGGCCCAGCGCGTCCGGCTCCATGACGGCGATGTCATTCGGGTCGGCAACACCCATCTCTCCTTCGTCCAGAAGGACCTGCTCGGCAGCTCCACGGCGCGCCGCGCCCGCGCCGTGGAGACCCCGCCGCCGCCGCCCCCCCCCGCCCCCAAGCGGGCCTCCGCCCCCGTTCGTCGCCGCCGTCGGCGCTGAGCGCCAAGGGTTTGGGGACCGCTGTGAGGCCCCCTCTGGCCCCTGGGGGCGGGCGGAGTACCTTCCAGCCCCCACGGGAGGACCGCATGGCCAAGTACGAAGCCCCTGATTTCTTCGACATCGACGGCCTGCTCACCGAGGAAGAGCGCATGGTGCGCGACGCCGTGCGCGAGTGGGTCTCCGACCGCTTCATGCCACGGGTCGAGGAGGCCTACCGCGAAGGCTTCTTCCCGAAGGAGCTGATTCCCGAACTCGCAGAGATGGGCGTGCTCGGCGGCAACCTCGACTACGCCGACTTCCCGCGCCTGGGTCCTGTCGCCTACGGCCTGGTCATGCAGGAACTCGAGCGTGGCGACTCAGGCCTGCGCTCGTTCGTGAGCGTGCAGGGCGCCCTCGTCATGTACCCGATCTGGCGCTACGGCTCCGACGAGCACAAGGCGACTTGGCTGCCGAAGCTGCATAGCGGCGAGGCCGTTGGCTGCTTCGGCTTGACCGAGCCTGACCACGGCAGCGATCCGGGCGGCATGGAGACCAAGGCCGTTCGCGATGCGGACGGCTTCATCCTCAACGGCGCGAAGATGTGGATCACCAACGGCGGCATGACCGACGTGGCCGTCGTCTGGGCCAAGCTCGACGGTGAGATTCGCGGCTTCGTCGTCCCGACGGATACGCCCGGCTTCTCCGCTCCCGAGCAGCGCGGCAAGCACAGCTTGCGCGCGTCGGTCACGAGCGAGCTCATCATGCAGGATGTGCGCCTGCCCGAGAGCGCGCTGCTCCCCGGCGCGAAGGGCCTTGGTGGTCCGCTCGGCTGCTTGAACCAGGCGCGCTACGGCATCGCGTGGGGTGTCGTCGGTGCGGCGATGTCGGTCTACGACGAGGTGCGTCAGTACGGCTTGGGTCGCACGCAGTTTGGTCGCCCCCTGGCTTCCTTCCAGCTCTATCAGGCGAAGCTTGTGGAGACCCTCAGCGAGATCACGAAGGCGCAGCTGCTGAACCTGCAGCTCGGCCGCCTCAAGGAGGCGGGCACGGTGACGCCCTTCCAGGTCAGCATGGCCAAGCGCAACGCCTGCCATGACGCCCTGGAGATCGCGCGCCGCGGTCGCGACATGCTGGGCGCCAACGGAGTTGCGGGCGAGTACCAGACGATGCGCCACATGTGCAACCTCGAGAGCGTGAAGACCTATGAGGGCACGCACGACATCCACACGCTGATCCTCGGCCGCCAGATCACGGGCATCAGCGCCTTCGGGGGTTGACCCGCCCTGGGCCATCGCGAGGATGGCCCGGGAACACGCCGGCCCCCGGACCCGTTCATCCCCCGATGCGCAAGCACCTCCCCCTCCTGCTGATCCTCCTGGCCGTAGGCCTCGGTTACTGGCTGCTGGCAAGCAGCCCCGATGACGGGACCCCCGAGGACTGGGAGAGCGACGTTGCGGAGAACCCGGGCGAGGACGGCGCCATGGGAGAGCCGAGCGCCCCTACGGAGCTCGACGTCAGCGAGCGAGCCGGCAAGCGAAAGAAGCCGGAGCGCGTCTGGCAGCCGCCGGATCCGCGCAAGCTGCCCAAGGGGGTGCTGCGGGTCGTGGCCATGGGCCCCGACCTCAAGCCGTTGATGGACCAGGGCCTCAACGTTCTCGTGACCCCGCGGGGCCAGCGGGTCACCAAGCTCGGCGTCTACGAGGAGGCCTCCGGTGCGCGGCGCTTCGAGCGCGTGATCGCTGGACCCGTAGGCGTACGCGTCACGGGAGATCACGTCATCGGCCGGACCGTCGAGGCGGTGGTCAAGCGGGACACCGAGACCACCCTCGAGGTGCATCTCGAGAAGGCGGGCGCGGTGAAGTACGACGTCACGACCTATGCGAAGACCCGCCCCAAGAAGGTGCTTCTCGAGTTGTTTGACTTCGACGGTCGGCCCGCCGACGCCTGGTTCCAGGAGCGGACCTCCCGCGCCATGACCCAGCCGCGCAAGTCCAAGAGCCTGACGCTCGGGCCTGAGGGTGTGGTCTTTGGCATCCGTCCCGGGCGCTATCGGATGAAGGTCACGAACATCGAGTCCGAGGAGTGGGACGACGCCGAGATCACCGTCGAGGTCGGCAAGACCCTGCCGCTCACGCTGACGGTGCGTCGCTGATCCGCAGCCCTTCGAGCATGGCCTCGAGGAACCACTCGACCTGACCTTCGTGCAGGCCGGTCTCCCCGAGGATGCGCTCGAGCAGCGCACCGGCCCTGCGCTCGCGCACGGCGATCAGCCGGGCGCGCGCCTCGCGTCCCGCGTCGGTCAGGTCGACCAGTCGGCGGCGGCGATCTTCGATGCCGGGGCGGCGGAGGAGGAGACCGTCTTTCTCTGCGCGGTTCACGAAGCGCGTGGCCGTGGTCGCGTCGCGGCCGACGCGCCGGGCCAGGGTGCTCATGTCGACCGGGGTGTCATCGCTCATGGCCAGCAGCAGGCGGGCGGTGGCCTCGAGGTGGCCCGCAGCCTGGGCATCGGCGCGGAGGTCCCCGGCGAGGCGGGTCTCGAGTTCGGTGAGGTGCAGGGCCAGCATGGTTGCAATCTACAGGCAGATGGACCCGTCGGAAGCAAGAACTGCGGCCGGCTACTTGCCCTTGGCACCAACGGGCTCGAGTACGCGCACGATCAGTCGTATGCCGACCGTCGGACTGATCCGGGTGGGCGCGAGCGCCTGCCGGGCGGCAATGCGATCGTCCTCGGGGGGGCCGAAGCCCCACGCGCTGCCCTTCACCCAGAAGACGCGGCCCTCGCCGTCCCAGTCCGCGGTCCACTCGGCGACCGAGCCGGTGAGGTCGCGAACGCCGTAGGGGCTCTCGTCGTCCTGGAAGAGGCCGACAGCCTCCGGCGCGGGCAGATGCGGCCGTGAGCGCGCGCCCTTGAAGTGCAGCCACTCACGCTCGTCCCCGTAGGTGAAGACCCGGCTGTCGCCGCCCCGCGCCATACGCTCCCACTCGGGTTGGGTGGGCAGGGTGAAGCGCATCGCGCAGTAGATCGGTGAGCCGTCCTCGCCGCGTCGGACTGCGACGTCGCCCTCCAGCGGTTCACCCGCCGCGGCGCGCGCGGCACGCGCGCGCGAGCGCTCGGTGCGCCAGCGAAGGTAGCCCCAGCCTACGGTCTGGGAATCGCGCAGCGCGTCGGCGAGTTCCATCGACTGGTAGTCGTGGGGTTCGGTCTCGCCCTCGACCGGGGTGAGGTAGCCGGTCAGATCGTAGAAGCTCAGGTGGGTTGCTGGATGCTCCGGGTTTGCCATGGCGAGCCAGTGCTTGCCGTTGGGCGGGCCCTCGGGCAGGGCGGCATCCGGCGCGCTGCGACCGCCGCCCTCCGAGCGTGGTACGAAGCGCAGCTCGGGTGCGGGCGGCTGCTTGCCTGGCTCGAGCGGAGGCGGATTGCGCACCAACTCGATCAGCGAGAGGGTGCGGGGATCGTTCAGGAACTCCCACCATTCGGCATAGGTGATCTCGAAGCGCGCCGCGAGGAAGCTGCGGACCGGCACCTGCTGCCGGGGCAGCGCCTGCGGGGCGCGGGCCTCTTCGTCGCCGATCACGGCAATGCCGCCCGGGACGAGGCAGAACCCTGCGGGCACGGTGCTGAGGCCCAGGTCATCGCCCAGGCGCACGCGTGGCGACTCGTCGCGGCCGACCTCGAACGAGACGCGCTGCGGCGGGTGCCCCTCACGCCGGACGAGCAGGAGATAGCGGCCGGGCAGCAGCTCCAGATCGAGGGGCGCGTCGAGGCGCCCGAGGGCGTTGCGCTCGGAGGTGAGCAGCGGGTAGGCCGACTCCGCGAGGCGCGCCCGGTAGCGCGCGCGCAGCATCGGACCGGCCAGCGTGTCGATGTGCGTCGCGCTGCTGCTCGGCGGCTGCGTCAGCGTCGGGACGTCCGGCTCGACTCGCCGCCGGCCCGCACCCACGAGCCGCTCCGCGACCGCGTCGCGGAACGTCGCGGCGATTTCGCCGTGCTTGCGCGTCGGGTGATAGGGCACAGGCAAGAGGCGCGGACCGCCACGAGCGACGACGTCGCCCTCCCGCTCGTAGCGAAACAGCCACGCCTCCCCGGCGGGCTCGATCGCGTCGATACGCACCGTCCGGACGCCGCTGATCTCGGCCGCGTAGACCTGCTTGGCGAGGCGCTCGACAGCGGTCTTGTGCATTGCGGCCCGCTCGGCGTCCCCGGCCCCGTCCGCAAG
>JAJDEM010000249.1 GCA_029259795.1 Planctomycetota bacterium
GGCGGCGGCTCCGCCGCCTGGGCGCAGGCAAGGCCCAACGACCCGAGAGCAAGGAACACACCCGAGCGCAGTGCGAGACGTAGGACGGTGCGCGGGTGAGGGGCCATCGCTAGAGAGTGCCCGCGATGCGTCATGAACGGATCAGACGCCGGAGCGCTAGGCCGGGGCGGGGCCGGCGGGCTACGCACAGCCCCCATCGGACCGCGTTCGCCCGTTGCCTGCTTCAGGCGCTCGTCGCACTCAGGCCGTGGTGCGCGCCTGGCGGTAGGTGCGGACCGAGACGGGCCGGTTCCGGCGCGGCTTGCGCTCGAGGTCGTGCTGCTCGGCGACCTTCTGGCGATGCAGTTCGAGGAAGCGCTCGCACTCACCCTTGGAGCCCATGAACAGATCATTGCCGTTCAGTCTCACGGTGTAGTACCGCTGGCCTTCTTGGAGCGACTTGAACAGGATTTCCATGATCCGCCTTTCCGGGATCGCCACACGATCCCTCATGCATCCCGAGCCACGGGTCAGGCCCGATGCACGGTCAGAAGCCGGAGTACGCAACCCTCATGCCGGAACGCCCTGCCGAGCGTGCGCCGCACGGCAAATCGAACCCAGCATGAGCGGCCGCAACCAAGGCTCGCTACTACTCCACCCTAGGAACGCACCAGCGTCATCCGGACAGCCTCCATTCATGGAGGGGTGGGCGTCCCTCGTCCCCTACAGAGGACATCGGCGCATCCATACGGCGACTGCAGCCCCGAAAATGCTGGGCTCTCCGGCGGGCTACCCGACAACCTTCGCAAACCCAGACAGCCGGCGATCGGGTTCACACGAACTTAAGAACTCGCCGCGCCCCGGTCGGAGCTGTGCCCCGAGCGCGTGCGTGCCGTGGCGACCCGGTAGCACCGCGGCGAGCCGGGGTGCGGTCACGGTGCAGCGCCGCACACGAAGCAGACATGGGCAGACCGACGCAGATCGAACCCGCTCGGCGGGCCGGGCCCTACCTAGTAGGCGCGATACGAGACCTGCAGCGCGAGCAAGATGAGCGCCGTGTCGCGGACCTCATCCCCCTTGCGCGCAACGCCCGTCGGCTTCAGACGCGCGAGCAGTCGCTCGGCGTTGGCCTCGCTCCAGGTCATGAAGCGGGGCTTCTCCGAGCCACGCTCCGCGTAGAGCAGGGCCATGCCCACGCTCAGCGCGGCTTGGGCATCCTCGGCATCACCCGCAGCGGGATCAGCCGTCGACACCACCCAGCCGTCAAACTGGGCCCGGTCCTGGGGACTGGCGGGCAGGACGCCGGCACGGTGGGCCGCATCCAGCGCCCAGACCAACCAGCTCCGATCGGTAGGCTTGCCGTCGGCACTCGCCGCGCGAGTGCGGGCCACATCGGCCAAGCGTACGATCTCGGCGGAGCGGCTGGCCGCCCCGCGGACAGTCAGCCCGCCGTAGCTGAGCATGTAGTCCTCGCAGAGCGCAACCGCCAGGGTGCCCACCTCGACACTGGAAAGCGCCGCGATCGAGGCCGGCGAAGCCGCATGCTTGCGCAGCGCGCCGACGGCCCGGCCGACGACCCGGTCGTACTCGCCCTGCCCGTTGGACGCGTGGCCTTCCCCGAGGAACGTCAGCGTTGCCAGGGCCGTCGTCGCAACGGACGGCGAGGCGCCGGCCGAGCGGAACATGCCGTCGGTCGCACTCTGACGATGCGAGAGTGCCTCGAGGCCGCGGGCAACCGCCGTGAGGGTGCCCTGGCTGTTGAACCCGAGGATGTCCAGCCGACGCCGCTTCAGCGCTTCGCGCTTGCGCCGCAGCATGGCCACGGTCACGCGGTGCGGGTACTCGGGGGCACCCCAGCCCACGGTCGGCTCGCTCTCGAAACGGCTGATCTCTTCGGGCAGGCGCTCCTGCTCCATCATGGCGACCTCGTCGAGCTGTGCGCCGAGGTCCTCGTAGACGATCTCGCGCCACTGCACATCGGTAAGCCGCTCGCGGTCGTGGCCCGGCAGATCTTCCACGTTGTCGATGTCTGTCCAGCCGACCTGCGCCATGCCACCGGCGCTGTCTTCGTCAGGGTCGCCGCCGAGAACGAGCGCCAAGACGCCAAGGGCGACCACGTGCACGGCCACCGAGAAGGCGAAGACGCGCGCCCAGCCGCGTGTCGGGGTTGCGTGCGTTGCGGCGGCCGGTTGGCGAGCCTGGGCACGTTCCTCGTCGCGGACCGTGGCCCGAATCCAGGCGGCCATCCGCGGCGCATCCTGGGCGAGCGTCGCCCGCGTGGCGGCGGGGACGAAGGCCTCGGCTTCGGCGGCGGTCAGGGCCGCCCACCGGTCGTGGGCCGCTGCGAGGGCCGGATCGGCCGCCATCTCAGCCTCGAGCGCCGCCGCGTCCTCGGCAGGCAACTCGCCCCCGAGGTAGTCGAGGAGACGCGGGTCGTGGTCGGCGGGTCGGCTCACAGGGCTATCTTCTGGCCTTTGCGGGGGATGGTCTGGGCGACGCCGGCATGGGGTCCGGGCGTCTGCTCTGGGTAACGGACGCGGGCTAGGGCGGTTCAATGCCTTCCCGTGCCAGTGAGGCCCGAATCTGGTTCCAGGCCGCGTGCATCCGACTCTTCACCGTCCCGACCGGGATCCCAAGGATCTCGCCGATCTCCTG
>JAJDEM010000250.1 GCA_029259795.1 Planctomycetota bacterium
CGCCAGCGCGTGGCGCTTGCGCGCGCCTTCCTGCGTGATGCGCCGATTCTCATCCTCGACGAGCCGACCAGCGCCCTGGACACCGGGACCGAGGAGCGGGTGATGGCGGCGCTCGAGCGCCTCATGCGAGGGAGGACCACGTTCATCATCGCGCACCGGCTGGACACGCTGGCTGCGTGCGACATCCGACTGGAGATCGTGGACGGCGACGTGCGCATCCGGGACACGCAGGTCTAGGTCCCCGCGTGCGCATCGACGAACTCGACTACGAGCTGCCCGAGGCGCTGATCGCGCAGGAGCCGCCGCTCGAGCGCGACGGTGCGCGTCTGTTGTCGCTCGGTCGCAGCGACGGCACGATCGATCATCGAGAGGTTGCCGACCTGCCGGAGCTGCTCCGTCCCGACGACCTCTTGGTGGTGAACCAGACGCGGGTCCTGCCAGCTCGCCTGCATGCCTTCCGCAGCGATACCGGTGGTCGCGTGGAGGTGTTCCTGCTCGAGCCCGTGGTCGAGCCCGTCGGCGCGTGGCGCGCGTTGGTGCGCTCTGGCGGCTCGCCCGGCGAGGGCGAACGCCTGGAGTTGATGAACGGGGAGGGCTTGCTCCTCCAGCGCGCCGAGGGCAAGGGCGTCTGGGTCGTGGCCGGCGAGCAGGAGCCGGTCGCCGACTTGATGCGGCGGCACGGGCGGATGCCGCTGCCGCCCTACATCCGTCGTCGTCCCGGCCGCGACGACCGGGACGGCATGGATCGCGAGCGCTATCAGACTCGCTTCGCCCAGACCGACGGCGCGGTGGCGGCCCCGACCGCCGGCCTGCACCTGAGCGACGCGCTGCTCGCCGCCATCGACGCCCAGGGCGTTCGGCGCGTCGCCCTCACGCTGCATGTCGGCCTCGGGACGTTCGCGCCCGTGCGGGTGGAGAACCTGGCCGACCACGTGATGCACACCGAGCGCTACGAGATTGCCCCCGAGGTCGCGGCGGCCATTCGCGAAGCCAAGGCGGCCGGGCGACGCGTCGTGGCGGTTGGGACGACCACCGTGCGCGCGCTCGAGGGTGCCGCCGCGGTCAGCGCCGACGGGCTGCCGGAGGCTGGCGCGGGAGAGACGGACCTGTTCCTCGTCCCAGGCGCCACGTTCCGCGTCGTCGACGCCCTCCTGACGAACTTTCACCTGCCGCGCTCCACGCTCATTGCCCTGGTCGGCGCGTTCGCTGGGCTCGAGTCCGTCCTGAACGCCTACGAGGTTGCAGTCGCGGAGCGCTACCGCTTCTACTCCTACGGCGATGCCATGTGGATCGCATGAGCAAGGACCCGCTGACCATCGTTCGCAGAGCCGCCGCCGAGCAGGGCTTCACCGTCGTCGGCGTCACCTCGGCCGAGCCGCTACAGGAGGCGCTCTCGGCCCTTGAGGACTGGTGCCGGAAGGGCCACGAAGGGGAGATGGGCTACCTCAGCCGCGACCCGCCTCAGCGCGCGGATCCGCGCACCTTGCAGAAGGAGGTCCGGGCCGTCATCACCGTCGCCGTCAACTACTGGAACGATGCACCGACGTTCGAGGCCGAGAGTCGCTACGGACGCGTCGCGCGCTACGCGTGGGGCCGTGACTATCACGACATCGTGCTGCCGCGCCTGGACGCCCTCGGCGCGGCCCTGGTGGAGCGCCTGCCAGGTGCGAGCAAGGCACGCACGGCGTGTGATTACTCGCCCTTCCTCGAGCGTGCTGCGGCCGTGCGTGCCGGGCTGGGCTTCTTCGGAAAGAACACGTGCCTGCTCATTCCGCGCCGCGGATCGTGGTTCTTCCTCGGGGAGATCCTGCTGGACGTCGAGCTGCCGTCGACCGAGCCCGAGGGCGCCGATCACTGCGGGACCTGCACCGACTGCCTCGTTGCGTGTCCTACCGACGCGTTCACCGGCCCGTTCGTCCTGGATGCCAATCGCTGCATCAGCTACCTGACCATCGAGCACCGCGGATCGATCCCGCCAGCGCTCCGGGAGGGCATGGGGCCGTGGCTCTTTGGGTGCGATGTCTGTCAGGACGTCTGCCCGTTCAACCGCTGGGCGGAGCCGGCGCCGTGGCCGGAGCTCGCGCCGGAGCAAGGATCGGGGCCGCGGCTCGAGCTTGCGTCCCTGCTGGCGATCAAAGACGACGCGGCCTTCGCCGCGCGCTTCGCCGGCACACCGCTGCTGCGACCCAAGCGGCGCGGCCTGCTGCGCAACGCCGCGATCGTTGCGCGCAATGTTGGCGCCACGGCTGCCGTGCCGCTCCTCGCGTCATGCGCGCGTCAAGACGCCGAGCCGCTGATCCGGGGTGCCGCGCTCTGGGCCCTGGCCGGCTTGGACCTTGCGCGCGAGAAGCGGGTCGCGGCGGAGCTCCTTGTCGTTCCCGACGCCTACGTGCGCAGCGAGGCGGAGGCCATCCTGTGAGCGGCGTGTCCGTGGTGTTGCCCGTTCGCGATGGGGGGGCGTACTTCGAGCCGGCGCTCTGCTCGCTCGCGGCGCAGACCTACTCCGACTTCGAGGTCGTGATTCACGACGACGGCTCCACCGATGGCTCGCTGGCGTTGGCCCAGAGCTTTGCTCGCCGCGATCCCCGGTTCGTGGTCCTTGCCGGGCAGGCGCGCGGCGTCGCACACGCAGCCAATGCGGCCGCGGCTGGCGCGCGCGGCGACCTGCTCGTGCGCATGGATGCCGACGACCTGGCGCGGCCGACGCGGCTGGAGGCCTTGGTCGCGCTCGCGGCAGCCAACCCCGAGACGGAGCTGTTTGGAAGCCGCGTGCGCTACACGCCGCGCGAGGCCGTGAGCCCCGGGATGGAACGCTACGAGACCTGGCTCAACTCCTGCATGAGCCACGCGCAGATCTACGCCGAGCGGTTCGTGGAGTACCCCTTGCCGCATCCGACGACGGCGATTCGCCGCGCCTCCTTCGAGCGCCTTGGGGGCTACCGTCACGGGGGCTTTCCGGAGGACTACGAGTTCTTCCTCCGGGCGGCAGCGGCGGGGCTGCGCTTTGCCAAGCACCCCGACGTGTTGCTCGACTGGCGCGAGGGCGAGCACCGCACGACGAAGAACGATCCTCGCTACGGCTTCGACCGCTTCCACGAGCTGAAGGTCGCGCATGTGAGCGCCCACCTGCAGGCGAGCGGTCGCCCGATCTCAATCGTGGGCGCGGGCCGCGCCGGCAAGCGCTGGGCCCGCTCGCTGCGCGGGACTGCGCTCGCGGTCACGGCGTTCCTCGACGAACATCCGGGGCGCATCGGACAGACCATCCAGGCGCTGCCGGTGCTCGCCCTGGCGGAGCGGCCCGCGTTGGATTTCCTCCTGTGTGCGACGGCCGACCCGGCCGACCGCGAGGCGCTCCGCGCCCGGTTTGCCGCCGACGGGTTGACGGAGGATGCCGACTACGTCTTCGCGGTCTAACCCTTCGTGCGTGCGGCACTGGCCTTGGCGGCCATGAGCGCAGCGCGCAGCTCGCCCTCGGACTGCGAACCCGACAGGCGCCTGCGCCCGATGTCGAAGGTCGGCAAGCGCTTGAGGCGCGCGGCCCGGGCGATGCCTCGATCGCGGACAAGTCGTGCAGGCGTCTCGCTCCGGGCGAGAGCTTCGCGGAGTGCCTGGAGATCCAGGCCTGCGCGGCGTGCTGCGGCGTAGACCTCGGCGCTGCTCTCACGGCGCGCCTTGGTCAGCTCGCGAAACATCGCCTCCTCGAGGCCGACGGTCTCAGCGTAGGCGCACGCGCGCGCCCACATCGGGTAGCCCTTCCCCGACCACGTGTACACCCGGCGGCGCTGCACGGGAATGCGCTCGGCGGTGATGACCTCATCGAGTCGTCGGTGGGTGGCGCGGCAGTGTGCGCAGAAGGCATTGAGGTACTCAACCAACGTGACGCTCCCAGCGGCCGGCTTGGCGGGGGCAGGCGCCGGAGTCCTTGGTGCGCTGGCCGGCGGTGTCGACGGCGGCGGAGCCAACACTGCGGACACCACAGGGACGGCAGCCGGGGCCGACGCCTCGACCGTGGGGGGGGTAGGGGGCACGGGGAGCGCGGGAGGCGGCGGTGCGCTGACCGCCGCCTCGGCGTGGACGGCCACAGCCTCGGTCCCCAACACCGCCGGCGGAGCGGGGTCCGGGTCCACGTTCGGCGGGGTGGGCGCAGCCACGGTGGGTTCCTCGAACAAGGCCTCCGCCAGCTCGGGGGCTTCTTCCCAGGCAGGCTCGACCTCACGCGGCCACGCGAAGGGCAGGACGATGGTCAACGCCATGCCGAGGCCCCAGGCCGTGCGGGCGGCGTGGGACTCGGCGGAGAAGCCGCGACCCGAACGCAGGAAGGGGAGTGGTGGCCACGTGAGCGCGATGTAGCCAAGCGCTACGGCGGCGCCATCCGCGACGAGGCAGAGTGGGCAGAACGCATCGAGGTGCAGGGCCTGCTCCGTCATGAGGCCCATGCCTGCGAGGGCTCCGAGGAAGCAGGCGGGCTGGAGGATGCGGCGGGCGAGGGAGACCGGCAGAAGGGTGAGCAAGAGCACCGCACCGAACGCGAGGAGGCCGAGCACGCTCGTCGGTATGCCGGCGACCGAGCCGAACTCGCTCTCGGCTGCCGCGCTGCAGGCTTGTTCCAGCGGACAGAACTCGCGACCTGGGCGAACGTGGTCGACGGTGAGGATGGCACTCGCGAGAATTGCGACAAGTGCTGTGATCCGCAGGGCGGTCAGGCGACTGGCGAAGAGCATAGGAAGGCTCCTCCGGCCTTCCACCACGATGCCGTTCTATCGGCAACTGGCGCCGAAGGACAGAGGGCGCGTCGGACTTTGTTCATTGTTCCACATCAGATGCTTGAAGGTCGCCGAAACGGCGGCACGCTGCAATCGAGCGAGGGCGTGGTGGCCGGAGCTGCTCCAGAATGAAGCGCACCATTTCTCACCTATTGGGTCTCACCAGCGCGGTGCTGTTCGTGATCGCCCTCTTCCCCCTGTCAGCGGCGGCAGGGGATGGCTTCCTCAAAGCGGATCCGGCCATCCCGCCCGCCCGCTCGAAGACCGGCCGATCGGGGCAGGTCTACCACTGGAAGCCTGGCTGCTGAGGCTGCCCCGGGACGTGGTCCACGTCCCTCAACGGCAAGCGCATCTGCTGGAACGGTTCCATCTGCGCGACGCCGAAGCAGATCGCCAAGGGCATGAAGCTCGACCTGGGTGCGCCGGTCAGGCGGAAGCCGGCCAAGGCGGTCGCGACCGCCACGGCGAAGGCCCCGAAGGGCACCAAGGCGATGGCGCAGGCGAAGGCCCGCAAGGCAAAAGAGGCGACCGCGAAGGCGCCCTCCTTCGGCTTCCCTCCGCCTGCGAACCGCCGACCCGCGAGCCGCCGGCACAAGACGACGGTGACCCGCGTCGTGCCGCGCAAGGCGAGCCGCAAGGCGTCCAAGACGCGCGTGGTGGCTGAGAAGGGAACGTAGCCGCTTTCTCGTCCTGAAACAGCGAGCGGGACTCTCCGCTCTCCTCCCTGAACACGCGGCCTGGGGCTCTTGCCTCCGGGCCGCGTGCGCCGAATTGCGCTCCTGCGTACACTCGGCGCGGTGTTCGCGCATGCCGATTGCTCTCTCAGCGCATCGGCTTGCGGCTGGTTCGCCGACATCCCCTAGGGAGGGACTACCGATGCCTAGCTCGTTTGATCGATTTCGCTACCTCAACAATGACAAGGACTCGACGCCGCCCGCCAACCAGGCGCGCAACATCGCGAGTGTCGAGTACGCCGTCTTCGCCGATCCGTTCGCTAGTCCGGGTTCGCTCATCTTTGCCGCCGCGGATAGCACCGCCCTCGCGCCGGACGCCTTTCGGACGAACACACTGCCCGGCGAGGTCCAGGGCATCCTGAGCCTCAAGATCGTCGAGCTGAAGATGGCCGGCGGGGCTGCGGGCAAGTCGCTCAAGGACTGGGTCCTCACCTCCCCCTACGGGGACTTTGCCGACATCGATGCGGTGGAGCTCGTGATCGATCGACCCGAGCCGGTCGGCCAGCCCAAGATCTTCCGCGCCACCGCGCGCGTCTTCTTCACCGACGAGTACTACTCAGAGTTCATCCGCTTCTTCGAGGGGTAACTTCCAGCGAGATCATGCCGACACGCCATGCGAGTCGCAGAGGGGAAACGGCCCTGGTCGGGCTGCTGCTCCTCCTGCTACTTGCACCGGCGAGTGTTGCGGATGAGCGCGAGGCGTCGCCTGCGCCCGTGACGCCCCCGCTCGTGATCGAGGCGCACCAGCGCGGCGACACTGCAGCGCTTCGCCGTATGGCCGCGAGTGCGGAGCAGGGCGTGTGGTTCCTCGCCGAGAATCTCGGTCAGGAGCCTGATGGGCACGCGGCCGCGCTCGCGCTGGCCAAGGCGTGGGGCGACCCGGATCAAGCCGCCC
>JAJDEM010000026.1 GCA_029259795.1 Planctomycetota bacterium
ACGCGAGCACGTCTTGCGTGCCCATGTTGTCGAGCAGATCCCCCGTGCTGCCGGCGATGAACTGGAATGCGCCCTCGGGGAGGACGCCACTCTCGATCGTGATCTGCGCGATGCGCCAGGCGACCAGGGCCGTCGCCGTGCCCGGCTTCTCGATGACGGGCATGCCGGCGAGCAATGCGCACGCGGCCTTTTCCATCATGTTCCAAGCCGGGAAGTTGAAGGCGTTGATGTGGACGGCAGCGCCGTGGCGCGGCACGTGGATGTGCTGGCCCCAGAACCGGGCGGTACGACCGAGCTGGATGCCCTCCCCGTCCGGGAGGAAGCAGCGATCGCCGAGCTCCTTCGCGAAGTACGCGTAGGCCGAGAGCGTGCCGGTGGCTCCGTCGATGTCGAACTTGCCATCCTTGCGCGTCGTGCCTGCGTTGGCGCAGGAGAGATCGAGAAGCTCCTCGCGGTGCTCGTGAATCGCGGCCGCAAGCGCCTTGAGCATCGCGCCCCGCTCCGTGAACGTCATCGCGCGAAGCGCGGGGCCGCCGACGCTGCGGCCGTGCTCCAAGACACCGGCGAAGTCGATGCCCGTGCTGTCGCAGGTGGCGATGGCCTCTTCGGTCGTGGCGTTGTGGAGCGTGCGCGGCTCGCCTGTTCCGGTGTGCCAGCGGCCCTGGACGTTGCTGGTGAGCGTCGTGGTCTTGGCGCGATTCCTTGCGACGTCGAAGCGGCGTCGGGCCGCGCATCGTACTCGCGCCCGGGCGCGGGGCGAGGGGTGGGCGAAGAGTAGAGTGGGGGGGTGCAACCTGCCCGTCGCATCCTCCACGTCGACATGGACGCCTTCTTTGCGGCCATCGAACAGCGTGATCAGCCCGCGCTGCGCGGCAAGCCCGTCCTCGTCGGGGGCACGGGCCGCCGAGGCGTCGTCAGCACGGCCTCCTACGAGGCCCGCCCGTTCGGCTGCCACTCGGCGCAGCCGATGGCCGTGGCTCGCCGTCTCTGCCCAGAGGCCATCGTCGTGCCCACGGACGGCAAGCGCTACGCTGCCGTCTCCGAGCAGCTGTTTGCGTTGTTTCGAGACGTCACGCCCGCGGTCGAGCCGCTGAGCGTCGACGAGGCGTTTCTGGACCTGACGGGTTGCGAGCGCCTCTGGGGATCCGCTGTCTCGGCGGGCGAGGCCTTGCAAGCGCGGATCCGCGACGAGCTGCGGCTCACGGCCTCGGTGGGCGTGGCGCCGAACAAGTTCCTCGCCAAGCTCGCCTCGGACCTCGAGAAGCCTGCGGGGCTCACGGTCATCGAGGAGGCAGACATCGACACGGTGCTGCCGCCGCTGCCCATCGAGCGTCTCTGGGGCGTTGGCAAGGTGACGGCCGAGCGCTTGCAGACGCGCGGCGTGAAGACCATTGGCGATCTGCGCGCGTGGTCGGTGCGCGAGCTCGAGCGCGTGTTCGGCAAGAGTGGCGAGCACTTCTGGCGACTCGCGCGGGGCCTCGATGAGCGGGACGTCGTGCCCGACAGCCGGGCGAAGAGCATCAGCCAGGAGCGCACGTTCGCGGTGGACGTCGACGACCCCGAGCTGGTGCGGGAGGTCCTGCGCGGTCAGGTCGATGATGTGGCGGGCCGGCTGCGTCGGAGCGGATTCAAGGCGCGTACGGTCGCGCTCAAGATCCGCTACGGACGGTTTGAGACCATCACCCGCTCCCTGACCCTCAAGGCACCGAGTGCTGGCACCGTGGAGTTGCGCGAAGCCGCGTTCCTGCTCTACGCCCGCTGGGTCCGGCAGGGCTTCCGGCCGGTGCGCCTGATCGGCATGGGTGCAGCGCAGTTCGTCGAACCCGGAGACGAGCAACTGGGCCTGTTCACGGAACCGGAGAAGGTCCGCAACGAGCGGGTGGACGAGGCACTCGACGCCCTCCAAGACCGCTTCGGCGGCGGCGTCATCGGGCGGGGCCTCTCGCCGCGGCCCGATCGTCAGGACGGGGATCGCCCCGAGGCGGATCGGCGTTCCTAGGGCTACGTAGGACCTCGGGCAGGCGCCGGCGTTCCTCGAGCGCGACCCCCTGGGCCCGGCGGGGTATCAAGGGGCATGCAGACCGTACCCGCCGTAGCGCTTCGCATTGCCCCGCTCCTGCTGGCCCTGGGCCTCTGCGGCGCGCCCCGTGCGCATGCCGAAGATGAGCCCAAGCCTGAGAGCCGGATGTGGAAGCGCCTCAAGTCCATGGACACGGACGGCGACGGCACGATCTCCCGCAAGGAGTTCCAGGGGCCGGACCGCTTCTGGGATCGCCTCGACGGCGATGGCGACGGCGTGGTGTCGCGCGCCGAAGCCGACAAGGTTGGCGCGGGACGTGGTGGGGGTCAGGGGCGCGGCGGCCGGGCCGGCCCAGGCGGTATGGGGGCGCGCCGCGGGCCCCCGCGAGCCCGCGGCCTGTCGCTCGAGGCGCTCGACACCAACGAGGACGGCGCCGTTTCCAAGGCAGAGTGGAGCGCCTTCTTCACGAAGGCGGACGAGAACGAAGACAAGCTTCTCCAGAAGGAGGAGTGGGACGCGGCCGTCGGCGGTGGCGCGATTCACGACCCCGCCCCCAAGCTTGGCGCTGCGGCGCCAAAGGTGAGTGCGCAGGTGCGCGGGCTCAAGGCCAAGATCGATCTGGCCAAGCCCAAGCGCGTGACGGTACTCATCTTCGGGAGTTGGACGTGAGGCCCGTTCAGTCGAGTCGCGGCGCAACTCGAGAGTCTCTACACGACCTACAAGAGCAAGGCAGACTTCTACCTCGTCTACATCAGCGAAGCCCATCCGCAAGACGGCCGCCGGCCGAGCGAGCGGGTCAAGATCGATCAGCCGAAGACCTACGACCGCCGCGAAGACGTCGCGGGCAAGTGCGTGGCCGATCTCAAGCTGACGATGCCCGTCCTCGTCGACGACATGCAGAACACGGTTGCGAACGCCTACCACGCCAAGCCCGACCGGCTGTTCGTGGTGGGGGCCGA
>JAJDEM010000251.1 GCA_029259795.1 Planctomycetota bacterium
CGCGGCGCGCCCTCGCCAGCCGCATGCCCAGCCTTCAGGGGCTCGTCGAGGCGCTCAAGCGTACGACCTACGACCGGGTGGTCCTGGCCCCGCAGACCGCGACGGCCACGGTCGTCGCCGGACGCGCCGTGGTGGGGGTCCTGAACCTGAAGCTGACGGCGGAAGAGGCCGAGCTGCGCATCAAGGACCTGACGCCGCGCCGGGCGCGGTAGCGAGCCCAGCCCGCTCACTCCGCCCCGCTGATGCTACGATCACGGCGCTCGTGAAGCCTTGGAGGTTCCCATGCGTGGTCTCGCTCTCTGCCTGTTGACGGTTACCGCCCTGGTCGCGGTGGCCTGCTCCTCGTCCTCCGGCACGGCCGGACCGGCCGCCGCCGCACCGCCGGCGACCAGCATCACGTCGGCTCCGCGTGGCAGCACCGGCGCGTGGACGACCCCGCGCGCCGCGACCACCTTCAGCGGTTCGCCTGCGGGTCCGGCCGCACGGGGCCCCGTCGCGCGTCCGCCGCTGCAGCCGGCCCAGGCCCAGCCTCCGATCGACGTGCCCGCGCGACCGAGCTGGACCGAGCCGCCGCTCGAGCCGCTTCCGGCCGCCGGCGAGGCCCCCGCTGCCGGCTCGGCCTGCGGCGGCGGCAAGGGCTGAGGCTAGCCGCCTCGCGACCCCGTCGGGGTCGCGCATCCGGAACGCCGAGGCTTTGAGACCACCACGCCAGCACTGCGCCCGTTGCCGGCCGGCGGTGTGAGCGAGGCAGCCCTGCAAGTGCTTGCAGACACCGGGCTTGGGTCTTTACAGAGAACTCACTCGCGGCGCATCAAGGGTTCATCGCGCCCTGGTTCACTCCCGCCCGTCAGCGACTCACCCGGGGTCGCGGCGCAAGGAGTTCCCCATGCTCAGGACGTGCCTCGCAGCAACCCTGCTGGTTGCCTTCGCTCTTGGTTCGGTGTCCGCGGATCCCGCCAAGACGCTGCCGGTCTACAAGCCCACCTCGGGCGTATCCGGCAACATCAAGAGTGTCGGCTCCGACACCATGAACAACCTCATGACCTTCTGGTCGGAGCAGTTCAAGAAGTACTACCCGACCGTGAAGATCGAGATCGAGGGCAAGGGCTCCTCGACGGCGCCGCCTGCGCTGATTGACGGCAGCTCGACCTTCGGTCCCATGAGCCGTCGGATGAAGAGCAAGGAGATGGACGCCTTCGTCAAGAAGCACGGCTACCCCGCGGTGCAGCTGCGGACGGCAATCGACATGCTCGCGGTCTATGTCCACAAGGACAACCCGATCACCAAGACCGGCCTGACCCTCCAGCAGGTGGATGCCATCTTCTCGAAGACCCGCAAGGGTGGTGCTGCGAAGGAGCTCAAGACCTGGGGTGACCTGGGTCTCAAGGGGGCTTGGAAGAGCCGCCCGCTCACCCTCTACGGCCGCAACTCCGCGTCCGGAACCTACGGCTACTTCAAGAAGCACGCCCTCTTCAAGGGCGACTTCAAGGACACCGTGAAAGAGCAGCCGGGCAGTTCGGCGGTCGTCACCTCGGTGGCGAACGATCTCGGCGGCATTGGCTACTCGGGCATCGGCTACAAGACCGCCGACGTCGCAGCGGTCCCGCTGACGCGCACGGGCAGCACGTTCGTGGCGGCGGTTCCCGCCAACGCCTACAACGGCCGCTACCCGCTCGCGCGCTTCCTGTGGCTCTCGGTCAACGTCAAGCCCGGCACCCAGCTCGAGCCGCTGCGGCGCGAGTTCGTCAAGCTTGTCTTCTCCAAGAAGGGCCAGGCGCTGGTCGCGAAGGACGGGTACTTCCCCGTCCCGCCGGCCATCGCCCTTGCCGAGCTGAACAAGATCGGCGTACGGCCCTCGTCTTCTCAGTAGCCAGCCTTCCAATCCCCCCCCCAGCAGGTCGCCTCCCTCGGTGACCAGCTAAGCGCTGGATCGGGCCCGGCTACGCCCGGTCTTGGCGCTAGCCCTGCGGTGGTGGGGGGGTCGGCCGCCAGCACCACCCTTTCTTTCAGCGTCCACGACGGTGTGCGGCGCGTATTCCGCCGAGGTTGCGATGACCGATGAGCACGACGCTGCCGCCGAGCCGGCCACGTTCACCGGTCTGTCGAGGCGGCGGAGCACGCCGCCGAGCGTCAGGCGCGCGGAGACGATCGCGCGCTTCTTCATCACGCTGGGTGGCATCGGCACGATCATTGCCGTCTCGCTGATCTTCGGCTTCCTGCTCTGGGTGACCCTGCCGCTCTTCGCGAGCTCGAGTGCCGAGTCGGGGCAGTCGGTCGTCCTGCCGCCGGGAGCCGATCGTCCGGCGCTGGTTCACGCCGCCGTCGATGGCAGCCAGACCATGGGCTGGACGCTGCGCGCCGACGGTGCGCTCGAAGTTCGCGAACTCGTGACCGGCGTCGTACTCGAGGCACGCGCGCTGTTCGAGGCTGGCGAGACGCCGACCGCGATCGCCTTCGCAACAGACCAGTCTGACAACGCGGCCATGCCCAACGTCGCGTTCGGCTTCAGGGACGGCACGATTCGCAGTGGCCGGATCGCGTTTACGACCACCTACCTCGAGGCTTCTGAGGTCCCCGCCGGCGCAGCCTCGCTGGCGATCGGCGGAGCCCTGCGCCATGGCGAGGGCATGCTGACACGTACCCCCAAGGGGCAGGTGCGGTTTGACCGTCTGGAGGTGACGCTAAACGCGCCGGTCGCCGTCACGAGTGCGTCGATCGATCGTCTCGACCTCTCCCTCACGCCCAGCGGCGCCGCCTATGCGTTCTTGACGGGTGATGGCGCCCTGGAGATTTCGACCTTCCAAGGTCGCTACGACATGCTGCAGGACGGGTGGGTCTTCGACGTCGTGCGCAAGCCGCTTGTCTACAAGCCTGAGGTCGGGCGCGAGG
Source organism: Planctomycetota bacterium (assembly GCA_029259795.1). Lineage (GTDB taxonomy): Bacteria > Planctomycetota > PLA2 > PLA2 > JAEUHO01 > JAHEIK01. Next base: position 2,890 of record JAJDEM010000251.1, read on the forward strand.
CGCCGGACTTCGTGCGGCTGTCGGGTATCGGCAACACCCTCTACCTGCTCTGGCGCGATGGCCACGCGCTCCGCTTCGATGCGCGCGATGTGATGCGGGCCGCTGGCGTCGATCTGGGCGTGGTCGAGACGTTCAACGTCCTCCCGGAAGGCCGCGGCGAACGGACGGTGGAGGCCGTGACGTTCCTGGTGGGCAAGACCACCCTGATGGTCGCGGATAGCCTCGGGCATCTACACGCCTGGTTTCCGACGCGTCCCGCGGATGCCTACGCGCGCGACGGGATCGTCACGGCCCGCGGGCACAGTCTCGCGCCGGAGGGCTCTGCAGCCCGCGTCACGAGCATGGTCGCGTCAAAGCGTTCGCGCCTTCTCGCGACGGGCCATGCGGACGGTACGGTGCGACTCGTGCACGTGACGACAGAGCAGCAGCTCGCGCAGGTGGCCAGCCAGCAGGCCGGTGCGGTGCAGGCGCTCGCCTTCGCACCGAAAGAGGATGGACTCGTGGCGTGGTCTGAGCGCGCCATGGAGCGCTGGGCGGTCGACGTCGGCCACCCTGAGGCGACGCTCCGCTCGCTGTTCACCAAGGTCTGGTACGAAGGGCAGGCGGCGCCGGCGCACGCCTGGCAGTCCGAGGGGGGCTCGGACGACTTCGAGCCCAAGCTCGGGCTCGTCGCGCTGATCTTCGGGACGCTCAAGGCCACCCTCTACTCGATGCTGATCGCGGTGCCCATTGCGCTCCTCGCGGCGATCTTCACGACGGAGTTTCTCGTGCCCCGCTGGCGCGGTCCCATCAAGTCGGTCATCGAGATGATGGCGAGTCTCCCGAGTGTCGTCCTCGGATTCCTGGCCGCCATCGTGTTGGCTCCCTTCGTCAAGGACACGCTGATCGTCGTTTTGCTGACGATCGTCACGCTGCCCTTCTCCATCGTGCTCGGGGCGAGCCTCTGGCAGCTGCTGCCGACCCGTGTGGCCGTGCGCTGGGAAGGTGCGCCGCGACTCGCCGCCGTTGCTGTGACGCTGCCCGCGGCTGTGTTCCTCGCCATGGCTCTCGCACCCAGTGTCGAGGCGCTCTGCTTCGGCGGTGACATCCTCGGCTGGCTCAATCGAGGCGAGGGGAGTGCAGCGGGCGGTTGGAGCTTCCTGCTGTTGCCCATCTGCCTGCTCGTCGTCGGCGCGGGGGTTGTCTACTTGGGCGGGCCCTGGCTGCGACGGGTGTCGGCGCGCTGGTCGCGCTTGCAGTGTGCATTGGCAGACCTGGCGCGGTTTGCCGTCGTGGTCGTCGGCGGCGTCCTGCTTGCAGGGCTGCTCGGCGCGGCCTTCGGGGGCTGGGACCCGCGCGGGCCCTCGGGCAGTGAGCTGGAGTACCAGCCGCGAAATGCCCTGATCGTCGGCTTCGTGATGGGCTTTGCCATCGTCCCGATCATCTACACGCTGGCCGAAGATGCGCTCTCGTCCGTGCCCCAGGAGTTGCGCGAGGGCTCTCTGGGCTGTGGAGCCACGCCGTGGCAGACCGCCTGGCGCATCATCGTGCCGACCGCCGCCTCCGGACTCTTTGGTGCGACGATGGTCGGGCTCGGGCGCGCCGTGGGGGAGACCATGATCGTCCTCATGGCAGCCGGGAACACGGCCATCATGGAGTGGAATGCCTTCAACGGCTTCCGCACGCTCTCAGCCAACATCGCCACGGAACTGCCCGAGGCCGTGCAGGGCAGTACCCACTACCGCGTTCTCTTCCTCGCCGGCCTGGTGCTGTTTGCCATGACGTTCGTCATCAACACGATCGCGGAGTTGGTGCGACGCCACTTCCGCAAGCGGTTCGCGGATCTCTAGAGGGGCATGATGGCCAAGGACAGCTCCCAAGCCTCCCCGGCCCTGAAGCCGGGCTCTCGCCGGTCTTCGCTCTTCGCCCGCGGGGAGTCGATGGTCTGGCTCACCGGGTCGACGCTCATCCTGTGCGTCGCCATGATCGGCGGACTGCTGGCGCTCGTGACGGTGCGAGGTGCCCAGACTTTCTGGCCGCAGGAGATCCTGCGGGTCGAGACCATTGATGGGGGCGCGCTGCTGGGCGAACTCGTCAAGGTCGAGACCTACGAGCCCGAGGCGCATGTCTTCGATGCCATCGAGGACGAGGGCGAGCGCGAGAAGGCGCGCGCGCTGGTCGCCGGCCTGGATGGCAAGAGCGAGCGCTGGTTCCTGCGAACCGGAAACCGCAGCACCGAGAACCGCGACGGATTCCACTGGGTCCAGGACTTCGAAGTCGCGCGCGAGACGCGCCCCCCGTGGGCGCTGACGATCGAGCGCTCGGAGTGGGGGCGCTTCTACGGCGTGCCCAAGGGCTTTCTCGACGGGGAGCAACTCACGGCGGAGACACCAGACGCCGCGTGGGCGCTCTTCGAGAAGCACCACGCTGACGCCGTCGAGACGGGGGAGGAGGCCCACGAGCTCGAGAAGGACGGGATCGGTGCCATCGACGCGCGCATCGAGGCCGCACGACTTCGGGTCCGGGCGGCCGAGCTCGATCACGGCACCGACTCGCCGGAGCATGCGGCTGCCCAGAAGAGGGCAGCCGACGACGAAGCACGCTGGTCGTCGGAGCGCGCCCGCCTGCGAAAGCGCGTAGACGCACTGCACACGGAGAGTCGCCGCTTTGCATTCCTGATGACGAGTGCGGACGGCGGGGAGCATCGGGTGGGCCTCGTGGACATCGTGCGCGCCTACCCCGCCAACCGCGTCGGCTGGTGGGAGAAGGTCGGCATCTACCTCGCGCGCTGGTGGGAGTTCCTGTCCGAGGAACCTCGCGAGGCCAACAGCGAGGGGGGCGTGTGGCCGGCGATCTTCGGCACCGTGATCCTCACGCTGATCATGACGCTCCTCGTGGTGCCTTGCGGTGTCCTCGGCGCCCTCTACCTGCGTGAGTACGCCAAGCAGGGGCCGCTGGTCAGCCTCGTGCGCATCGCCGTCAACAACCTCGCGGGTGTGCCCAGCATCGTCTTCGGTGTCTTCGGCTTCGGGTTCTTCTGCTACACGATCGGTGCGGGCATCGATGACGTGTTCTTTGCCGAGCAGCTACCACACCCGACCTTCGGCAAGGGCGGCATCCTCTGGGCGTCGCTCACGCTCGCCCTGCTCACGCTGCCGGTCGTGATCGTGGCCACCGAGGAGGCGCTCTCCGCCGTGCCCAACTCCATGCGCGAGGGCAGCTACGCGTGCGGTGCCAGCAAGTGGCAGACGATCCGCCGCATCGTGTTGCCGCGTGCCATGCCCGGCATCATGACCGGGATGATCCTCGCCATTGCGCGTGGGGCGGGTGAGGTCGCGCCGATCATGCTCGTGGGTGCAGCCAAGATGGCCCCGAGCCTGCCCGTTGACGGATCGTTCCCGTTCGTCCATCCCGAGCGCAGCTTCATGCACCTCGGGTTTCACATCTACGACCTAGGGTTCCAGAGTCCGGACGCGAAAGCCGCTGAGCCCCTGGTGTTCACGACCACCTTGCTGCTCATCGGCATCGTGGTCCTACTCAACGTCGTGGCCATCACAGTCCGCGGCCGGCTTCGCCGGCAGTTCGTCGAGGGTCGATGACCAAGGAGAGTGCCATGCAAGGCGACGATGTCGCAGCCGTCCAGGTGCCGCCGGATGATCGACCGGGGCCCGCCAGCCATCACGGTGCACGCTTGGGTGGCGTGTTCGACGCCGTGTCCCGCGGCGAGCCGTTCGCAACGGACACCCACGCTGCGATGGACGGGCAAGCGGACATCCTCGAGATCAAGGACTTCAATCTCTGGTACGGCGAGAACCAGGCGATCTTCAAGAACAGCTTCGGGGTCCCCGAGGGAAAGGTGACGGCCCTGATCGGCCCGTCCGGTTGCGGCAAGTCAACCCTTCTGCGCTCCGTCAACCGCATGAACGACCTCATCGCCTCGGTGCGGATTGCGGGGGACATGAGTCTGAGCGGCGACTCGATCTACGCGCTCGGGGTGGATGTGATCGAGCTCCGCAAGCGGATCGGCATGGTGTTCCAGAAGCCGAACCCGTTTCCGATGAGCATCTATGAGAACGTCGTCTACTCGCAGCGCATCGATGGCGTACGCGACAAGACCGTGCTCGACGAGGTCGTGGAGACGAGCCTCCGCGGCGCCGGACTCTGGGACGAGGTGAAGGACCGCCTCGGAAGCAGTGCCCTGCGTCTGAGCGGCGGACAGCAGCAGCGGCTGTGCATCGGTCGGGCGATTGCCGGTGAGCCCGAGGTCCTCTTGCTCGATGAGCCGTGCTCGGCGCTGGATCCGATCGCGACGGGGCGGATCGAGGACCTGATCCAGGAGTTGAAGGGGCAGTACACGATCCTGATCGTGACCCACAACATGCAGCAGGCCCAGCGGGCGAGCGACTACACGGCGTTCATGTACCTCGGGCGGTTGGTGGAGTACGGCCCCACGCAGGACATCTTCGTCAACCCGCACCTCAAGGAAACCGAGGACTATGTCACGGGCCGTTTCGGCTAGCGAGAGCTCGCCGCTTCGGAGGCGCCGGGTCCGTGGGGCGCTACTCGTAGAGCTCGGGCTGATGGCGGACGACCTCGCCGTCGACCATGAAGATCACGCCCTCGGAGATGTTGGTCGCGAGATCGGCGATGCGCTCCAGATGCCGTGAGGCGGACAGCAGGTGAACCGCGCGCTTGACCGTGGATCCGTCGGCTTGCATCGTTGCTTCCAGGATGTCGAACATGGCCCGGTTGATCTCGTCCACCTTGTCGTCGTCTTGAATGACGCGCCGCGCAACTTCAACGTCGCGGCGAACGACGGCGTCCAAGCAGTCTCGGACCATGCGCTTGACCAGCTCACCCATGGTGGGGAAGTCGAGTTCGACGTCGAGCGGGTCATGGTTGGCGAGGTAGAGGGCCCGCTCGGCGACGTTGACAGCGAGATCGCCAACCCGCTCCAAGTCGCTGTTGACCTTGAGAATCGCGACGATGTAGCGGAGGTCGGCTGCGACGGGCTGGTGAAGCGCCAGCATCTTGAGGCACTCGATCTCGATCTCGACCTCCCGCCGGTCGATGCGGTCGTCGCCCGAGAGCACGCTCTCGGCCAGATCGGCGCGGCGGTGGATCAGGGCCTCGATGGCGTGGTTCGTGGCTTCCTCGGCGAGCGCACCCAGGGAGAGGATCTCCTTGGCCAGTCGGTCGAGGTCTTGGTGCAGGTGGATCGGCATACGTGCAAAGCCTAGGTGACCTCTGTTGGGCCTCTGTGGAGCCCACGTGAAAATGGGATGAAGGTCGGCCCCTTAGGCGAGCGGGAGGGTGACCCGGAAGGTACTGCCTTCGCCGGGCATGCTCTCCAGCTGGATCTGGCCGCCAAGGGCCTGCACGAGGTGCTTGACGATTGCCAAGCCCAGCCCCGTGCCGCCCAGATCCCGGGAGCGGCTGCCGTCGACGCGGTAGAAGCGCTCGAAGACCCGGTGGTGCTTCTCGGGCGCGATGCCTGGGCCCTCGTCGCGAACCTCGATCACAAGGTCGTCGTCGGTGGCCGCTGCGGTGAGTGCGACGGCGCTGCCCTCGGGCGAGTACTTGATGGCATTGTCGAGGAGGTTGCCGACGATCCGCCGGAGCGCCTCCGGCTCGGCCAGCACGAGACACTCCGCCTCGGGCAAGCGCGCCTCCACCCGGATGGTCCGCTCGCGCGCCGAGGGGGCCGCGTCATCGAGCACGCCGCGCAGCGCGAGCCGTGCATCGACAGCACGGGTGGCAACGCGGGCGCCGTCTGTTTCCAAGCGCGAGAGCGAGAGCATCTCCTGCACGAGGTCGCCCAGCCGGCCGGTCTGGTTGACCACCCGATGCAGGAAGTCGTTGCGCGTCTCGACTGCCATCTCGGAGTCCTCGAGGATCGTCTCGACCATGCCGCGGATGGATGCCAGCGGGGTCTTGAGCTCGTGGGAGGCATTGGCGATGAAGTCGCGCCGGACGGACTCGACCTGCTCGCGCTCCGTGACATCGTGGAGGACGAGCACGGCGCCGCGGTGCGTGCCGTTCTCGCCGGTCAGTGCCGAGGCATAGACATGGACGATGCGGTCTGTCGCACCGATTGGGAGCCGTACTCGAGCCGTCTGCACCGTCGCTTTCTTCACCGCGGCACTGAGGGTGGCAAGCAGGGCGGGGACGCGGATGGTCTCCCAGATCGGGCGTTTCGCCGCCCTGCCTTCCGGGATGCCGAGGATCTGGCTCGCGGCTTCATTCATCAGCACCACGTGCTCGGTCGTGTCGATGGCGATCACGCCTTCGACCATGCCGCGCAAGATCGCGCGCAGCTCGCGCTGATCGCGCCGGATGGTGTGGACCTCCTGCTCGAGTCGGGCCGCCATCTCGTTGAAGCTGCGCCCCAGATCGCCAACTTCGTCGTTGGTCACGATCGGAACACGGGTCGCCAGCTCACCCTGGGCGATCGCGGCCGCGACTTCCGACATGGCTTGCAGGGGGCCTGCAACGCGGCGTGCCACGATGAAGGCGCCGAGGAGGCCGATCAAAATGGCCACGCCAACGGAGAGCAGCACGGTGTTGCGTAGCGTCGCCAGCCGATCCTCGAGATGCACGAGGGGCTGCGCTGCGCGTACGTAGAGGCGCGGTTGGTCGTCGACGATCACCGCCTGGGCGATGTAGACCATCGACTGGCTGAGCGTGTCGCTGCGCCGGATGCTCTCGCCGTATGGCGCGTTGCGGCTCGCTTCGATCTCCGGCCGGTCCCGGTGGTTGTCCATCCCGAGGGGGTCTTTGTGCGAGTCCGCGACCACACGACCGTCGGCCTGGAGGATGGTCAGTCGCGCGCCCGTGCGCCGTCCCAGCGCGTGGATGCGAGACTGGAACGCCTCGCCAGCCACGGCGTCCGGCGCCAGGACGACCAGCTCGTGGAGCAACTCCACCTGCGAGCGCAGCCGGTCGCGGGTCTCGCCTTCGACTTCCTCGCGAACCTGGCCCGTGGCCATCCAGGTGGTCACCAAGCCCATGAGCAGGATGATCACCAGCGTGGAGCCGAAGATCTTGAGGAAGATGCGGGGGCGGAACATGCGGTGGGTCTCGTGGGCCGGCGACGTCACGCCGATTCGCTGAACTTGTAGCCGACCCCGCGCACCGTCTCGATCAGGTCGCGGTGGCTGCCGAGCTTCTTCCGGATGGATCGGATGTGGACATCGATGTTTCGATCGACGCGGATCGCGTCCTCACCAAGCACGCGCCGCAGCAGTGTGTCCCGCTCGTAGACCCGTCCCGGGCGCGCGGCGAGAAAGTGGAGCAGGTTGAACTCTGTGGCGGTGAGGCGTACATCGTCCCCGTCGAGCTCGACGACGTGTCGGGCGGGGTCGATCTTGAGCGGGCCGCGCCGCAGTGCCTGGCGCGTATCGTCGTCGACGACATGCGTCTGCCGGCGGAGCACCGCCTTCACGCGAGCGATCAACTCCTTCACGCTGAACGGCTTCGAGATGTAGTCGTCCGCGCCGAGGCCGAGTCCGAGCACGACGTCGGTCTCCTCGTTCTTGGCGGTGACCATGATGACGGGGGTCGTACCCAGCGTGGGGTCTTGGCGGACGCGGCGGCAGACCTCGAGGCCATCGACGTCCGGCAGCATCAGGTCGAGCAGGATGAGGTCGGGCTTCTTCTCGCGGGCGAGCTCCAGGCCCGTCGCCCCGTCGGCAGCCGCCGACACCTTGAAGCCCTCACGCGTGAGGTTGTAGGTGAGGACCTCACGTAGGTCCGCCTCGTCTTCAATGACCAAGATGCGCTCGCGCGACATGGTTCGTTCCTATCGGGTGAGTACCAAGGATACGCCTCGGGATCACAGAAGACGACCCAGGGCGATGCGGAGGCCCAGCACGCTAGGCGGACCGGTCGGGGTTCTTGTAAAGACCACAAGAAGACTCGGTGAAGCGCCTACGCGACGAGGTCCCACGCAGCCACGGCGGCCAGTCCCAGGGCAATCAGCGCGAGGCCACGGTAGAGCCGCACGATCGTGAGCGGCGAGAAGCCCGCGCGGCGCCGCCCGATCCAGTGGGCGGCAATCGCAAACCAGATGGCCGTGCCTGCCCCGACGCCAAGCGCAAACGGCGCGGCATGGGGCGTTGAGAGATCGAACAGGTCGGTCCCGGCCAGCATGCTCAGGACCGCTGTGAAGGTGATGATCAGGGTCGGGTTGACGGCAGAGATCAAGAAGCCCGTCATGAAGCCACCTCGACTGCTCTCCTCGCCCGCGTCCTCGGAGGTAGGCGGTGTAGCTCGCCAAAGGAGCACGCCGACCGCGAGGAGGATGAACACCGTGAGCACGCGGGCGACACTCGCCACCACGGGGTGGTCGGCCAGGAACGTCTGGTAGCTCACGTACGCGATGAAGGCGTAGCCGACCTCCGCAACGCCCGCGCCGATTCCCGCGCCGGTAGCCCAGCGGACGCGGCCCGCAAGCGCGCGGGCCATGACGAGGATGGCCACCGGCCCGGCAGCAGGCACGGAGCCGAAGAAGCCGAGGGCGAAGCCCGCAAGCGCGACCCACAGCATCAGGGAGCAATCCCAAAGTCGAGGCCGAGCGGCGCCAGGTACAGGCGCTCTTCCTCCAGGTCCAGGCGCGAGAGCGGCTGCTCGGCGAGCCAGCGCTTCGAGACATGCAGGCGTACGCGCACCGGGTCGCCCCTGAGGCGCAGCGGCGGCATCGGCTCTGGACTGCGGGCACGATGGAGCAGTACCGCCAGCCGGAGCAGGGTGATGAGGCCGGCGATGCGCTCGTAGGTGTTCTCGTCCATGGCGCGGAACTGACTCATGTCGATCTCACGCCGACTCGAGCCGACGAGCGTGGCCAAGGCGTGCTGGTCGTCGCGCGAGAAGCCCGGCATGTCTGCGTGCCGAAGCAGGTAGGCCCCATGCAGATGGAACCGGCTCCACGACACGGAGAGCCCGATCTCGTGCAGCCGGGCCGCCCACGAGAGCAGGCGTCCGTCCCGTGCGGCGTGGAGATTCCAGCTGCGCGGCGCATGCGTGAGCAGTGCGAGTGCGAGCCGCTCGACGCGATCTGCCTGGGCGAGCTCGACACCAAAGCGGTCTTGGAAGCCGCGCAGCGTCCGCTCGCGCACATCCTCGTGCCGAATGCGGCCCAGCAGGTCGTAGAGCACACCCTCGCGCAGGGCGCCAGAGACGGCCGTCATCCGGTCGATCTCGAACCGATCAAAGAGCGCTTGCAGGATCGCGACACCGCCGGCGAACACGGGGGCACGGTCGGGCTTGAGCCCCTTCAGCGTGAGTCGGTCGGCGCGTCCGACGCTGACCATTGCCCGGCGCAACGCCGCGAGTCCAGCAGCCGTGATGCCATCCTCGCCCCAGCCGTTCTCGCGGAGCACGCGCTCCGCCGCGCGAATGGTCCCGGAGGCACCCACCGCCATGCTCCAGCCGCTGGCGCGGAACGGGCGCTCGATCGCGCGAAACTCGCGCTGGGCCCGGAGACGCGCCGCTTCGAAGGCCGGGTCGCTGATGCGGCCGTCGCCGAAGTACTTGCCCGTGATCTGCACACAGCCGACGTTCAGGCTGTTGATGCGCGTCGCCTCGAAGTGCTCGCCGAGGATGCATTCGGTGCTGCCGCCCCCGATGTCGACCACGAGGCGAGAGCCCGCCGCGGCGGGCACGCTGTGTGCCACGCCGAGGTAGATCAAGCGTCCCTCCTCGCCGCCCGAGATGATCTCGATCGGGTGGCCGAGGGCGCCCTCGGCCACGGCGAGGAACGACGGCGCGGGGGTCGCGAGGCGCAGGGTGTTGGTCCCGACAGCGCGTACACGATCGGCTGGGATGTTGCGCACGCGCTGGCCCAGTCGCTTGAGGGCCGCGAGCGCACGCTCGCGGGCTGCTTTCTTGAGGCCGCCGCGCTTGCCTAGGCCGCTGGCCAGGCGTACAGGCTCCTTCACCCGGTCGAGCAGTCGAACCTCGCTCCCGCGAGCCCGCGCGATCGCGAGGTGGAAGCTGTTCGAGCCAAGGTCGACAGCAGCAAGCTGTCGCGGGCTGGGGGGGCGAGGCGGCTTCGTCATGACTGCGCGAGCGCCTGCTCGCAGGCTCGCCGGAGGCGCTTCTCGCGCGGATCGTCGAACACGCTGAAGCCCAGGCGGTTCGTGACGTAGGCGTAACCCGTGCGCGTGGCTGGATCGGCGTACCCGAACGAGCCGCCGACGCCCGGCGCCCCGAAGGCGGCGGGGGAGGAGCCGAACGCGAAGTCGGTGCTGGGCTTCATGAACCCCAGGGCGTAGGCCGTTCTGCGCTTGAAGACGCGGTCCCGCTCGCCGCTCGGAGGGAGAACGGTGGGCTCTCGCAGGAGCGCCAGGCTGCCATCGTCGATGCCGAGCGCAGCGCCGTCTCCGGCCAGGGCAGCGTAGAGCGCCGCCACGGCGCGCGCGGACGCATAGCCGTTCGACGATGGGACCTCGAGGCGGCGCCACTGCGCGTCATCAAGCTCCGTCGGCCCGCGTAGCTTCGGGTTGCGTACGCTCTTCGCGGTAAGCGACGGCGGACAGATGAGCGCGAGTGCGAAGCGTGGCGAGATCTGGCGCGGGTGCGCGAACATGCGGTGTGGCGCGATCGGTTCGATCGAGGCGATGCGTGACGCCGGCAGGTCCTGAGGAGCACCGATCGAGAGTCGCTCGCCCAGCGGGCGCGCAAACTCGTCGAGGACGATCGCGCCAAGGGTGCGACCGTGCTCGTCGATGCGGCGCGCGAGTTCGTTCTGGTAGAAGCCCAGGCTCATCGCGTGATAGGCGTGCTCGCTACCCGGAGTCCAGACGGGCCGCTGGGCAGCGAGGATCGCTGCCAGGGCGTCGAGATCTCCAATCAGGGCCGGCGTCAGGGGCGTAGCGATACCCGAGAGTCCGGCTTGATGCGCGAACAGGGTGCGCACCGTGATGTCGGCCTTGCCGTTCTGGGCGAACGCCGGCCAGTAGGTCGCCACGGGTGCGTCGTAGTCAAAGCGACCGTTCGCGTGCAGCCACGCGAAGGCCGCTGCCGCGAAGCCCTTGGTGACCGAGTACACGAGGACGACGGTCTCGCGCTCCCACGCCGCGTGCGGTGCGGCCGGGTCGCGGACACCGCCCCAGAGGTCGACCAGCGTCTCGCCATCGCGCTGGAGTGCGCATGCGCTCCCAAGCTCGGCGCCGCTTGCGAGGTTGTGGGCAAACGCTGCGCGCACCCCTTCGAAGCCCGGAGCGGCGAAGCCGTGCACGGCTGGACGGGAGGAGGCGTAGTGCGCCATGGGAGGCAGGCGCGAGGCTAGCGCCAGCCCTTGCCACCTTCCTTGAACCTCGGCACCTCCGGCGTCACGCCGTAGGGGCCGGAGTCGCTGCAGCCCGGCGTCTTCTCGATGTCAAAGCAGCCGCAGCCGCCCAGGAGCGCGGCGGAGAGGGCGAGTCCGATGATGAGCAGTGCAGTGCGCACAGGCAATCCTCCGAGGCGGGCCAGAATACCCGGCTGGCCCTGGGAGGGGGGGCGAAACCTCGCCGCACGTAGACCGTCGTTCATGGCACAGGGCGCGACGGTGCGCCTCGGAGACGACCATGACCGGCTTTCCCACGCACACGCTCGAGTCCGCCCCCGCCACAGCCAAGCCCATCCTCGAGGGTGCGCAGAAGGCGCTGGGCTTCGTGCCCAACCTCTACGCCACCATGGCGGAGGCCCCGGCGCTTCTCGAGGCCTATACGACCATCGGCGGCATCTTCGACAAGAGTGATCTCTCCGCCACCGAGCGCCAGGTCATCCTGCTGACCGTCAGCTTCGAGAACGACTGCAGCTACTGTGTCGCCGCGCACACAACGATCGCCGGCATGCAGAAGGTCGAGGCCGACGTCGTCACGGCGCTGCGCGACGGCATCGCACTCGCCGACCCGAAGCTCGAGGCGCTGCGCACGTACGTCCGGCGTGTCGTAGAGGCCAAGGGCTGGGCCGACGCTGCGGAGCTCCAGGCGCTGCTCGACGCCGGCTACACCCGCCAGACCGCACTCGAGGTCGTCCTTGGCGTCGGCATGAAGACGATGAGCAACTACGCCAACCACATCGCCAGCACCCCGCTCGACGCCGCGTTCGAACCCGCCGCCTGGGAGAAGCCTGCGACGGCCACCGCGTAGCGGATGTGTGGTACCCCGGGCAGGACTTGAACCTGCGGCCTTCGATTTAGGAAACCGATGCTCTATCCAGCTGAGCTACCGGGGCGTGTGTGCGGCGGACTTGGCCTGGGAGTCTACCGTCTCTCAGCCCGCGGAGGCCTTCCTGCCAGCAGCGCAGCCTGTCGAGGGGAGGCGGGCGGCGGTCGCGCTTCAGATCTTGAATCTGGCTGTGGCTTCCATCCCGACCGCCCTCACGAATCTCGGTGGGGTCGGTGTCTCACATCACGTTGGCACGTAGGGGTGCTTGAGTGGTGGTCATCTCGGTATCTGTTGACCCAGATGATCCTCATGGGGAAGGGGCGTCCGTTGAGAGGGAGGCCCTCACAGTCATGCTTGAGGCCGTCCCTTGTGACGACATGCCGGAGCGCGCCGGTGTGAGTAGTAACTCATCTCGCGCCCGCCCGCTCCTTCGTTGAGGTATGGAGCCCGAACAGGGCCCTTCAGATTGCGAGGAGGCGTCCCTCATCAACTGAGATTGCTCCGGCTCCGTACCGCGCGTGCACCACGAGCCGCAGGCGGTTTGCAAAGCTCAGAAACCCGTGACGCCTGTGTGCCGAGGGCGATACGACCGCCGCGATTGTTCGATCTCGCGGTGCTAGTGTGACCGGGTGAAGTCGATGTGGGTGCCCCGCTTTGGTCTGATACTCGTGATTCTCGCCGGTGGCGCAACCGCCCAGGCGGGCGACGACGAGAGGCCGCTCGTGCCTCCAAGCCCGCTGCCCACGGGAAGCGCAGCCAAGCCGATCCTCAGTCGCTGGCTCAAAGGAGGCACCGAGGTAGAAGCGGCGTGGGGCGCGTGGGAGGCCGGCGAGCGGGGCCTGGGGGTTCTCGCCCCAGCCGTGGCTCTCCGGCTGGCGAAGGAGGTCCGACGCGAAGAATCGGCCCGCCGTTCCTTGCTGGAAATGGTCCTGATGGACGCGGCGATCCGCCTCGGCGCCGACGTACCTACCGACACGCTTCGGCGGCGAGGGTTCTCTACGCCGGGGGTCGCGACGTACCTGTGCCTACGGAAGGTTGGCCCCGCTCATGTCGCCGCGTTTGAGGCGCTGGACGAGGGCTGGCGTACTGGCTCTCGGGCGTGGTTCGCGATCGGCGGGTACCTGCAGCAAGCGAGGGTGCGCAAGTTCGCGCAGCGCCTGGTGCGGAACTGGCGGCTCGAGCGCACGCTGCGGGTGTGGGATACCGACGGTCCGTACGCAGCGTTTCGAAGGCCCTCGGGAGCCGTGCCCGGAGACGGATTCGCGACGGTTCCGAAGGCGTACCCGCCCATGCCACAGCGCTGGCTGTCCCTGAGGTCGTCCGCAAGCAGGTCTCGCCTCGTCGGCGGACCCTACCCCGTCTACGGCTCGCGAAGTGTGCATCGTGGCAAGCGGATCGGCTGGGGCGACGCAGGCGGACGACCGGCGCCTGACGTGGCGCGCCGTGCTTGGCTGCTCCATTGGCTAGAGGGCACGAGGGTGCCTGATCTCCCGCGCTGGGCAATCGTCGATCTGAAGTGGTCCGGAGGACGGCTCTTCTGGGTGCGGCAGGCCGGTGTTGCGGTACTGGACGTACATGATCGCTGGCGACAGTGGCGTGATGCCCTCGTGGCGCGCGGCCTGCTCACGCGCCAGCAATGCGATGGGTTGGCACCCAACGTCCGTTGGGCGGTTCTGGACAAACGCCGTATCCGAAGGCGGCCTATCCTGCCAATGCCTGCGGTGCGCTTTGCTCCTCGGATCCCGCGAGGGCGGTAGACGTTGCCACAGGTGCGCAGCGTCGCGAACCGAAGTGCCGAGCCGAGCGTACCGCCATCGCAATCGCGGCCGTAGGGGGCCAGGCTACGCGTCGACCCAGCCATTCGACGTCAGGCGCAGCAGGCCGGGCGCGACGGCGTGGTCGGCCGTGCGGAAGAACTCCTCGGCGCGTAGGCGCAGGGCGTCGACCGCTTGGGTGTTCTTGCTGCCGGTGAAGAAGAGCAAGTCGCGCGTCGGGACGGCAGCGATCACATCGCCTTCGACGGTGGGTGCCAGCTGGCCCCAGACGGGGGCGAGGCAGAGCAGGCCCGACTCGTAGTCGCCGCCGATGGCGACCATGAAGATGCCCTCCTCGAGGGTGTGGACCTCCAGCGCGTCGCGCGCGCGCTCCCGGAGGTTGCCGACGGCGAGGTTGTGGAGGTCGCGCCAGTCGGCGGCGTAGTCCTGGGCTTCGTCCGGTGAGAGCGACTGCATCGTCGGGCCGTCGTCGATGACGTAGGAGAGGACGATCTCGTCGGAGAACGGCTCGTGGATCTCCGCGGGCGCAAGCGCGCCATGCTGCGCGGCGAGTGCTGCAATCTCGTGCATCCGCTCGATGGGACGCAGGACGGGGAGGATGCGTGCAGAGATGGCCGCGTCGTCGCCACCGCCTTCGGCGCGGCTGGCGAGAGCCGCTACGAAGTTCTCGGCCTCCTCTGCGAGGGTGGCGGCCCCCTTGCCCTTGCACGCGCGCCAGAGGTTGTCGAGCGAGGCGGTGAACGTCGCGCCGCCAGCTTCGCACTGGATCGTCAGGGCGTCATCGATCGAGACGGCGTCGAAGGTGCCGGTTGCGTTCATCCGGTCGGCGATATGGCTTGCGAACGCCCAGCCGCCGCGCATCGCGCCTTCGGGACCCGTGCCCGTATGGCCCGGCGTCTCGATCAAGGTCTCGCTGTCGTTCGCACCGCGGATCACGCACATCTCGAAGCCGATGCCGTACTGGTTGCGGAGCGTGTGGGCGTAGCGCTCCCAGAGCGGCGTGAAAGCCTCCGGCGGCTCCTCGGCGGCGTGCACGCCGATCGTCACGGTCCCCTGGTGCCAGTCGGGAATCGACTTCGCGAGGCCGTCGCTCGTGATGTGGTTGATGTAGGCGCCGATCTTCTTCTTGAGGCGCGCGCCGTCGGCGGCCTCCCAGGCGCGGGAGACCTGGACGGCCAGCAGCACATCATGGCGCTCTTCGTGCCTGAGCACCGTGTCGATGACGGCGGGGTCATCCAGCCCGGCGGCCAGAGGGGCCGCCCGGGGCACGGACTTCTTGCGTCTCGGTCGGTTCGCCACGAACGTGCTCCTTCGAGCCCCATGAAACCCGGCCTTGGTGCCAAACGCCACCGCGAAGCCGTCGCGGGGTCGGTCGGCTATGCTTCCCGCCATGCCCGACCGTCCGCCGCGCACGCCGCTTGCCAACCTGCCGACGCCGCTGGAGCGCTTGGATCGCACGAGCGACTTGCTCGGCATCGACCTGTGGGTGAAGCGCGATGACCTCACCGGCGCTGCGCTGACAGGGAACAAGGTTCGCAAGCTGGAGTATTTGTGCGGCGAGGCCCTCTCGCCGGCGGTCGGCGCTGACACTCTCATCACGTGCGGCGCGGTGACTTCGAATCATTGCCGGGCGACGGCTGTCGCGGCGGCGCGTCTGGGGCTGCGCTCGGTGCTCATCCTGCGCGGCGACGACCCCGAGGTTCCTGACGGCAACCTGCTGCTCGATCGTCTCGTCGGGGCCGAGACGCTCTTCATCACGGCGGAGCAGTGGCCGGCGCGAGAGGAACGCATGGCCGAAGTGGCGAAGCGCTTGCGGTCCGACGGGCGACGTCCGTACGTCATCCCCGAGGGCGGGAGCAACGCCCTCGGTGCGTGGGGCTATCGCGCGGCGGTCGAGGAGTTGGACCACCAAGCCGAGCTCGCGGGGATCGACGTCGGCCAGATCTGGCACGCGGTCGGCTCCGGTGGCACGACGGCAGGCTTGGCTCTCGGCTACGCCGGGAGGGACGTCGAGGTCTGTGGTGTGGCCGTCTGCGACGACGCCGCGTACTTCGATCCCGTGATCGAGGGCTTGGTGGCGCCCAGCGGCCTCGACGCCCACTGGCGCATCATCGAGGGGTATCAAGGGACGGGCTACGCCGAGGCGACGGCCGAGGAACTGGCGTTTTACGCGGAGGTCGCCACCCGCGAGGGGCTCATCCTGGATCCCGTCTACACGGGCAAG
Organism: Planctomycetota bacterium; assembly: GCA_029259795.1. GTDB lineage: Bacteria > Planctomycetota > PLA2 > PLA2 > JAEUHO01 > JAHEIK01. Next base: position 19,023 of record JAJDEM010000251.1, read on the forward strand.
GCGTTCCGCGCCCTGTGCCTGGAGGCCGCGGCGGGGCGTGTGCCGCGAGATCGCGCGATGGTGTTCCTCCACACGGGAGGGATCTACGGCTTGTTCTCGTTCGCCGACGCGCTGGCGTCCGGGCCCAGGTAGCGCGCGACCAGCATCGTGACGTCGTCTTCGAACGTGGAGCTGCCCTGGTAGTTGGCAAGGTCCTGCAGGACTTCCCCCACCAGGAGGGTGGGCGGCAGGGAGCCGAGGCCCGCGATGCGGTCACGCAGGCCGTCTTCGCCCAGGACCTCGCCATCGCCGTCCTTGAGGAGCTCGAAGAGGCCGTCGGTGAAGAGCACCAGCGAGTCGCCGGGGGCGAGGATGACGTTCTTGAACGGCTCATCCGGACTGAAGATGTCATCGTCCATGCCGAGCAGCCGGTTGTTGGTCCGGAGCTCTTCCATGGAGCCATCCCTGCGCAAGAGGATCTGCGCGGGATGCCCCGCCGTGGCGTAGTTCAGATTCCCGGTCTTGAGGTCGAGCCTTGCGATGACGGCGGTCAGGAAGAAGTAGGTGTGGCGGAGAAGCTGCTGCGCGGCCTCGTTGAGGAGCTGGAGCATCTTCACAGGGCGCTGCTTCGTGAACGTCAGCCGGCGCACCATGCCGTGCATGCGGGCGACGACCATCGCGGCAGAGATCCCGTGGCCCGAGACGTCAAGCAGCACGAGGTAGAGCCAGCGGTCATCCACGACATGCGCGTGGATGTAGTCGCCGCCGATGAAGCGCGTCGGGACCACCTGCGAGACGACTTCGACGTCGGGCCGCTGAATCGGTGCGGGGATGAGCGTTGCCTGGATGGCCTGCGCGAGCTTGAGCTCGGAGACGAGGTCCTCCTTCTCCGTCTCGAGGCTCTGCCGGCGATCGGTCTCCTGGACGAGGTGCTCCTCGGTTGCACGCTTCTCGTCGGCGACGCGCTGCACCTCGGCCTCGAGTCGCTCCGAGCGCTCCTGTGCGAGGATGCCGATGCGGCCGGCGGCGCCGAGCAGGGCGCCCCAGACCACCGGCGCAGGCAAGGTCAGGAGCCGCAGCCAGAGCGGAGCCCCCGCAGCCCACGTCAGCACGGGAATCGGGATGGCCAGGACAAAGCCCACCCACAGACTCGGGTTGCGGCGGACGTCGTAGGTCGCCTCGTCGGTGAGGGCATGGATGAAGTCCCGCACGAAGCGGGCGCCGGGGAAGCGAGAGGGGGGGGCGGTGGGCGTCATGGCAGGGAAGGCGGGCGGTTGAGGGGGTCCAAGGTAGTGGATCGGCACGGATGATGATCCGCTGGGCCTGGTTCAAGGGAGGTTGGCCGAGGTGGGGACATCCCCGCCGAGGGTCCTATACTCCTACGCCGGCTACGCTTCGACGATCAGAGACAGGACAGACGATGACCCCCACAACCATGTTCCTTCGCAAGTTCTTCCCCCGCAGCCAGAGCTCCGCGCGGATGCTCACGGCGGCGCTCATCGCCTTGGCCTGCACGGCAGCCTTCCTGTTGGATGCGCCCACGGCCCAGAGTGACGAGAAGTCCGATGCCAAGGCCAAGCAGGCGCTCGCCCAGGCGGTTGCCAAGGGCCAGGCGCTCTACCGCAAGGCGTGGAAGAAGGGTGCGAAGGGCTGCTTTGCCTGTCACACCCGCGGGCCCAACAAGCTCACCTACGCACGCCTGAAGACCTACCCCAAGTACGACAAGTCGCTGCGCAAGGTCGTCACGGTGCAGGAGAAGATCAACGCCATGATCAAGGGCAAGAGCGGCGGCAAGCCCCTCGCCCTCGGCCATGCCGACCTCACGGCGCTCGAGGCGTACATCAGCACGCTCAAGTAGCGCCGGGTGCCCCCCGCGGGGAGGCGCCGGCCGAGCCCTCTGGATCGGAGTCCTCCGTGTTTCGCGAAGCCGTTCTCACAGCCCTGACCCGCGTCCTGGGTGCTGACGTCGAGGCGTTCGGCGACCTCGGCCGACACCTGAGCGCCCCCCCGAAGGTCGAGATGGGCGACTTGGCGTTTCCGTGCTTCCCCCTGGCCAAGGCGCGCCGGGCCGCGCCGCCGAAGATCGCTGCCGAGCTCGCCGCCGAGATCGCGGCGGCGCTCGAGGCCGGCGGCCCGATCGCGGAGGTCAAGGCGCTGGGTCCCTACGTGAACTTCTTTGCCGACCCCGCGGCGCAGCTCGCCGCGCTGCATGCCTCGTTGGCAAACGAGAGTTTCTTCGGATCCGTCAAGACCGACACGCCTCAGCGCGTGATGATCGAGTTCTCCCAGCCCAACACCCACAAGGTGTTCCATGTGGGCCATCTGCGAAGCGTCGCGGTGGGGGATGCGCTGGTGCGGATCTTCCGCGCCCGCGGGCACGATGTGGTGGCCGCGAACTACTACGGCGACTTCGGCATCGATGTCGCGAAGTGCCTCTACCAGCTTGGGACCGGGGCCCAAGGCGAGCCGCCGGCCGAGGGCCGCACGGCGTGGCTTGGGGAGGCGTATGTCGCAGCGAACGGCCCGATCACCGCTGCCAAGAAGGCCATCGGCGCCGCAGCCAAGGCGGGGAACGAGGCCGCCAAGCAGGCGGCCATCGAGGCCCATACGCGCCTTGTCGAGCCCGTCCGCGCCGTCCTCACCGCGATCGAGGAGGGCGAGCCCGAGGCCACCGCGCTCTACAAGCAGACCCGCCAGTGGTGCTTGGACGAGTTCGCAGCAACCTACGACTGGCTCGGCGTGAAGTTCGACCACGACTTCTTCGAGTCCGAGCTCGAGGAGCCGGGCAACAAGGTCGTGGACGAGTTCCTGGCCAAGGGCGTCTTCGTCGAGAGCCAAGGCGCGATCATCTCCGACCTCACGGATCAGAAGCTGCCCGTCGCCCTCGTGCGCAAGAGCGACGGCGCGAGCCTCTACATGACCTGGGACCTCGCGCTGGCCCGGCGCAAGTTCGAGGAGTTCGGCGTCCAGACGTCGATCTACGTCGTCGACTCCGGCCAGTCGCTTCACTTCCAGCAGCTCTTCGCCACGCTCGGGAAGATGGGCTACGAGCGCGCGGGCGACTGCCGCCACGTGGCCTTCGAGCTCGTCATGGTGCCCGAAGGCAAGATGTCGAGCCG
>JAJDEM010000252.1 GCA_029259795.1 Planctomycetota bacterium
CCCTCCCGTGCCACTCGAATCAAACTGCGGCGTGCGCCCGGCCGCAGTGGCCTCTTGGTGCCCTCCTGGTGCCCTGCTGGTGCCGGATCAGTTCCCCGGATCGCGATCTGGGCCCAGGGCATCGAGTTCATCCGAGTACTCGGCAGGGGGAGCGTCAGGGCGGTAGTAGCCCAGCACGCTATGGAGCGAGACGAAGCGACGCTTCTTTAGCTCCCCCACGCCGCGCGCCTTGAACAGGGTTCTGCGATTGCAGCCAACCGCAGCTGCCAAGGCGTCCGTGTGTAAGGCAACACAGTCTAGCGCGTCGAGCATCCTGTCTTGATACTCAGTCGGAACAAACGGCTCGCTCGCCGGCAGCCCCTCCGCACTCGGGACACACGCGGCCACTGGCTCACACCGATCCTGATTGCCGTGCAGAACCGCCCGCTGATCCACGGGGCCCAGGCGCCCGCTGGAGAGTTCATCGAGCAGGTCATGGACTTGCCTGGCGAACCGCGGATCGCTGGCGGCCAGCTGGCCCAACCGAAGCTCACGCACAGACGCTTGGAGCTCCGCACAATCCGAGCTGCGAAGCACAACCGCCTCAAGCGGTCGCCACGCCTCCTTCTCTAGGACGGATCGATACTCCAGGATGAGGCTCTCTTCTCCCTCAAGCAGGGCCGGGACCTCAGAGGACGCTTCATCCTCCTCCAAATGCTCAATGGCCTCTAGCGAGAGGAGGGCAAGCAATAGAAGCTGACGAGCACTCCACGCCATTCCGGAAACTGACAGGTGTTGTGCGAGCATCAGCCCGAGCTGGTAGCGAGCCACCTCAGTCCGACCCCAAGCGTCCTCCCCACTGGACTGCGCTGTCGCTGGCTCTCCAGACAGCTCGCCCTAGGGCGCCCCACCTGGGGGCGCACACGACTCGGCGTCCGGGTCTCGCACTTCGAAGGCTCGGAGAGCCGAGGCGCGCGCCAACCAGCCCCAACCCAGCGAGGACCTAGTCAGGCCCGCCTCTTCCAAGAACGCCTCGATCGTCGCAAGGTCATCGGACTGGCGTGGTTCGTCCATCTTCGTCCTGTTCATCGGGCCGGCTCGGAAGAAGGCGCGAATCTCAGCCTCCCAGCGATCGACGCCCTGCTCCTTGATGGAGGAGGCGCCAAGCGTTGCTGGCCGCCGTCCCCCGGGAACTCGTCGCGTCTACTAGTGACACCACGAGTCAGCTTAGCCGCGGATGCCGACACTGGGCTCCAACGTGCGCTCTACGAAGCGTCATCCGAGTGTTCCGGAGTTAGCAATCTGGGGTGTCTCCCTCCCCCCATAACCCCCCATCAATCGGGGGCTTACGAGACGCTTGAATGGCGCTGCTCCATGCGGCCGTCTCGCCTCCGGCCGAACGGGTTCCTGTTCGCGGCAGAACGGCCGACCTCGACCCTGAGCACCACCTGTGGCCCTCTCGTCTGCCCGCCCCAGTTCCCAACCGTGGCCCCACGCCAGGAGCCCGCCCCAATGGGATTGTTCTGATGAGCCCCGAGGTGCTCTCCGCTAGAATTTTGGCCGGTGTCCGGTCCCTATCCGAAAGTGTGAACGAAGAGTGCCGCGAGGCCCCATCCACTACCCGCGTCGCATGACGATTAACCTAGATCGTCAAACGGTGGAGACGCTGCGACGGACAGCCAGCCGCGCCGGCATGCGTCCGGCGGTCTACGTCAGACGGTTAGTCGAGACGTGGCTCGCCATCGGCGCAGCGGCCGATCAGGAAAGCGACTCAGGGGCGCGCCGCACTCTACTCGGGGCCGAGGAGGAGTCAGGCAGGGAAGCACCAAAGCTGACTGGTAACGTTGAGCATCAGAAGGGCACGCGCGACCGAGCAAGGCGTGGAAACGGTAATGTCGGACCCGACTCCGCTCGATCCACAGGCTGACGGCCCCCGGGGCGTCCACTGGACGAGGCGACGTCAGCAAATCGACGCCATGCTGCGGGGCGATGGCCGCCCAGAGCGTCGTGACATGGCGGATCTTTACGGGGAGGCGCTACGCCTATTGGAGGGGCCCGAGACCCCAGGCTGCAGACGGCTCGTAACACACGCAGTGCGGGAGATCGCCAGGGGACTTCCTCGGGCTCTCGCGCATGAAGTGACAGGAAAGAGCCGCGTCGAGTACGCGCAGCTTTGCACGCAGCTCTCTGAGCGGTGGGACTCGACTTGCCCCGCCGACTGGAAGCTCGGGGCGTCTCACCCTGAGGTGGCGCCAGACGCGACGGTCGATCTCAGCGCAAGCCTAGCGCTGGAAGTTCGCGCGCTCCTCGCCGCCCACAGTGTCGGCCGCCTTACTCACAAGGACAAGACCAAGCAGATGTTCCGAGCCATAGCGCCCGACGGAGAGCCGCATGCTGGGCGCGAGGCACTGGTAGCACACTGGATGGAAGTGGCTAAATGGTTCGTGGATAAGGTGCACATAGGATCAGAGATTCGGGGGGACGTGCTAAAGATGAAGGTCGCCGCCTTCGAAGGCCTACTCGGCTCGATCGCAGCTCCGTTCTTTGAGACGATGGATGAGATTGACGAACTCCTTCACCAAGCCAACTCCTCCACCAAGCCAACTCCTGAACTCGTCGAACGCGCTCGAGAACGGCTGACACACCCGCAGGCCTACCGCTACTTTTTCGAGAAGCTGCGGAACCCTCACTGGGTAGAACCACTGCAAGCCAGGGGCTTCTTCGCACATCCTCCTCCCCCTGCGCCAGATGGCGAAGGGGGCACAATACATTTCCCAGACTGGCCTGAGCTGTCCTTCCTCGAGCGAATGGCTGAGGAGGGCACAGCACGAGGTGCGGTCCTCGACGTCATTCTGCAGTTCCCGCCTACGCGGGGAAACGACAGCGTCAGGTCGGACGTGCTCCGCATCGCGCTCAGTTACCAAGCCGCTGAAGTCGCTCCACTTGCCAAGCGCGCCAGGAAATGGGCAGGTGAGACGCTCTATCTCACCCTGCCCCGGGCTGTTGCAGACCTTGCCGTCCATCTGCTAAAGGGAGGGCGCGCCGATGACGCGCTTGCCCTGGCGCGCGCACTCCTAGTGCCACTTGCTGACTCGCGAGCGTCTACGCCTCCTCTTCGACCGGAACCAAAGCCTCGGTTCAGCATCGTGACGTACCGCGATGTGTTGGACAGGGTCGTCATGCCGCTTGCAAGCATCGCACCGCTACCCACACTCAAGTTGGTGGCGTTTCTCATGCAGCAGGCGCTGTTTCTCTCTTCCCCGGACGGAACCGTCGAGAGGGAGGACTACTCCTTCATTTGGCGTGCCAACTTGACTGACGACTACGCTGGCGACCGCGGTGGTGTGAGAGAGGCACTAGCGACTGGACTGCGCGCCACGGCGGAGGCCATTGTCGAGGAGCACCCTGATCAAGCGAGTAGCGTCATCCACTTGCTTCGAAGTGGGCGCTGGACGTTGTTCACGCGATTGGCCTTGCACGTCGCAAGGCAACAGGACGACGTCGAGCCAGTGCGTACGCTCCTACTCGACGAAGAACTATGGCATAGCAGCAGAGTACGCCTTGAGTATCACCAGTTGCTGCAAGCCAAGATAACCGCGCTCTCCGACGCAGATCAGAGGATGATTCTGGATCTAGTCGAGAGTGGCAGGCCCGCCTCTGAGGCCGAGGGATTTGAGGCAGACCAGTGGAAGATGTCATGTGAGCGGTGGAAGCGTGACCGTCTGTGGCTGATGCGTTCGATTCTCTCGCCGGAGAGTGCGGCGGAACTTGCCGACTTGGAGTCTCGGCACGGCCCCGCGCGCTCTCCCGATCACCCCATCACGCCTGTGCGCATGGTGCGTACGGGGCCAAACAGTCCGCTCGACCAGGACGCCCTGACATCCATGGGGCCGGCGGAGGTCGCGGCCTACCTGCGGGGCTGGGTTCCGAGTTCTACGCGGCGCGTGGCAACGACGGACGGGGGTACTCGCGACTACGCGTCGCCAGAGGGCCTCGGTCGCGAGCTACAGAAAGTGGTCGCTGACCAATCGGAACGGTACTTGGCCGAAGCCTCGCGCTTCAAGGGCACTGAAGCTACCTACGCCCGGGCGGTCCTTCGAGGACTGGAGGCGGGACTTGCCAATGTTGAGCACTTCGAATGGCACCCGGTGCTAGCCCTATGCGAATGGGTCGTACAAGAGCCGCGGAGCTTGAGCGACTCGCTCATACCCCAGACCTTCGATCGCGATCCTCATTGGGGGTGGGCGCGCCAATCGGCGATCGATTTCATTTCGGCAGCTCTGAAACAGAAGAAGATGCCTCTCGAAGCGAGAGAGCGAGTCTGGAGTGTCATCGCCTCCGTCTTGAAGGACCCAGACCCAACGCCGGAACACGAAGACGCTTTCGGAGGCGGCGGCTCGGATTCATTGACTGTTTCGTTGAACACAGTGCGACCAAGGGCCATGCATACGGCGATCCGCTATGGGCTCTGGTTTCGGGCCGATGGCACCAAGACTCTCAGTGAGATCCCGGAACTGAAAGCCGCGCTTGAGTCACATCTTGATCATGAGAGTGAATCGTCGCGTGCAGTTCGATCGGTGTATGGGCAGTGGCTACCGCAACTGTTCCTCCTCGACTCAGACTGGTCGCGGAAAAATCTGAAGGCCATCTTCCCGACGGACCCGAGCCAGGCCGACCTGCGAAAGGCGGCATGGGATGCCTACATTACTTGCTCCGGCGTCTATGACAGCGTCTTCAGCGAGTTGACGCAACAGTATGCAGCAGCGGTTGAGTACACCAACCAGCGGCCCCCAGACGAGCGTCAGTGGCGCGACGCAGACGACTGCCTAGGAGAGCACATCATGCTGGCCTACGGGCGCGGCCTGGTGGGCCTTGAGGCGGGTGGGCTAGTCGACCTTTTCTTCCGCGGGGCGGCACAGGAAACGAAGCGCCACGCAGTCGCCTTCGTCGGCTACAGCCTGAACAACGCGGATGACGTGCCAGCGGACGTCCCAGCTCGCTTCGTGGCGCTGTGGGAGTTGTGGCGAGACGAGCAGCCGGTCGAAGTGATTCGGGGATTTGGCTCGTGGTACGCCTCGCGCCGGTTTGAGTTGACCTGGACCTTGAAGAATCTGAGCTTCGTCCTAGAGAAGTCCGGCGGGCGCGTCGATGCAGATCAGCAGACGATTGAGCAGATGGAGAGAGACGCTTCAGAAGCTCCAAGCCTCACCGCTCGGTGCCTCGACCAACTGATCAGAGGTCACGAGGGAAACTGGCGTCTCTACAGTTGGCGCGACCACATCCGGGCGATCCTGGAGAGCGCGTTGAAGGACGGCGCTGCTGGGCCCACTACACGCGCACTCATTCACTGGCTGGGAGAGCGGGGCTACACCGACTATCGAGACCTGTCGACCTGATCCCCAGGAACTGGACCACACGTTCGGACAGGTCAGTGCCGCGTAACAACTTCAGCAGTTGGCGACGCAGGTTGCTCCCAAACTAGTGATCTTTTCACGCGGCGGCATACTCCATCTCACCTAAGCGTCTTGGAGACCGTTTTAAGCAGGTTCCCGCAATAGGTGTGGCCCGGATCCATGGCAAGCCCCTCTCTCGCGCAACGCTGTGCATCGAAGAGGGGGGCCTGCTTTGCACCAGCCGCGCCCGAATAGCTGCTCAGGTAAAGCCAGCCCAGGCGACCCATTCCGTCCGCGTTTAGTCGGCCCGCCTTGCGATGCTGCTCAAACTGATGGCGAAGCGCACCCAACACACTCTCGCGACGGTGCGGGGGAAACCTCTCTTTCATGTCCGGATCACGGAGTGCGTGCAGGAGGATCCCGGCAATGTGGGCGCAGAAGTAGATGTCGCTTTCACCCTCTTCAATCGCCCTAATCCCTTTGTAGGCGCTCTGCAGCTCGTCACCCGACCGCTCCTCAAATTCAGACCAAGCCCTCCAGACCGCCGTATGGGAAGAGTCACGCTGGACGGCATGCTTGAAGAACTCACGGCTCTTCGTGGCCGGCACGTGCTGCTCCAACTCAACCGCGAGTAGCAGCCACGAAGCCGCGTCGTCGCCCGCCGCCCTCTCGCAAAGGTGCATGAGCCGCTCTGAATCACGCCCAGACCTGAGATGCCCAAGAAGCAATTCGACTGCCTTTCGAAGAAACGTCTCAACCACGCCTCTAGATGAGCGACTGTCTATTAGGCCTCTGACCTGGTCAGCGTCGTCTCGAATCTCACGCTCATCTGGATAACCAAGGAGTTCCCGCCTCGCATGGACTCGCGCCATGTGCGGGACACTCACCAACTTGGCCCCGCTGTGCTGATCCGCATCCTCCCACTCGACTAGGGAGCAGTCGAGCGCGCCCTGCAGGGCTGCAAAGCCGTCATGCCCCCTGCCTTCCAGGAGCGCGTGGAGTACTACCTCTGGACAGGACTTCCCGATCTGCGCAGCGAGCAAGTAGAGGTGCTTGGCGTCATCGTCGAGCAATTCGAAGGACCTCTGAAACAGGGCCTCCAAGACGTCGTCCCGGCCAAGAGACTTCCCCAGAGTTGTCTGCAACTGGGAGGCGCCCGCCGCCAACTGGGCCACGGCAAGCTTCAGCGGATATGGCCTCGCCTCGGTTTCGCAAATGAGTAGGTCTACCACTTTGTCCGTGAGCGAGCCCTCGCAGTGATGGGCCCGCGCTTCTCGGCGAATCAACTCAACTGCCTCATCTCGCTCCATTCCAGGAACATCGAGGGGAAAGTCTCCGCGATATGACTTGTGGCGCGATGTGATCAAGAGCTTTGAGGGGAGGATGATCCGCTCGTCTAGTAGGCGATGAACTCCCTCGGGGTCGTCCAGAGTCTCGAAATTGTCAATGATCACAAGTGTTGATCCGTGCTTGTCGGGATCCGAAACATGGCTCAGGAACTCCACCTCGACATCATGCGGTGAGTCCTTAAACACCTCACAGAACCGGGCGGCCATGGACGGCAGGTCCTTGACGTCGCGCTGCCGCGGAACCGGACCCTCGGTGAGCAGATCGACGTCGCGCGCGCTTAGCCAAGCCACAAACACGAACGGAAAGTCCGGTTGATTCATCAAGCGATGAACTACTTCCAAGGCGAGAGAAGTTTTTCCACTACCACCAGGGCCCTTAAGCGTGACTATCCGATGAACGCGATCCACCAGAAGTTCCGAGAGCCGGGTCTCGAGCCTTCTTCGGCATACGTACGCTGCCGGCGCGGCCGGAACATTGTGCAGCGCCTCTAGCGCATAGGAGAGGGACTCGCCTGATGTGTGAGACCGAGGCAGTTTCGGGCGCGCCCCCCCATAGGCCGGGACATGGACTGTTCTCGCCTCTCCTGAGGCATAGTTAATGAACTCGCCACTGAGCGCCGACTCTTTCCACACGCCGTTAGCGATGCCGTAGGATGCACTGGCAGCTCGGTACTGAACCAGGGACGAGCATTGAAACAGACGGCCGCTTGCCCCCACAAAGAACAAGGTGTTTGTGTCCGCGACCCCCACCAACTCGGCGACCAATTGCTCTTGGGGATCAACTCCTTGGAGCCGAAGCAGGTGGCAAGTCTGTGGACCGTCGGCCCCAATGAAGGCACACAGGTCAAGCGGCGATTCAGCGGCGCGAGACAGACCCAGAGCCAGTTTCATGGCGTCAGATGAACACGCCTCGTAGTAGTCGGGCCGCTTGGCTCCGTGGCCTCGAGTTCGATTCCTAAGAAACACGAAGTCCTTATATAGGTCCAGAAGGCACTTTGACTTCTTACCCTGCTCCTCGTAGTCCTGAATATCGAGCCGGTCAATCAAAGGGACGATCAGCTCTCGCATCTTCCATAGATCTGATTCGTCCGCGTCCTGCCTCTTGACCCGCCTGCCGAGCATGTGCGCGAGTGCCTTCGCGTCAGGAGCCGAGGTTCTGTGAAGTCGCTTGACAAGAATGTCCAGCTGTTGAGTCCAGACGCCGAGGCCATCTGCACGGACAAGCTCGTATTCGACCTGACGTGCGGCTTGCGCGTCATACATGGCCAGTACGCTGGACGCCATAGCAGCTGCCCACTTGATCGTTGACTCACCCACTAGGAGTGCGTCCTCAAAGCACTGTCGATGGTTACTGGGTGGACTGTGGTTGGAACGTGCCGCTACAAGTGCAATGGGCGTGAGCAGAGCGTCGAGAGCATTCGTCATTGGGATCCCCGATTCGGCACACAAGTGATGTAGCAGGTTCAGAAGCTTCGATCAAGAGAGCCGGTTGGCGGGGGCGTGAACGGCATGCTCTCTTCGGAGAGAACCGAGACGGGATGAGAAGACAGGCTATGTGCCTAGGCCTCAGAGCACCCAGGCCGCCTAGCAGTAGAGGTACCGAGCCCGGGCGACTTCTCATGAACACGAGTGAGCTCGCCATCAGTGAGGACCTGCCCAGGCTCCGTATCTCTTGAGCTACTCGCCGCGCGGCCAGCGCTTTATTGCCCAGTCGATGATTCGGTCTGAACGGGCGCGGATAGCATCGGCATCCCAACTCTCGTTGCGCTCGGCTAGCCGCCGTGCGCTTGAGTACATCGAATCCGCCCTGAACTTCGCCCGCTTGGCCTCGTACAGACCCTGGGCCACTTCCCTGTTCATCTCCGCGGTCAGCGGAACCAGGTTCGCCCAGGTGTGCTTGAGCCAAGACCGTCTAGTCGCGGATGGCCCACGAGGATCCGAGTACCGAACCGGGTGAAAGTGCATCGATATGTCGATCGATTGGGGTCAGGTGATCACCTGGCACGGATCGGTCGCAATTGTGATGCACTGTTGTCCGGTTCGGTACTCACTTGGCCCTCGCCTCCGCACCCACGAGGCTGACGCGTGCAATCTGGACTCTCGCAGTGAACGTCTTGCCGTCTGTATGAATGCCGACCACGTGCGAAATCTCAATCTCCCACTCACCCAGCCCCCCCTCCAATGACTTGTACCGACGCGCTACGTCTTCACGGACGTCGCCTACCCGCGCAGTCCATAGATCGAGATCGCCCCATCCAAGGGCGTCCGTGGCCGTAACCTCGATCTTGAGCTTGGACGGTAGCCAGGGGACAGCCACGTTCCAAGAGAGGTTAGAGCCGTTGTTGTCCGGTGTCGCCCGGATGGAAAACGTATTCGGCTTCGTGGTCTCGCCGATCGTTACCCTTCCGACCGCCCTGCGCATTCGCACCATCGGGCGGGTCTTGGCCTTCCTGACGGCGGACCTGACCTCGGTGGTCCAACGGCGGAACTTGATTCTGCTGAACTCGTCGAACCTACCGTCCTTGTCCGGTAGGGCACCGGCGGGGGGCGGTAGCTTGCGGAGCATGTCAAACAGGAATAGCCGACCATCACTTGGTTTAGAGTGGCCGACCTCAGTCCGCTTGGCCTTCGTCGTACCCCATGCCAGCGGGCTGGCCGTGGGGTCCACCCACCCGACGTACGGAGATTGCTTGTCCTTACTGGTGAGCTGCGAAGTGATCGCCTCGATCTTCTCCAGCACAATCCCCCTCTGCATGCCCTTGCTACTTGCTCCGGTATGCACTACGTGTCCATTGGCAACGTGAATCCCGATGTGGCCCTGTTTCCCCCATCGCCAAAACACGAGCGCCCCGTGAGTTGGCGAGCCAGATGTCTTGAGCGCCGCTCCTGCTGCGCTCCGAAGTGCGTCTGCGTTCGACCAGTTGCCCTCCTGCCCGTACGCTATTCGGACAAACCGCGTACAGTAGTAGAACCAGCGCAGCTTCCCATCAGGGCGCACCAGAGCGAGGTCGTAGTCGCTCCTAGTCGGCGTCCACTGCCCGGGCTGAACCTCCTCGCCGAGTTGCTTCACCGCCCAGAGGATCGCGTCATCACGGGTTTTGTCCAAAGCACCCTGATCTGCAGACGCGATCCTGCTTTCACAGAGGAAGAGCATCGCGACACTCAGGATCAAACCACAGGTCAGCGCTCTATTCATGTCGCCACTCCGATATGTGCGCCCACGCAACTTCGACGCTCGGGCCGTCGCACGATGGATGAGGGTACCGAGAGGGGCGAATCAATGTAAGCGGCTACAGCTTCTCGAATACCGAACCGAACACCGAACCGAGTACCGAACCGGGTGAAAGTGCATCGATATGTCGATCGATTGGGGTCAGGTGATCACCTAGCACGGATCGGTCGCAATTGTGATGCACTGTTGCCCGGTTCGGTACTCGCGCGCTAGCGCGGTGAGCGCGGCTGGAACACGCCCGCGGGGATGGTCTCCACGGGTTCCGCCGAGGTGAGATCGACAACGATCGTGCCCATCTGATCGCCCGTCGACTCCTGGTGGAAGGGCACCGGCATGCCACCGACGTTCCGGTAGTCGCTGAAGGTCACCGTGATGGGAACGGTCACGAGGCCATGGGCGATGACGTACCAGTCGTCCTTCAAGACGAGCCCCGTCTTGGCGCTCACGTAGCGGGTCAGCGCCGGCGCCTTGTGGGGGGTGCAGCGGACGGCGTAGACCTCTTCGCCGTTGATCTCCGACTTCTTGCCGACCGTGATGCGCTTGAAGCGCTTGCGCCAGTCGCCGAAGAGTGCGGACGGGTGCTCGAGCTGCATGGTCTCGTGTGTCACCGCGGTGGCATCTTCAAAGGCTCCGAAGTCCGAGTCGACCCAGCCCTTCGCCCCGACGAGGGCCTTCTTGACGAGTCCGAACCTTCCGAAGTCCATGACGCTCACGGTGCGCGACGGGCCGTCGACCCAGGCCTCGTAGCTGCCCTTGGCGCCCTGGTGGACGAAGCGAACCGTGCCCTTGACATGCCAGCGAGGCGACGAGGTCTCGAGCGCACCTGAGGCCGCGCGCTTCTCGAAGAGCTTGTCGATCGTCATCGCACCGGCCGGCACCGCCGTGACGCGCTTCGCCTCCGTGAGGACCATGCGCTGGAAGTCCATCGCCGTGACGGCGCCGTCCTTGGCGCGCACGAACGCGAGCGACTGGTTCGGATCGACCTTGATCTTCCAGCGACCGTCGGCCTCGGGCCAGTGCAGCGGATGCGGGGGCTGGCCAGGCAGCAGCACGGCCAACTCGTCACCCTGCATCTGGATCGTCCAGGTCTGATTGGCTTGCGGCAGGTGGTAGGTGCCGAGGAACGGCTTCAGCTGCAGTTCACTCCACGCCTGGCCCGGTTCGGGCGAGTCCTCGCCGGCATCAGCCTTCACCGCGGCCTTCGAGGTGCGCGTCAGCCGCGCGCCGTGCCCCTGGCGGATCATCAGCGACGGAGCAACACCATCGACGGGCGTCTTGAACTCGACGGCGATGGGCACCGGGACCTCAAAGGCCCAGCGTCCCGCCGCGTCGGGCCACTTGAGCACGTAGAAGCGCTGGCCGGGGATGTCGATGCCAAGCCGCTCCTTCTCGATCCGGACGGTGGCGGTGACGTTCAGACCGCCGACGTGGTACTCGCCAAGGTACGGCGCCATCGCCTCCGCCGAGAGAGGCTTGGCCGCGGGGGCTTCCGTCTTGCTGGCGAGGTCGCCGAGCAGCGACTCCCAGACGATTTCAAGCGAGGCCTGCTGCAGCGGCGAAGCCGTGACGTTCATCAAGAGCGCGTAGCCGAGGTTCTCGGACGGGATCAGCCCCACTTGCGCGGCAAAGCCGTCGATGTTGCCTCCGTGCTCGACGACCTTGCGGCCCTTCCACTCGCGCAACATCCAGCCAAGGCCGTAGGCGACGTTGCCGCCGATCGCCTGCTGGGGCGCGAAGCACTCCTCAAGCCGCTTCTTGGAGAGCAGGCGCTTGCCTTCGAATGCACCGCCCCCAAGGAGGAAGCGGATCCAGCGCGCCATGTCCTCGACGTCGGCGTTGATCGAACCGGCAGGCCCGATCGAGTCCAGCACGCGCAGGGGCTTTGCAGCATGCTGCCCGGTGTCGTCGTTCCAGAGGTAGCCCTTGGCGGCAAGCGGGTCCTTCTGCATGGCCCCCGCCGACACGTTGGCGCGACTCATGCCTAGCGGGACAAAGATGCGTTCCTTCAGGAGCGTGTCCCATGTGCTGGCGCCCGCGCTGCCGGCGGCCTCCCCCGCAGCCAGGAACATGACGTTGTTGTAGAGGAAGCTCGAGCGGAAAGGCCTGTAGAGCTCGGCCTCCTTCACCTGCTCGAGGATCGCCTTGCGCCCAACGCGGTTCGCCGCCCAGAGCAGGCCCATGCGCGTAAGACCGGTCCGATGGCAGAGCAGGTCACGTAGGGTGACCTGCTCGTTCGCCACCTTGTCCCTGAGTTGGAAGTAGGGCAGGTGCTTGTTGACCCGGTCGTCGAGCGTCAGCTTCTCCTCGTCGGCCAGCATCTGGAGCAAGGCGGCTGTGAACGCCTTGGTCGTGGATCCGATGGCGAAGGAGGTCTTCGTCGTTACGGGCTGCTTGGCTTCCAGGTCACGCAGGCCGAAGCCCCTGGCGAGCACGACCTTGTCGGCCTGCACGACCACGAGCGCCATGCCGGGAACGTGGTGCTTTACGCGCTCGGCTTCCAGGCGCTCGCTCAAGATGGCGAGGCGCTTCTCGAGAAGCTTGGCGTTCGGTGCGTCGCGCGCGATCGCGGGATTGACGGTGGTCGCCACCAATACCAGCGATAGGAGTAGCAGCAGGCGGACCTTCATCACGGATCTCCATTGGGGGGCCGCTCAGCGTGCTAGCCGAGCCCGGTCGTCGCCCGGAGCCGGGCGACGGCGCAGTGTAACGCCCGCCATGCCGACCGCCCCCCGACCCCGCGGCGAAGACGCATGCGATCCGAGCTCCCAGGCGCGTCCGCTGCGACGACCATGAGCTCACGCGGGAGAACGAGACCCGACTCCGTGCGGATCGCGTCGGCCTGGATCGTCGGGGTCAGCACACCGCCGCTTCCACGATCGAGAACGTCTGCGCCGCGCAGTCCACCTCGGCCAGGGCGCCCAGTGGCAGCACGAAGAAGGGGTCGGTGTGGCCGAAGTCCATCCCCGCAATGACCGGGAGCGAGGCGAGGCCAAGCTCGTCACGAACGACCTCCAGCAAGACGTCGTCGAGCGCCAGGCGCTCGGCGTCCGTCTGCTGGTGCCCGCCCGGTCGCCCGAGCAAGATGGCCGAGACGCGCTCGAGAACGCCGAGCGCACCGAAGTGGCGCAGCCAGCGCTTGAACTGAACCGGGGTGGGCGCCTCCTCCGATGTCTCGAGGAACAGGAGCGCGCCCTCCCACTGGGCGAGCGTAGGCCAGACCCGCGTGCCGGGGAGCCAAGCCAGCACGTCAGCACACCCGCCGATCAGCGGTCCCCGCACAAAGCCGTCGCCCTGCAACCACCGCCAGGCCTCCGGCGGCCGCAGCGTGCGCGGGCGCTCCTGCAGCGCGGCATCGGCCCAGTCCGTCCTCTCCACGGTCCAGCCGTCGGCGTTCGGCTCGACCATTCCGACGGGGGCCGCCTCGAACATCGACTTCCTGACCGAGTCGACCAGGTAGCGGTGCATGCCCGCGTTCTCGGCAAACCCCGCCATGATCGCCGGACCATAGAACGAGGTAAGCCCCGCGGCCAGGCACGCGAAGTGCGTGACCGATGTGTCCGAGTAGCCCATGAACACCTTGGGGTTCGCGCGCAGCACGTCGAGGTCGATGTGCCGCAAGATGCGGACCGAGTCGTCGCCGCCGATCGTCGAGATCACGCCACGAATCAACGGGTCGGCGAAGGCCTCCAGCAGGTCGTCGGCGCGTGCCTTCGGGTTCTGCGCGAGCCACCCGGCATCGCGGAGCGCGTGCCGCGTGGGAACGACACGCACGCCGAAGGTCTCCTCGCACTGCCGTCTCCCGACCTCGTAGCGCGCCGGCAGCGTGCCCGGCCCGCCCCACGACAGAGAGATCGCCGCGACGGTGTCGCCCGGACGAAGACGCGGAGGCTTCACGGTGGTCAGCATGGCGTGCGCAGTGTAGCCCGGGTGCGCCCGTCGACGCGTGCCGGTTCTGTCTCTGCCACGCGCCCCTTCGACCGGGGCAAAGCGTCCGTACGCCGTACCCATGTAGCATGTCGCGATGAACAAGCGAGCTGCCGACGCGGAACTCTACGACCTCTACGACGAGTACTGCCACGGTGCCATGCAGCGGCGCGAGTTCCTGCGGCGCGCCGCCGCGCTCGGGGCGGTGGCCGGCCTTGCCGGCTGTGGCGGCAAGCCCGAAGCGCTGCTGCCGGACTACGCCAAGTGCGTCACCGTCGCATTCACCGATGCGCGGATCAAGGCGCGCTATGTGGACTACGAGTCACCCGGCGGCAACGGCCCCATGCGCGGATACCTCGTCGCGCCCGCGAAACTCGAAGGCAAGACGGGGGCGGTCCTGGTCGTCCACGAGAACCGCGGGCTCAATCCCTACGTGAAGGACGTCGCACGGCGGGTGGCTGTCGAAGGGTTCCTCGCCTTCGCCCCGGATGCCCTCGCGCCCCTTGGCGGGTATCCGGGCAATGACGACGACGGCAAGGTCATGCAGCGCACGCTCGACCGGGAGAAGATCCACGCCGACATGCTCGGCGGGGCCGAGGTCGTGCAAAACCACCAGAGCTCCAATGGACGACTCGGTGTCACGGGGTTTTGCTTCGGCGGCGGCGTGTCGAACCATCTCGCAGTCGAGATGGGCGCGTCCCTGAAGGCCGCCGCACCCTTCTATGGCGGAGCACCGGACCTCGCGCGCGCAGGCGAGATTCGCGCACGTGTCCTCGTGCACTACGCCGAGAACGATCCGCGCGTCAACGCGAGCAAAGCCGACTACGAAGCGGCGCTCAAGGGGGCCGGGGTCGACTTCGAGACGTTCGTCTATCCCGGCACACGCCACGGCTTCCACAACAACTCGACGCCGCGCTACGACCACGCCGCCGCCACACTGGCGTGGCAGCGAACGATCGACCTGTTCAAGGCAACGTTGGCGTAGCGTTCAAGCGAGCGTGGCGCCGGCTGTCAGCGCGTCAGGTTCGCGACGATCGCTTGCTCGGTGGCGGCGGGATTGAAGACGGGGATGCCCTCCCAGACGACGCGGTAGCCCGTGCGCTGCGTGACGATGTAGGCCGTCGGATAGGCCTGCACCTCGCACGCGGTGTTCCAGCGCCCACCAGCGTCGTAGTACCAAGCGAATGGCGCTTGCGCCGCCATCCGCTGCGCATTGGCCAGGGAGTCACGCCGCGCATCGTCGACGTAGACGATCTGCAAGCCTTGAGAACCGTACGTCTGCTGCCACCTGACCAGGTGAGGCTGCATGGCCTTGCAGGCGGGTCAGCCGGGGAAGGCGAACTGGTAGTAGATGACTGAGGGCGCGGTCTGGGCCATCGGCTGAAGCCAGCGGCCGCCGCCGCCGCCGGGCAACTGGGCGCCCACGAAGCTGCGGACGCGCGCGTCGCTCGTCGAGCGTCCGCCGACGCGCGAGGTGGATCCCGTGCCACCGTTGGTCGGCCCGGACGCGCACGCCGCCACGAGGAGCGCGAGGCCCACGACCGCCGTGCCGAGGAAACGAAGGGTGTGCATGAGCGGACTCCTTGGGCGCGGGCCCGCCCCAAGGGTAGCCGGGAACGTGGGTTCGTCGGCGCTGCGGACCTAGTCCACGACCAGCGCCGGCCGGTAGCTGCCGCTCGTGGACTTCATGAGCTTGAACTGACCGGGCGTGAAGCGATCCATGCACGCGTCGTCGACGTAGTCCATGTAGTTCGTCAGGTGGTCGTCTACATCCGGACGGTCGTTGTGGCACGAGTTGATCGGTTCCTTGGGACAACCCTCGCGGGCCTCCGCCTGGGGAGGGGTGTCGTCGACGTTGTCTCCGTGCGTACCGCACCCGCCAGCCCAGATGTGCAGCAGGCCGAGCCAATGCCCCACCTCGTGAACCGCGGTAAGGCCCAGGTGGTACGGCTCGACCCCACCCGGGAGCGACTGATAGCTGAGGACGACGCCGTCCATGACCGGGTCGGATGCGAGATTGGCCGGCGAGGTCGCCCAGCCCAAGTACTTCTTCGTGCCCGACACGTAGACGTTCAGTACCGACGCGGGCGTCACATGCAGCTTGGTCTTGGCCTCCCGTTCCTCGGGGCTGTGTTGCTGATTCTTCGTGAGCTCCATCTCGAACCAGGACTTGTTGTCGGTTCGCGTCGGCGCCGCGTACCAGGTGAAGGTGATCCCGTGGGGCGAGAACACATCGTTCAGCACAGCGAACTGACTGCGGAGAACGCTCTCGGCCACGTTGCCGGTCCCGCCATCGTGAATGACATGGAACTGGACGGGAATGCTTAGCTGGATCTCGGCGGCCCCAGCCTTGCGCCCCTGCAGGAACGCCGCGACGTCATCGCGCGCCGCAGCCTGCTCTGCGGGCGACGGGGTCACTGTGCCGCAACGCCCTTGGCGTGCCGCCGAGCGATCGCGGATCGGACCGGACCCCTCCTTGAAGAACTCCCATGCGAAGTAGCAGATCACCGCGGCCAAGACCAACCCGAGGAGGACAGGCAGCCCCTTCAAGGCTCCACCCTGCTCACCCTGCTCACCCTGGTCACCCTGGTCACCCTGGTCACCCTGTGCCACGCGCCCCCCCTTCATCCAAGATCAATGACCGCGCCCGAAACGGGCCCCACCATACAGATTCGCCGCCGTTTTGGCCACGGGATGGGCGGGATCCAGCCGACGTCCTTGCACCCGCTTCGCCCCTTCCTAGACTCCCAGGGTGAGCACGCCGATCGATCTCGTCCTCGTTGGCTACCGCCCCGGCGCGCTGCACGCCGCGGCGCGCCTCGGACTCAACGTGTTGCTCGTGGAAGAGAAAAAGCCCTCACGCGGCGCGGGGCGGCGCATCGTGGACTGGGTCCGGGTAGCGCTCGAAGGTGCCCAGGAGGAGCTGATCGAGCGCACGCTGGCCCGGTTGAGCGGCAACGTGCCGCGCGGCGTCGTCTCGGCGGGCGAGCGGGGCGTCCTGGGCGCGGCCGCCTTGCGGGCAGCCCTCGGCATCCAGGGCATCGATCCCGAGACGGCGTTCCGGGCCCGGGACAAGCCGACGATGAAGGCCGCCGCGCGAGCCGCTGGCGTGCCCTGCGCGGATTGGCTCGAGCTGGGGGCCGACACGACGGCCGACGATCTCGTCGCCGCCGTGGGCGTCCCGCTCGTGCTCAAGCACCGCGCCGGCGCTGGGACCCGCGGGCTGCTCGTGGCGAAGACCGCCGAGGAGGCGGGCGCGTGCCTGGCGTCGATCGATCCGGAGGAACGCGGCGGCTGGATGGCCGAGCGGTTCCTTCGGGGGGTCGAGATGAGCATCGAGAGCTTCGTGGCGAACGGCCGCATCCTGTTCACGAACCCCACCGAGTACTACCGGGTCGGCTTTGCCAACATCGCGCCGGCCGCGCTCGCCCCGAACGCCCTGGCTGCCGTCGAGGATCTGAATGCCCGCGCCGTGGCGGCACTGGGCATCACGCGCGGCATGACGCACCTCGAGCTCTACCAGACGCCGGACGGGCCGATCTTCGGCGAAGTCGCCGTGCGACCGCCCGGCGGCCGGATCATGCGCCTCCTGCGGCGCGCGTACCACTTCGACCCGTGGGACGTCGTGGTGCGTCTCGAGCTGGGCGAGGCGCCCGACATCCCCCCCGACTCGCGTCGGGCGGCGGGCGTCTGGATGCTGCATCCCGGCGCCGGACGCGTCCGCTCCATCCGCGGCCTGGGGACGGCCCGGCGCGTACTCGGCGTGCGCAAGCTCGTGTGTCGCTTGCGCACGGGCCGAACGCTACGCCCGCGGGCGAGCACCGGCAGCGATGTGGGCTGGATCGAGGTCTGGGGCAAGAACCGTGATCAGGTGGCCAAGCGCTTGCAGCGAGCCTACGACCACGTGGACATCCGAATGGAGCCGACGGACTGACGTCGAGCCTGGCGGAGAGCACGCGTCAGGCCCGCCCCGCGCAGGTCGCTCAAGGCTTGCGCCACGCGTAGGTCTTGAAGTCCAGGTGCAGCGTCTCGTTGGCGCGCAGTACGACGCCGAGTTTCACGGGCTTGCCTCCACGGAGCGGATCGACGAGGTCCGGCAGATCCAGCTCGACGTGCCCAGAGACATCGGTGCGAGCCCAGCCGTGGTAGGTAACCGTGGTGCGTCCGGCCTCGTCGCGCACACTCCCCGCGCGTCGCAGCCCGGTCGTCACCGGCGCCGCGCTGACGTCGCGATGCCGGAAGTAGAGCAGCGCCGGGGGCGTGCTGCCGAGGGGGAAGGTCATGGTCACCGTGGTCTTGTCCTTGACAGGCATCCGCGCGATGGCCATGCGACTCGAATCGGGAATCAGCAGCCCGCCCTGGGGGTCGCGATCGCCAAGCAGGCGCACCCGGACATGGGTCCGCCCGCCGGGCGCGAAGTCGAGGAAGCCGGCCTCGTCGGTCGTCATGTGCCGCTCGGTGGGCGGCAGCGTGCCAACCACCGGCAGGACATCGCCTTCGTCAGACAGCACGACCTGGGTCTTGCCGAGCGGCCCACCCCCGTAGGAGCCCACGACGCGCACCCGATTGAGCCGCGTGCGCTGGGGCCAGACCGTGCGGGCGAGGCCCGGACGCTCGGCGCCGCTGAGCGCCTGCAGGAAGGCCACGAGGTCCCCCACATCGCCGTCCGTTGCCGTGAAGCCCTTGAGACGCCCGTCCTGGAGCGGATCCTCGCTGCAGCAGCCCTTGGCGTAGTAGCGAACAACGGCTTCGAGGGTCTTCAGGGAGCCGTCGTGCATGTAGGGAGGGCGCTTGGCTACGTCGCGCAGGGTGGGTGTCTTGAACGCACGCTCGAGGGCGGCATCGCTTGCCCTCGGCCCGCGTCCCCGGTCCGCGAGGACTGCGACAGCACCGCCCCGGTCCGCCAGCCACTGGCGGCGCTTGGGCTCGTCCACGAGCCAGCGGTGCTGGCCAACGCGCGGGTCCTGCAAGGCCATGCCCAGGCGCTCGATCTGCTGGGTTCCGTAATGCCGCCGAACGCCCGACCAGGCGAGGCCCGTGTTGCGTGAGGCGTAGTCCGTAAACGCGGGGCGCTCCCCGGTCATCGGGTGGCACGTGACACATCCAGCCCGACCGCGGAAGAGGTCGAGACCACGCCGGGCCGCAGGCTTGAGCGCGCGCTCGTCGCCCGCGAGAAAGCGATCGATGGGTGCCTCTGTACTCTTGACGGTCTTGCAGTACGCGCCGATGGCGCGCGCAATGCGATCGGCGGAGACCTCGACCGACCCGTAGGCAGCCGTGAACGCCTCGCGGTAGTGATCCTGGGCTTCGATGGTCGCCGCAACGTCGTCGCTTGTCGTGCTGCCGGACGCTCCGGCCTCCGCGCGGCTGTGTAGGTAGGCGACCAACGCGTCGGTCACACGAACTTGCATGCCCGTCTTGGCGGAGAGCTCGGAGCCATCACGCAGCGGGCTGCCCTCGCGCTCGGGCAGGAACGGGCGCGCTTCCAGCTCGATCTCGGGAAGCACGGGCGCGGCAGCGGGGGTTGCCCAGGGACTCTGCGCCGTACGGATCCGCTGGCGGACAAGGTCCTCCACCGTTTCGAACTCGCCATCCCAGTGGGCGGAGGGATTGCTCGCACCGTCGATGATCGTCTGGCTATGGCGTGTGGTGATCCCGAAGTCGTCGTCGCTCAAGCGCTTCGGATCCGAGAAGCCGTGATCCGGGTCGTGACACGAGGCGCAAGAACGCCTCCCCGAGGGGCTGGCGGAGGGATCGAAGAAGAGCCGCCGGCCAAGCTCGATCTCCGCAGCCGCTTGCTGCGTATCGCCCGCTGCGACCGGGTTCACCTTGGCGTCGCCGGCGCTCACGCCGGTGAGCCCAAAGGCAAGGGCCGCCGCAAACGCCAGCAGCCCCGGCGTGGCGAACCTCGCAACGCAGCGGGCGCTGGAACGAGTGGATCGCATCTCGTAGTGCATGAGCCTTCTCCCTGGCTGGGTCGGCCAGGGGAATGAACGGCGTCGGGGGGCGGCGGTTCGCCACGACATCCGGCACGCGGCCGCGGAGTCAACGACCGTGGGTGTCCTGGGGATGCAAGCTGGCTGTGTAGAGCGGCTCGGGCTTGGCCTCGAGAATGCGGCGCAGGATGTCGGCCATCGGGGCGAACGGCGTGGCGCAGTCCTCAGGCCATGTCAGGGCTACCGCGCGCCAGGCCCACCCCTCGCTCCTCTGCATGGCGGCTTGGAGCGCCCCCGTGAGCCCAGCCAGGTCGTCGGCTGCAAGGGAGGCGCTTCGGTAGAGTTCCGCGGGGTTGGGGCGGTCTTCGACGAGAAACGCCTGGTCGACCATCACGGAGCCGCACTCTGCAATCGCGCCGCCTAGATGGAGACCGACGCGATCGGGGCGTACATGAACGTGCGGCGGGTCCATGACGTAGGCGTCGGTGTGGCCGGGATCCTGTGGGATCGGCAGCCGCACCGCGGGACTCCCCATCGACACCAAGCGGATCGTCGGAATGAGCAGCTTCGGATCGCCTGCGGCGTACATCAGCCACTCCACGATACGCCACGGGGTCTCGGGCGGCGCGATGATCGTGAGGACCGCGCCCTCGCGGTACGTTCCCGCGTCAAAGCGGCGGGGCTCAAACCGCGCGCGCACCGCGCGACGGTAGGTCGAGAAGGCGTCGTCCCACACGCCCGGGTCGGCCCGACGCGATTGAGGAAGCGTGGCGACGAGTACCGGCGGGGATCCAAGGGAGACCCTCCCGCCCGTCGCGTAGCGGACCGTCAGATGATCCGGCCGCTCGGCGTCGCGAACCTCGCGGTGCACGAAGAGGAGATAGAACGCCCCCAGACCCAAGACGAGCAGCCCCAGCAGAAGGACTCTCCGACGCATTGCACTCCTTGCCGTGGTCTACGCCGGCCTTCGCAGGCACGGACGCGGGTCGCGCCTTCAGCCCGTGAAGAAGTCGAAGACGTCACCGAGGGCCGAACTCTTGGTGCGGTAGAGCTCCGTGTAGCTGCAGCGGTCGCAGATCACGGTGGTGAAGCGCTTGTTCTGGACGTCGAAGAGCTTGGCGACCATGCCGCCGGTCGCACGCAACTCATCCGTTTCGAACTCGGTGTGGTGGCACTTGAGGCACTGCCAGTTCTCGTGCTGCATCGTTGCTTGCTCTCCTGCGACTGGGGTCCCCTGAGCATCGCATGGCCGCCGGCGAAGGGACGGTTCGGACGGCAATCCAGTTGCCGTCCCGAAAGGCGGTTCGCGAGTCCAGCGATTGCCGAATCCGCTACGCAGGTCCGCAGCAGGAGCGCAGTGCCCTCTTGGCGCCCCGCAAGGTGACTGGCAACCTCGTACACGACAGAGACTGACGGCAACTTGATACTCGGTCCCGTGGACTCAGGTTCCTCATTTCACCTGCTGAACGTGCGCAACTTCCACACGGAGGGTGGTTTGAATGCGGTATGTCCGCCTCCATCCACACGCCCCGGCGATCGGTCCGCCTTCTACGCTTCGCGGCCGTACTCGTCGTGGTGGCATGCGGATTCTTCGCATTTCGCGCCCGGTCGATCACCTCGGCGACGAGCGCGAAGGGGATCGTCGATCCCGATGACGCCGGGCAGATCCGGGAGTGGATCCTGTTCGTACCCGACTTCAACGGGCAGGCATTCTGGCGCACCCAGGCAGCCCTCATTGCGGCGGCCGATCCCGCCATCCGGTTCCGACTCGTCTACAGCGCGCCGTTCGTGCGCGAGTCGTTCGAGGCGCTCCTCGCGAAGCAGGGGTTCACGGGGCACGAACGCCTGGCGTGGGACCTCACCGAGGAAGACGTGCCCCCCTGGACGCGGGACTACTTCGTCCTGGGCCGGGGCTTCAGCGGCGAGCCGCTCTACCTCCTCCACCATCCCGCCCACTACGACGTCATCCCGGTCCCTCCCACGACGAGCCAGGGCGGGCTCCTCCGTGAGGTGCGCCGTCTGGCGGGCCGGGATGCGCGTCAGGCCGAGGCACGGCTCGATGGTGGCTCCATCGTCGCAAGCGAGCGCCACGCGTTCATCAACGGGCGCGCCATCGATCTCGCCCTGCGCGCCGGCGACCTGCCCAACCGAGCCTCGGTCCTGGCCGACCTCGAGAAGACCTACGGTCGTCCGGTCGTGCCCATGACCGAGCTGCAGCAGCTGCACTGCGACCTCTACCTGATGCCGGCCGGCAAGGGACGACTCGTCGTGGGTCATCCGCGGCGCGCCCTCGAGCTGCTCGACGCAAACCCCGAGGCGCTGAAGCCCTTCGTCGATGAGGTCCGCGCCTACGGCCGCAAGGCGCCTGCGGGGCACCCCATGCGGGCCCTCGCGACGTTCGACGCGACGGCGTTGCTCGCGATGAACCGTCGGCCGAAGCACCTCGCAGCGTTCGACGCGGCCATCAAGCGCCTCGAGGCGCTGGGCTACGCCTGCACGCAGGTGCCGCTTCTGTCTGCGCATGGTCCCGAGGGCAACACGTTGCTCGCCCTCTCGTACACGAACGTCATCCAGGACGTCCGAGCCGGCACGCGCACCGTGTACCTGCCGACCTACCGCCTGCCCGTGCTGGA
>JAJDEM010000253.1 GCA_029259795.1 Planctomycetota bacterium
CACGATGAGGCGCTTCGTCAGGCCGAGGCCGGGTGCGAGCGTGACCATGTCCGCGCGCGGCGTCGAGCCCTCGTCGCCGAACGCGATCATGTGCTCCGACATGATCGCCGCACCAGCGGACGTCCCGGCCACATGCATGCCGGCGCGATTGCGCTGACGCAGCGTGCTGGCCACGATCGTGCCACCGAGCGTCGTCGAGAGGCGCAGCTGGTTTCCGCCGGTCAGGAACACGCCGTCCGCGCGCTTGAGTACGTCGAGCCAGTCTTCACGCCGTGTGTCGGCGCGCGTCTCGTAGGGCAGGCTCTGGACCGCTCCGACGCCCTTGTCGCGGTCGATCTTCTCGTAGCGCGCTCCAGTGTCGGCTAGGCGTGAGGCCGTCGGAATGATCGCGATGTGGGCGTCGCGGCCGCCGCAAATCGAGGCGAAACGGCGCAGGATGCGCGGGTCGCGATCGTGTTCTTCCGCGCCGCCGATGGGCACGATCATGCCGCGAGTGGACGAGCGGGTCGGGTCGGCGGTCTTCACAGAAGCGTGCTTTCGGTGGGGGTCCAGGGGTGGGCCCGGGCCTAGGATCCGAAAGCCTGCCGCAGCGGTCAAGCCGAAGCGCGTATTGCCAGGGTGCACCGTGGGGACGTGCGCCGGAATCCTGCCCGCTACGGGCTCTCGAAGGGACCCCGCTGGACTGCCACCCCGTCGCGAACCATCCACGCCCCCCGCGCCATCACGTAGAGGGCGTGGCCCGCGTCGTCAAGCGCGACGAGGTCGGCGTCGGCCCCGACTCGGATCCGGCCCTTCGCAGGCATCCGCAGCAGGTCGGCGGGATGGGCTGTGAAGGGGGCCACGGCCTCCTCGAGCGCGACGCCGTCGTCGAGCAGGGTTCTCAGGGTGGCGAGCAGCGTCGCCGGCGTGCCGACATCCATGCCGAGCGGGCTGCCGTCGGGTGCGAAGTGCGGCAGACAGCCGCCGCCGTCGGAGCTGACCGTCAGGTGCTGACGGGGCAGGTCCGTGGCGAGAAAGCGGGCGATGGCCTCGGCCGCCGAGACGCCCTCGTCTCCGTCGTCGGGCGGGAAGGCCGTGACGTCGACGGTGACCCCCTGGGCCGCAAGCTGAAAGGCCTCCTCGAGAAGCGCGCGCTGCCGGTTCACGTGGGTCGGGTGGTAGGTGCGCGCGGGGATCTCCGCGGTGCGCAGTGCGTCCCGGACGAGCCCGAGGCCGCGTTCGCCGTCGCCCAGGTGCAGGTGCAGCACGCCAGCCTTGCCCGTCATCAGACCGCCGACATGGGCGTCCGCGGCGACACGCAGCAGCTCGGCGAGCGTCGGTTGGCTCGAGCGATGGTCGCTGATGGCCAACTCCCCGACGCCCACGACGAGGTCGATGTGAACGAGGTCGCCGCGCACGGATCCGGTGATCGTTGCCGGCGGGAGGTGATAGCCGCCGGTCCAGATGCGCGCCGTGAGGCCCTGTTGGATGAGACCGCGCGCGCTCGTCAGGACCTCGCCGGGTGTGCGTACCGTGTCGTCGGTCCCGAGCAGGCCGACGGCGGTCGTGACGCCCGCCGTCGTGAGCTGGGTGAGTTGCAGGGCCGGCACGCGGGAGGCGTAGCCCGTCTCACCGCCGCCGCCGCTCAGATGGGTGTGCAGATCCACGAGCCCTGGAATGAGCCGCGCGCCCGCGAGGTCTGTGGTCGCCACATCGAGCGCGTCGGGGAGGCTTGGCAACTCCGGACCCATCCACACGATCTGGCCGCCGGCGACCAAGAGGTGCTGCAGGCCCAGGGCGGCGGGTGCGAAGACATGGGTGTTGGTGAGGAGTTGCATGGGGGCTCGTGGGTGCGCGTGAAGTCGCCAGGCGGGGTGCTCCGAGCCTGGGTGCTCGGGTGGCGCACAGTCTGCGGGCACGAGCCCTACTCGTACAGGTAGAGCGCGCGCAGTCCTTCGATGAACGGCCCCGAGAGCTTCGGGTTGGTCCCACCCCCCGGCGGCACGTGCTCTGCGAGCGACCGCAGGAGCTCCAGTAGCTGGTCGCGGGCCCCCGGTAGTCCCGTCCGCAGGCGGAAGCTGCGGGCGATGACATGGGACATCGCCGGAGCCGAGGGGTCTTCGAGACCCTTCAGCATGTGCCCGACCCAAGTCTTCATGGCCTCGTCGGAGGGGACGGTGTCCTGGAGCAGGAACGCCCGGCCCATGCGGTTGCGCAGACCGCCCATGCGCTTGCCGGGCCCTTCCCACATGCGCCGCAGCCAGATCTCCGTGCGCATGTCGCCCTGGAGGTAGCGGTGGATGAGCGCCTCGAGGTACCAGACCGTCACGATCATGATGCTCTGCTCGCCGAAGACGTACGGCCCGATCTGATCGTGGACATCAAAGCGCCCCGCGGCCAGCAAGCCGACGTTGAGCAGCTGCTCGTCCTGTTGGTCGAGCGCGTTGACGGATCCCTTGAGCTCCTTGGCCGCGGCCTCCAACGCTGCAATTGCCTCCGGGGACCCACGGCGGCCGAGCGAGAGCGCGGAGACGCTCCACACGTCGCGGAACGAGCGCCGCCAGGACTCGTCGCCCACGACCTTGATCAAGAGGGCTTCATCCGCGGCGGCTTCCGGATACTCCCCGCGGCCGAGAGAGCCCATCGCGGCCGCGACCTGGTAGGTCTCTTCCTTCCGCTTGCGGAACTCCTCGACGATCAAGCGCAGCGGCTTGCCGGTCGCGCGGCGGTACGCCGGGAAGAAGTAGGCCGTCGCGCCCATGAGCTCGAGGTTGCGTGCATGCGCGCGGAGCCGCTCGTGCGCCCACTCGTTCTCCCCCTCGCTCAGGGTGATCAGCACGAACGGCTCGAGGCCCGTGGCGTCCACTCGCGCCTCATCCTCCCAGCCGATGGCGTGCAGCGCGGTCGTGGCGAAGCGGCTCGCCGTGTCAGCCTGCGTCGGAATCGTTGGATGGTCCCAGATGGCCTTGAGCGCTCGCGCGGGTTGGGCGAGCCGGAACCAGACCCAGGCGGCGAACCACGCGTCTTCCTCGTTGTCAAAGCGCTCGAGGTAGTCCTCCAGCCGGCTCGTGGCCTGCTCGCGGATCCCGCCCTGGACCAAGCCCGCGATCTGCTCCTGCGCCTCCGCGCGCGACGGCTCGAGCCCGCAGCGCACCGCAATCCCGGCGAGGACGAGGACCAAGAGGAGGGGGGGAAGGTAGCGCTGCATGCGTAGGGATTCTGGGCGAAGCAACGCGCTCCATGAAGAGGTGATTCCCCCCGGCCAGAAGGCGGTGGCCGATCCAGGGCCCCAGGCTAGGCTGATCAGGTACGCCCTCAGCGGGCGTCATTGCTCTCAGGGAGACTCCCATGCGCTCGATCACCATCGGACTTGTGTTCGGCACCTTGCTCGTTTTCGCTGCCCAGGGCTTCGCCCGCGGCGACGAGGAGGAGGCCAAGGAGCCCGCCGCCGTCAAGCCGGCCGACGTATCGGCCCTCCGCATGCGCGTCAACGCCCTCGAGGCCCAGATCCAGTACCTGCGATCCCGGGACGAGGCCTTGACGCGCTATGTCCTCGGGAACGAGGCCCGCGCAGACGGCATCGCGCAGGTCGTGAAGCGGGCCCGCGCGGAGGGCTTCGAAGCGAAGTCCATTCCCCCCGCCTCGCGCAAGACGCTGCTCGGCGGCATGGAGAGCATGGCGGCCAGCTTGCGTACGGACCTTCCGGCGATCTCCAAGGAGGAGGCGCGCATGCTCAAGGCCATCAAGGCAGCCGAGGCCGCGGCGCGGTAGTCGCGCGGTCGCGGCCGGCTAGCCCGGATGTTGCGTGAAGCGTGCGCCGCCTGGCGACAGCTCGGCCCAGGGCGCGGCTCGCCGGGCGACCGCCAGCGTGGTTCGAGGCAGCATCCTGCTCTCGGGCTGCACTCGCGCCCGAGGTCGAAGCCGAAGGGC
>JAJDEM010000254.1 GCA_029259795.1 Planctomycetota bacterium
GCAAGGAGGCGGACCGCGCCGCATTCGTACGCCAATACGGCCCTGTCGTGCGCGCCTACCTGCGCGCTCGTTGGCGCGGCTCCCGGCTGATCCAGGATGTCGAGGACGCGACTCAGGAGGTGTTCCTGGACTGCTTTCGCCAGGACGGTCTGCTGGAAACGGTCGACGCTGATCGGGCCGGAGGCTTCCGCCCGTTTCTCTACGCGGCGGTGCGCAACGTCGCTCGGCACGCCGAGACGAAGACGAAGCGCAGCAAGGAGCGCCAGTCCCCCGATAGCAAGGCTTTCGGCGACGTGGCGGGGCGCGACGAGCAACTCTCGCAGGTCTTCGACAAGGCCTGGGCACTCAGCGTCGTACAGGAGGCGCTGCGGCGTGTGGAGGATCCGTGCCACGTCGACCTCCTCCGGCTCCGCTTCCATGAGGGGCTGCCCATTCGCGACATTGCCGCCCGCTGGGAGGAGGACCCGGCGCGCGTGCACAAGGCCTACCGCCGGGCCCGCCAGGCCTACGAGGCCAAGCTGCTCGAGGTCGTGCTCAATCGCCAGCCCGGCTCGCGCAGTGCAGCAGTGGCGGAGTGCAAGCGCCTGATTGCCCTGCTCGGCTGACCCCCAGGCGATTTTGCGGGGACGAAACGCGACCTGAGTGCGTACCTGCACCATGGAGGACGAGAAAGCACAGGATCCCGGTACGCCCGAGCTCGGGGACGGCCCGCTCGGCGAGGCCCTGAAGGCGGCCTTCGACGGCGCCACCGGCGACGCCGAGACGGCAGGCCCTGAGGCCAGCAGCGTGTTGCTGCGCCTCGAGCGCGCCGGCCGCCACGCCCCGCGCGTCATGCTGCGCGACCTCAGCGATGAGACGAAGGTGCTCAAGCCCCGCGCGGGCACATCAGGCCGCTACCAACTCGTCGGCGAGATCGCCCGTGGGGGCGTGGGCATCGTGCTCAAGGGCCGCGACGGGGACCTCGGGCGCGACGTCGCCATGAAGGTCATCCGCCCCGAGCACATGGACAACCCCGACATCCTGCAGCGCTTTGTCGAGGAGGCCCAGATCGGCGGTCAGCTCCAGCATCCCGGCATTGTGCCCGTCTACGAGATGGGGCTCAACGAAGCCAAGCGTCCCTACTTCACGATGAAGCTCGTGAAGGGCAAGACCCTCGCCGCCCTGCTGCAGGCGCGTACGGCGCCGCACGATCAACGACGGCGGCAGCTCGCGTTCTTCGAGCGCGTCTGCCAGGCGATGGCGTACGCCCACTCCCGCGGCGTCGTCCACCGCGACCTGAAGCCCGCCAACATCTTCATCGGCACGCACTCCGAGGTGCAGGTGGTGGACTGGGGCTTTGCCAAGGTGCTCGGCAGCGAGGACACGGCGCAGGCGCGCGGCATCGACACGACGATCGTGGAGACGGTGCGCACCGCGTCCGACGATGGCGGCTCGATCGCGGGCTCGGTCATGGGCACGCCGGCCTACATGCCGCCCGAGCAGGCGCTCGGTCAGATCGACGATCTCGACGAGCGCGCCGACGTATTCGCCCTCGGCGCGATCCTTTGCGAGATCGTGACGGGCTTCGCACCCTACACCGGCGAGACGAACGCCGAGGTGCTCACCGCCGCCGCGCGTGCGGAGTTGGACGACGCCCACGCGCGCCTCGATGCCGCCAACGCCGACGACGAGCTCGTCCAGATCGTGCGCGATTGCCTGGCGCCGACGCCGTCGGATCGTCCCGCCGATGCGGGCGTGGTGGCGTCCAGCATCCAGACGTATGTATCCAAGACGGACGTGCGGGCGCGTGAGGCGCAGGTCGAGGCCGCGGCCGAAACCGTGCGCGTGGCCGAAGCGGTCAAGGCCGGACGGCTCTCGCGCTTCCTCTCCACGGCCGTCGTACTGCTCGTCGCCGTCGGGATCGGCGGCTGGCTCTGGCTCGATCACGCGGCGGGCGTCCGTGCCGCCGAGGCCCGCAGCGAGATCGAGCCCGTGCTCACCCGCGCGGAGCTCCTGCGCGGCCGTGGCGAGCTCGCCGCCGCCTTGGAGGTCGCGAAGCGCGCGCGGGATCTCGCGCATGCCCGCGGCGCGGACTCGGGCACCGTGGCGCGCGCCGACGCGCTGGCCGAGGAGGTCCAGCAGGAAGGCGAAGCCGCGCTGGCCGAAGCTGCGCAAACCCGCCGGGATGAGACGCTGATCGCCTCCATGACCGAGACCGCGCTCGAGTTCAGCAGCGAGTCGGTACCCGACGATCTCGACAAGGCGCTGCATGAAGCGCTCAAGGCCTATGGCTTCGACGTCGACACCGTCGAGCCGGCGGTGATCGCCGCGCATGTCCAGTCGCGGCCGGCGGCGTTCGCGCAGGGGCTCGCCAGCCTGCTGCTTGACTGGAGCATCATCCGGCGATCCGTCGTCGGGCACAAGACCGACGCAACGCGGCCGCTGCAGATCGCCGACCTGATCGACGATGACCCGTGGCGCACGCGCCTGCGGTCGGTCAGCGCCACGTGGGATGCCGCGAGCCGGAGCGCCTTCCTGGATGAGGCGGAGGCGCGCGACATCGACCCGGCCTCGCTCGTGAGTCTCCAGCGGCTGACCAACGGGACCGATGTCCATCAGCGGGTGATTCATCTGCTCGAGCGGGCGCAGCGCGCGCACCCCGATCATGTCGGCGTGCATCACGCCCTCGGCAGGGCCCTCAAGATCGGCACGCCAGAGCAGCGGGCCCGTGCGCCCGAGTACCTCCGCGTCGCTGCGTTCCTGCGACCCGAGAGCGTGCAGCGCCAGCACGCGTTGGGGATGGCGCTGGAGGTGAACGGTCGCTTCCCGGAGGCCCTCGAGGCCTACCAAGCTGCGCTCGCCTTGAAGCCCAAGGACGGTCACCTGCTTGGCCACCTAGCCCAGGTGCAAGCACAGCTCGGTCGCCACGAGGAGGCACTTGAGACGAGCCGCCGGGCGAGTGAGCTGGCGCCCGGCGACGCCGTGGCCTGGACGGTGCGGGGCCAGCACCTGCTCGAGACCGACCCGAAGCGCGCGCTCGAGCTGTTTCGCCAAGCGGCCGACGCGGCCCGCATGCCCCACATGCGCGCCAACTTCATCCACAACATACGCGTCTGCAATCAACTTCTGGGGGACCGCGCCGCCGCGGCCGCGGCGGCCAGGGAGGCCGTGGCGACCTTCCCCGCCAGCGCCGTGCTCTGGTGGGGGCTCGGCCACCTCCTGATGGAGGGCACGGGGGAAGAGCTGGCGGTCCACGATCGGGGGTCGACCGAAGCCATCGAGGCGCTGCGGCGCGCGGTGACGATCGACCCGGCCTATGGCACTGCAGCCAAGTCGCTGGCCATCGAGCTGGGCGCCCAAGGACGGTTCGACGAGGCGATCGCCGCCCTGCGCGCATCCCGAGACGCCATGGTGATCACCGGTCGCACGCAGCAACTGAGCTCCGTGCTCTCGGCCCTGGGGGCGATGCTGATGAACGAGGGCGGCGCCGACGCGGCCGCCGAAGCGCTGAGGTCCATGCAAGAGGCCCTCCGTCTTTCCTACGTCCGTGAGCACCGCTACGAGGCCCGGCTCAGCGAGGGCGCTCGAGGCGAGATGCGTTGGCTTACTGAGCCTGAGGACAAGATCCGCGCGGCGCGGGGCATCATCCTGCGCAACATCGCGGTCTGGTACAGCAAGCACAAGCGCTTCGACGAGATGGCGCGGGTACTTCGCGCGTGGATCAGGACGGACGCCTCCGCGCCGTTCCCCTACGTCCGGTTGGCTCACGAGTACTCCCGCCGCGGCCAGTGGGGGCGCGTCGTCGAGATCCTGCGGGAAGGCGTCCGCAACGCGCCCGGTACGGTGGGGCCTGCCCATGGCCTGATGCAGGCATGGATCGATCTCGGAGACGGGGACGGGACCATTGCTGCCGCAAAGCTGGCGGCAGCGGGCACGCCGGTCTTCACGACCGACCACGCGTACCGGGCCGAGGCACTGCAGATCCTGGGCCGCCACGATGAGGCGGTGAAGGCCGCTCGCATGGCCGTCGCAGGTGCCGATCCCAGTGGACTCGGGCACTACGTACTCGGTCGCCATGCGCGCTCGGTCGAGAACGATGCCAAGGCCGCGGTGAAGCACATCCGGACGGCGATCGCAACGGGGGAGCGCATGGGCTATCAGCCCGGCTCGCGCTGGTCCGCGAGCCTCGCGCATGCACTCTGGGATGCGGAGGAATACGGACCTGCCCTCGAGGTCTACCGCAAGGCCATGCGCAAGTGGCCTCAAGCCTACCACCTTCATGACGAAGCCGCGTGGTACCTGGCCACCTGCCCCGACGAGTCGCTGCGCAACATCGAGCAGGCACTGCATCTGGCCCGCGGGCTCATCAAGGCCAATCCCGGCCACGCCCACTTCGTCGCACAACTCGGCGACATCCTGTACTTCGCGGAGGACTACGAGGGTGTCGCGAAGAGCATTGCGCGCGTCGTCCCTGCGGAGGGGCCGATCCCTCTCCGCTACTTCGAGCACGCCAGTCGCATGGCGAGCGCGCTGATCCGCCTCGGCCGCATCGACGAGGCGCGGGCGCTTATCGTTCGGCTGCGCGCGGCGTGGCCGCAGATCCTCCCCCGGATGATCCCCTCCGCGCACGCGGAGACGAAGGCCAAGTGGGTCGCCCTGCAGCGTGAACTCGAAACCGCGGAGGCCGGCAAGTGAGCGCGCACGATGACAGTCGCCAGGACGAGCCCCGGGGTGATGCCCGCGAGGACGTGCCGGAGGAGGCCCTCGGCGACGCGCTGAAGGCCGCCTTCGATGCGAACGCCGAGGCCGACTCCGTACTCGCTTCGCTCGCGGCCAGGCCCGTGCGGCTCAAGGGCGCGACGATCGAGCCTGCCCAGGGACGCACCGGGCGCTACCAGATGGTGGGGGAACTCGCGCGCGGCGGCGTCGGCATCGTCTACAAGGGCCGCGACGTGGACCTCGGCCGCGACGTGGCCATGAAGGTCATGAGCGAGCGGCACGTCGAGAACGAGGAGATCGTCGAGCGCTTCGTCGAGGAAGCACAGATCGGCGGCCAGCTCCAGCACCCCGGCATCGTCCCCGTCTACGAGCTCGGGCTGGACGACGAGCAGCGGCCCTACTTCGCCATGAAGCTGGTGAAGGGCAAGACGCTTGCCGCGTTGCTCACCGAGCGCCAGGGTCCGGACGACGACCTGCGGCGCTTCCTCGGCATCTTCGAGCAGGTCTGCGAGACGATGGCCTATGCGCATGCGCGCGGCGTCATCCACCGCGACCTGAAGCCCGCCAACATCATGATCGGCGCCTTCGGCGAGGTGCAGGTCGTGGACTGGGGCTTCGCCAAGGTGCTCGGCCAGGGCGGCATCGCCGACGAGCGTCGCTCCATGATGCGCACGCCCGACGTCAGCATCATCGCCACCATGCGCTCGAGCGGCGAGGGCTCCGAGTCCATCGCCGGATCCGTCATGGGCACGCCTGCGTACATGCCGCCCGAGCAGGCCCTCGGCGAGGTCGAATCGCTGGACGAGCGCAGCGATGTCTTCTCCCTCGGCGCGATCCTGGTGGAGATCCTCCTGGGTCGTCCCCCGTACACGCGCGACACCGGCGACAACCTGCTGGTGCAGGCCGCGCAGTGCCGGACGGAGCAGGCCGTCGAGGCCATGCGGGACGCCGGCATCGATGAGGCCTTGGTCGACCTTGTCGCGCCGTGCCTTGGACCCCGCCAGTCGGCCCGGCCGAAGGACGCCGCCGTCCTCTCGGCGGAGATCAGTGGGTATCTCGCCGGCATCGAGGCGCGTGCGCAGAACGCGCGCGTGGCCGCGGCTACGGCGCGGATCGAGATCCAGGCCGAGCAGCGCAAGCGGCGGCTGACCGTCGGCATCGCCGCGGCCGTCCTTGCCGTGCTCATGCTCGGCGGCGGCTTGGTCTGGTCGGCCGAGCGCGGCGCGCGCAATCGAGAGAGCGCGCGCAGCACGGCGATGCACGCGGCACTCCGCGAAGCGACGCTGCTGATCGAGAGCGGCGAGGGCCGCGCGGCGCTCGAGGCGGCCGAGCGCGCCGTCGCGCTCGGCGGTGGAACGGACGCGCACGCGCTGGTCGCGCAGGCGACCGCTGCTGCCGGCGACGAAGCCTGGCGGGCGCGCGAGTCCGCGCTGCATGACGCGTTGGCCGATCTCTACGTCGACGCCCTGGACGAGACCGAAAGGGAAGCGGCGGAGGTACGCTTCGCCGAGGCGTTTCGCGCGTTCGGCCTCGTGCCCGATTCAGGCGAGAACCCGGCGTTCACGCTGGCGCTACGGGCACGCCCCGCCGAGGCCCGGCGCGCTGTCGCCACACAGCTCCTCGAGTGGGCGAGGCTGCGCGCGACGTTGCGCGGCGTCAAGGCGGGACATCCGTTGGTCGAGATCGCGGTCTCCGTCGATCCTCTGTCCGATCGCGTACGGCTCGTGCGTGCGTTCCAGCGAGGGGATTGGGAGGCCGTTCGAGAGATGGAGGCGGCGTTCGATCCTGCGGAGGCGCCGCTCGAGTACGGAATCGGGCTCGCAAGTGCGGCCGTCGTGAGAAAGCGCTGGGCCGACGTCAACCGGCTGACGGCACTGCTCGAGAAGCACCACCCGCACTCGTTCGCCGTGCACCGCATGGCGAGCTTCGTGCCGCGTGCCGTCGTGGAGGGGCGTGTGCGCCTGCGTCACGTGCGCGCGGCATTGGCACTGGCGCCAAAGAGCGCCCCCCTGCGCCAGAAACTCGCGGCCCGCCTCTCCCTGGCAGGGCGCCATGAGGAGGCCCTCGCCGTGCTCGAGGACCTCGTTCGCGACATCGGCCAGACCCGCAGACGCCAGCGCCGGCGCGCGCTCATCCTGTCGCGCGCCGGGCGGCACGCCGATGCGAGGGAGGCCCTGGAGGGGGTCCGACCTGCGGCGGACGCGACGAAAACGGAGAAGATCGCATTTGCCCGGGCCGACTTCGACCTGCAGAGTCGAGCCGGCAAGCCGGAGGCCGCACTCGCGGCGGCTGAGCGTCAGCAAGCGCTCGATCCCGAAGCGGTCGACGGCAATCATACCGCGTCTTGCGCCTTGCTCGCTCTGGGGCGGTACGCGGATGCCGAGCCGTACGCCAGGAAGGCCGTTGCGATGCAGCCCCAGGGTGCCATCTATCACATGAACCTGGGATTCGCTCTCAAGGGCCTCGGGAAGCTCGAAGCCGCGCTGGTCTCCTTCCGCGAGGCGGCGCGGCTTGACCCCACCGAGCCGGAGTTCGAGTACAGGGTGGCCGCCACGCTTTACGCGCTCGAGCAATACGACGAGTGCGAGGCCATCGACCGCCGGCTGAAGGCAGCCCTCGAGGGGCGCCCCGGGCGCAGGAATCTGCTCGCAGACGTGTACACGGGTTTGATCGGGGCCATCGCGGAGAGCGGGCGAGAGGAAGAGGCGATCAAGCTCAGCCACGAGTCGGCGTGGCGCAGGCTGCCGGACTTCGATGCGGTCTCCGATCCTGCGACCGTACACGCACGCCAGAACCAGGCCGTCTGTCTCCGTAGGTTGGGACACTGGGAAGATGCCGCACACGTGGTCCGTCCGGTGGCGGGGCAGGGCCCCGAAGCCCAGGTGGAGCTGGCCGCTTCAGAGCCCATGCTGCCGTTCGAGCGCACGCTGGCGGTGGCGTTGGCACCGGGGTTCAAGCCTTCGGACGTCACGCAGGCAAGCAGGTACGCGATCGTTGCCGAGAAGCATGGCTGCTTTCATGCCGCTGCCAGACTCTGGCGTGCGGCCTTCGATGATCCCCTGGCCAACACCGCCCAAGGTGCCATTTTCGCCCAGGGCTGTGTCTCGGCGGCGCGTAGTGCGATCCGCGCGGCCGCCGGTCACGACATGCCGACCCAGCGCCCCGGGCCCGAGGGCCACTTGGCGCTGCGCAAGTTCGCCTACGGCTGCCTGGAGCGCGCTCACGGGCAGTACGAGCGTCTGCTGCGATCGGGCCCTGGGCGCACGAGCTTGCGGGCTGGCGCCGCGGTCCGGAAGCTCCTGAAGGACCACCACCTCGACAGCGTCCACACGGAGGCCGGCTACGCCAAGCTCCCCGCAGGCGAGCCCGCGCACTGGAAGAAGCTCTGGAAGCAGTTCGAGGCGCTCCTGAAGTAGAGTGCGGCGGTGCCGAGTGATGCGAGCGCCACCTGCTGGACGATGATCCGTGGTGCCGCTGCGGGGCAGGTGACCGAGCGCGAGCGCTTCGCGCGGCGCTACCGGCCCGTCGTCGCGGCCTACCTGCGCGCGCGCTGGCCTTCGGCACGCTTCCAGGGCCAGGTCGACGACGCAACGCAAGAGGTCTTCGTCGACCTCTTCAAGCCCGGCGGGGCCCTCGAGCGCCTGGACGAGAGCCGCGGCCCAGCGTTCCGCCCCTTCCTCTATGGCGTCGTGCGCTACGTCGCCCTCGCCCACGAGCAGAAGGCCGCTCGCCGCGGCGCACGCGAGGCCGCCGCCGGCTCTCAGGTGCCCGAACCCGCCGTGGACGATGAGGGGCTCTCGGTCGTCTTCGACCGGGCGTGGGCACGCGCGATCATGCGGGAGGCAGGCGACCTCCAGCGCGCCCGCGCCTCCGAGCTCGGGCCTGAGGCCATGCGCCGGGTCGAGCTGCTCGACCTGCGCTTCGTGCAGCACCTGCCCATCCGAACGATCGCCGAGCGCTGGGACGAGCCCGCCGAGCACGTTCATCGCCAGTACGCCCGCGCGCGCAAGGAGTTCGAGCGTGCGCTCGTAGAGATCGTCGCGTTCCACCATCCCGGCACGTCGGCCGAGGTGGCCGGCGAGTGCCGGCGGCTCTTCGCGCTGCTCGGCTGACGTTTACTGATTTTTCGCGCGCGAAAACGAAAGGCACGCCAGACCTGTACTGGAGGACCCGAGGTGCCTGAGGTGAGCGGACCCAGCCAGAACGGCGACAGCCTGCCCGTGGAAGGGCTGGACCTAGGCCTCGAGGCTGCGTTCGCAGGCGAGGAGAGCGTGCTCGCGCGCCTTGCGCCTGATGGCGTCTCGGCCGTGCCGATCCACCTCGGTGAGGGCGAAGCGACGCCGTCTCCGCTGCCGGTGGGCGCCTCGCGCGCCGAGGGGCGCTACCAGGTGCTGGGCGAGATCGCCCGGGGTGGTGTGGGTGTCGTGTACCGCGGCCATGACGTCGACCTCGGCCGCGACGTGGCGATGAAGGTCATCCGCCCCGAGCACGGGAAGAACGACGAAGTCGTCCAGCGCTTCGTCGAAGAGGCGCAGATCGGCGGGCAGCTCCAGCACCCCGGCATCGTGCCGGTGTACGAGATCGGCCTCGACAAGGAGGGCAAGCCCTACTTCACGATGAAGCTCGTGAAGGGCAGGACGCTCTCGGCTCTGATCGAAGAGGCTTCCGACGAGCAGCGCGGCGGCCGCGCGCACGTGCGCATCTTCGAAGCCGTCTGCCAGACGATGGCCTATGCGCATGCCCGCGGCGTGATCCACCGCGACCTGAAGCCTTCGAACGTCATGACGGGCGCCTTCGGCGAGGTGCTGGTCGTGGACTGGGGCATGGGCAAGGTGCTGCGCCGCGGAGGCACGGCCGACGAGAAGCGCGCCCGGCAGAAGGACTTCGACAAGAGCATCATCGAGACGTTCCGCAGCGACGGCAGCGGCAGCGAGTCCGTGGTGGGGTCGGTGCTCGGCACGCCGCGCTACATGCCGCCCGAGCAGGCACGCGGCGACATCGACGCGGTGGACGAACGAAGCGACGTGTTCTCGCTCGGTGCGGTGCTCTGCGAGCTGCTGACGGGCAAGGCGCCGTACCAGGGCAAGGGCCACGAGGCGCTCTTTCAGGCAGCGAAGGCTGAACTCGAGGGCGCGTCCGAACGACTGGATGCATGCGGTGCCGATCCCGTGCTCGTCGAACTCGCGAAGGACTGCATGGCACCGGCGCCGGCGGCGCGGCCCCAGCATGCCGGCGCGGTGAACGAGCGGGTCGGACGCTATCTCGCGACGCTCGACACGCGCGCCCGTGAGGCGCGGGTGGCGGCCGTCGAAGCCAAGGCCCAGGCCGTGCAGGAGCGCAAGCGTCGTCGGACGAGCCTGGCACTCGCAGCCTCCGTCCTCGCGCTGGTCGCGGTGGGGGGCGGCGGCTGGCTCTGGTGGCAGAGTGCGGCCGGAACGCGCGCACGGGCTGCCGAGCAGCGCGTCGCCATCGCCTTGGCCGAAGTGACCGAGGCGCACGGGACGGCAGAGGGGGGCGCCGGTCTCCAGGGCTACGCGTCGGCCTTCGA
>JAJDEM010000255.1 GCA_029259795.1 Planctomycetota bacterium
CCGGCCGAACCGGCTTCGGCTTCGTTCAGATCACCGTCAGCGACATGGTCTGGTTCATCGACAGCGATGCACCCGCGATGGCGGGCACCGGCCACTTCAACGCCCCGTTCAGCAACCTCGGGGAGTACCGGACTGCACAGCTGGCGGCAGGCGCTCGTGACCCGGCCGCCGGCCACACCATCTTCATCTACGACGAAGGCGTCAACGACCCGTACGACGGCGGCATCACCCTGCTTGATGGCCAACGCCTCTTCGGGGAGGGCCACGGCCTCAACATCGGCGGCCAGCAGGTCGTCCCGGCGGCCGGGCGGCCGACGCTCATCAACTCGTTCCCAGCGACCGGCGAGCAGATCGGCGACATCGTCGTTCGCCTCGCGAGCGGCAATGAGGTCCGCGGACTGAACATCGATGCCCCGGCACAGATCGGCATCCTTGGCATCAACATCGCCGGCCCCTGCACGATCGACCAGATCGGCATCGACGGAACCAACAGCGATGGGATCCACCTCAACGGGATCAGCGGCACGTTCACCATCGGCAACGATGCGCCGACGGCCTCGCCCTCGGTGACCATCCGCGGCTGCGGCAACCATGGGATCTTCCTGCGCGGGGCCAGCCAGACCGCTGACCTCACGACGGGGCTGTCCGCGGGCGACGTCGCAAACGTCTACGACGTCCTGATCAATGGCGCGAACGCCTCCGGCATCGAAGCCGAGGACATCGACCTCGACATCCGCAACACCGACATCGACGCCTGCCAGAACGGTGTCCAGCACTCGGTGTTCTCAGGAAGCACGTGCGCATTCGCCATGAGCGGGACGGAAATCGGCGTCAACACGGCGATGAACTTCCGCGGTGTCGTACTCGACCCTGCCTTCGGCGGGACGAACGCTGCGATTTCCAACTCGGAGATTCACGCCAACGACAACGCGCTCCGCGCCGGCAACTCCAGCAGCAACGGCAGCATGACGCTGGCGCTGGACACCAACGTGTTCCAGTGCCTGGTC
This sequence comes from Planctomycetota bacterium, assembly GCA_029259795.1. GTDB lineage: Bacteria > Planctomycetota > PLA2 > PLA2 > JAEUHO01 > JAHEIK01. The sequence goes on from JAJDEM010000255.1 coordinate 1,008, forward strand.
ACGGGAGTGGTCTACACCGTCGACCTGGCGGGCGACACGACCGCCGTGGGCAACACGATCGTCACGCAGCTAAACGACAACAACATCATCGGCAATGGCCAGGGCGAGGGCTTCCTCGCCAACGGCGTCCTCTTCGACGCCGACCCGGGGACGATGGCAATCGAGACGGTTGAAGCCGGCACCAGCTTGTTCGGCCAGAGCACCGCGGCGCGCGTCGAGGGCACGGCGTTGGTCTTGGGGCTTTGCCAGGGATCGCTCAACTTCACCAGCTTGACGATCTGGCAGATCGGCGGCGACGCTGCAGGCTTCACCAACACCGGCACCCTCGCCCTGACCTTCGGCACGAAGACGGTGAACGGTGCGCCGTAGGCCGACAACTGCTCCGCGGCCCCTTGCCCGCGCGGCTCGTTGACGACGCTGCCCGCCCTCTACGACGCGAGCGCGCTGGTTCGCGTCGGCACCTCCTCCTTCTCGTCGAAGGACTGGGTCGGCCCGTTCTACAAGTCGGGCACGCCACCCGCTGCGTTCTTGACGCAGTACGCGCGCGAGTTTGACACCGTCGAGGTCGATACGACCTACTACGCCCTGCCGCGCCGACGCCTCGTTGACGGCTGGCGCGAGAAGGTCCCCGAGGGGTTTGTCCTCTCGGCCAAGTTCCCGAAGTCCATCGTGCACGCCGGGAAGACCTTCCGCCCCGACGCCACGCGAGTCATGGATCCCGACGCAACCTACGAGGATCGCGACGTCTTCCTCGAAACGATGCAGCGCATGGGGCCGAAGCTCGGCACGCTACTCATCCAGTTCCCCTACTTCAACCGTGAGGCGTTCCCCTCCTCCGGCCCGTTCCTCGAGCGCTTGGATCCGTTCCTACGGGACCTTCCCAAGGACGGCTTCCGGTACGCACTCGAGGTCCGCAACAAGGCCTGGGTCAAGCAGGACCTGCTCGACATCTGCCGCACGCACGGCGTGAGCTTCACGTTGGTCGATCAAGGCTGGATGCCTCACGGCGACGAGGTCATGGAGCGGCTCGACCCGATCACAGGACCGGAGTGCTACATCCGCCTCCTTGGCGATCGCAAGCACATCGAGAAGCTCACGACCACGTGGGAGAAGGAGGTCATCCTCCACGAGGGACGGATGCAGCGCTGGGCCAAGCTGATCGCCGGCATGGTCAAGAAGGGCCAGCGCACGCTCGTGTACGTGAACAACCACTACGCGGGTCATGCCCCGGCGACGGTGCGCCGACTCAGGGACTTGATCGAAGCGACCTAGCTCGATCCTACGCGGATCATCGTCAGCGCGTGTGCCGCGGTCCGTAGCGATCCGCGTGGCGCGTGGCATCAGGCTGCTTGGCAGCCTTGCCGCCGTAGCGCTCCTTCGGACCGTGGCGCCGGGGATCCTTGGGCGCCATCTTCCCCATCTTGCCGAGCCCCCAGAACGCCACGCCGGCCAGGGCACCTCCGAGGTGTGCCATGTAGGCGATGTTGTCTTCCACAACGAACGCGCCGAAGAGCTGCATACCGACCCAGAGTGCGCCGGCAAGCAGCGCGGGGATGCGCAACCAGATGAAGAAGAGGAACAACAAGCCGATGCGCATCCGCGGGAAGCACAGCGCGTAGTACGCAATAATCCCCGAGATGCCGCCGCTTGCACCCACGGCAGGGACGAAGGGCGTTGCGGTCATCGCGGCGTGCAGCACACCCCCTGTGATCGTGGCCAGCAGGATCAACAGGAGATACCGGCCCATGCCCAGCGAGTCTTCGGTGTTGTCACCGAACACCCACAAGAAGTACATGTTGCCGATGAGGTGCATCCAGCCCGCATGCAGGAAGAACGCCGTAAGGACGGTGAGCCCCCCCATGCGCCACGCCTCGGAAGGCCGGAACCCGAACGCGTCGACCGCGGCTTCGAGGTCGGAGAACGCGAACATGCTCACGGCCGATACGACGGCGAGCAGCACCCATGTCGCCACCGGCGACGCAGCGGGCTCGTGATCGTCGAACTCAACCGGCATACCCATGAGGCCGGGCAGCCACTTCCAACCGGCATCCGGTCGCGAGCGGGAGGTCCGCTCGCGCTCCTTCGCCTCTTCGAGCTTCAGGCGCGCGACCACCTCGATCGAGCGCGGGTCCCGAAGGACGGTCTCGGCCACATGCGGCAGCGCCTCGGGCAACGCGTGGAACTCACCGGGATCGAACCAGATGAACGTACACGGACGGCAGACGTCGATCTCCTGGTAGCCCTCCGGGGTTCGTAGCGAGACCTCACGCATCGCACGCAGGCAAGACGGACAGCGCACGCCCGCGGGGGCCTCCTCCTGGGACGCACCCATCCAGATCGAACGAACCGTGTTCGCGTCCAGGGCCTTGCGGAGCAGGCTGATCGTGGCCGTGCGGCCGTCGCAGCGGGGGCAGGACCACGTGATGCCCCCCGCGACGGGGCGGCGCTTCATCCGGACGTTGCATCGAGGGCAGGGCAGCACGGGCGAATCGTACAGGGACGGATGCTCCCCGACGGCAGACGAGCTAGACTCCGCGCCGTGTTTCGAGCCCTGCCCCTCTTGCTCCTACTCTTGACCCTCGCAGCGCCGCGAGGCGTCGCCGCGGACGAGGACCTCCTCACCGCACACCTCACGTGGGAACCGGGCGGGGTCGGCTCCCTGAGCGCCGGGCGGATTCCCTTCAAGGGAGAGCCTCCCGAGGGTGTGGTCCCCATCCCCGACGTGCGCGCCGGTCGCTACGCGCGCATTCGCATGGCGGGCTCCAAGAAGGGCCTCCTCGTCGCGTTGGACGTCGACAAGGCGAATCCGCGCCTCTGGGTCGATCACGACTTCGATGGGGACTTGAACGACGAGAAGGAGAGCGAGCTCACCCGCTCCGGCGAGAACTTCTTCCGCCGGCAGCAGGTTCTGGCGCCGTACGACGACGAGTCCGAGCCCGTGCCGCTGGCATTGCACTTCTCGCACATTCCCGCGAAGGGCGGCGACTACGTCACGGTGTACGCCCTCATCCACCGGCGAGGCACGGTGGTCCTCGGCGGGCGCTTGCGCTTCGTGGCCCTGGCCGACCACAGCTTCGACGCCGCGTTCGACGACGAGAAGCGCGATCGCATCTACGTCGACCTCGACGGCGATGGGCGCTTTCAGACCACGGGCGACGCTCCGGAGCGGATCCTCCCGGGCGAGCCGTTCCGCGTTGGCAAGGAGGGCTGGACCGCACGCGTGGTCAGCCGCTCCGGGCATGCTGTGGAGTTCCGTCGCTCGAAGACCGTGCCGCCAGCCAAGCCGCGCGCGTGGACCGACGTCAACCCGCCGGCAGCAGGCATCACGCGCAAGAAGCCCAGCGTCGACTGGAAGACGCTCGAGAAGGCCTTCGAAGCCGAGCGCAAGAAGCCCTACGCCGAGCGGACGAAGACGATCCAGCTCATCGGCGACATGGGGACGAAGGAGAGTCTGGCCCTCTTGCTGGACGTCGGCACCAGCGATGCCGACATCAATGCGAAGAACGCGGCCCTGCGTGCCTTGGGCAACGCGGCCTACCTCGCCGACGGCGGCGCGCAGGTGCTGAAGCTCGCTCAGAAGGCCACCAGCAGCCAGGCCTACGCGCTGGCTCAAGCCCTCCACCAGATGGGCCACCCGAAGCGCGAGGAGGTCTACCTCCGCATGCTCGCCTCGGCGGACAGCTCCGCCGTCGGTGGCGCGGCCCGGCACCTGGCCTACCTGGACTCCGAACGGGGCCGCAAGCGCATCTTGGAGGTCGCACGCGACCACGGCACGCCCGCCGTTCGCTACAGCGCCTACATCAACGGCGCCCGCAACTTGCCCGGCGGCCCCCCCGTCGCACTCATGCTCACCTCGGCCGGTGACGACTATGCGCCGCTGAAGGCCGAAGCCGTCCGAGACCTCGGCAAGGTCCAGCACCCCGAGGCGGGCAAGCGCGCGCTCGCACTGGCTGCGGAGCGTCCGGTCGCCATCAATGCAGGCCTGGCCTTGGCCGAGGTCTTGGGTGCCCGCGGGGACGCCAAGGCCGTAACCGCGCTGCTCGGCTTCCTCGAAGACGAACGCTTGCATGCGAACGTGCGCAAGAAGGTGCTCGAGCAGCTGCGCTTCCTGCGCGCGCCGGAGTCGATCGCCGTCCTCGTGAAGGGCTTGAAGAACAAGGCCGCCGCCGTGCGCGCCGTCGCGGCGGAGGTACTCGCGGCCATTGCGTGGCCCAGCGTGACGCAGGCCCTGCTGAAACGAGCCAAGCGGGAGAAAGAGCCGGACGTCCAGGCCCTCCTGCTCGAGGCCCTGGGTGATCACGGCGACGTGAGCGCGCTTCCACTGTTTCTCAAGGAGGCCAAACGCCGCAAGCGAACCGGCGCACGCGCCGCAGCGATCCGTGCCCTCGCTCGCCTCGGCTTTCATCACCCGAAGGTGCGCGCATTCCTGATCGCCCTGCTCGCAAGCCGCGATGCCGAGGGCCGTATCCTCGCGCTCGACGCGGCGGGTGCCTCGGGCGACCCAAGCGTGCTGCCGAAGGTGCTACCGAACCTCACCCACGAGGCTTGGCAGGTGCGCCTGTCCGCGGTCGAAGCACTCGATGCCCTGCGACCGCTCGGTGCCATCGAGCCGCTGATCGGCCGCCTCGAGGCCGAGGAGGAGGCGCGGGTTCGCGACCGCATTGCCGAGACGCTCTTTCGGCTCACGGGCCTGAACCTCTACGACGACGCCGCCATCTGGGCCCGCTGGTGGGCAACGAACAAGGCGGGCTTCAAGATGCCCGAGAGCATCCCGACGCTGCCCGAGCAGCATGTGGGCGGCACCCAGGCCGGCTTCTACGGCATCCCGATCAAGACCGAGCGCGTGGTGTTCGTGATCGACCAGTCGGGATCGATGAGTGCGGCCGGCAGGAGCAGCAAGAGCGAGGACGAGAAAGAGCCCAAAGCCAACAACCGCCTCGATGTGGCAGTGCGCGAGGTGCTCGGTGCGATCGCGAAGCTCAAGAACCGCGCGCGCGTGAACGTAATCCTCTTTCACACCACGATTCACCCGTGGAAGCCGACGCTGCAGGGGCTGAGTGGCGGCAACCGCAGTGCGCTGAAGCGCCACCTGGAATCGAAGAAGCCCACGGGAGGTACGAACCTCTACGACGGGCTCGAGCTCGCCTTGCAGATCAAGGACGTCGACACGGTCTTCCTCCTATCGGACGGCGCCCCCGGCTCGGGCAAGTACGTCGCGACGCCCGACATCCTGCGCGGCGTACGCCGCGAGAACCAAACCCGCCGCATCGCGATCCACTGCATCTCGATCGGCATGGACAGCGAGCTCCTTCGCCGGCTGGCGAGAGAGAACGGTGGCCAGTACGTACGGAGGTAGAGGCTGGCGTGGGTCACCGGACCACCAACGCGACCCCCGACACCAACAGCTACTCCGCCAGAATGAAGTAGTCCTGGACCCACCAGGGGCCGCCGTCGCCGGTGTGGACACCGACGCCTACGTGGCTCGAGGCGGGACTCAGGATGATGGCGCGATGCTCGGACGAGGCCATCAGAGCATCCATGGCGTCCTGCGGCGTCGGGTTCTGGCGCGCGAGGGTCTCGGCACCGCAGGAGTTCATCGGAATCGCCTTGGCCATGAGCCGCTCGCAGGGGCCCAGCCCGTCGGGGTTCACGTGCGCATAGAACGAGCGCAGGCGCATGTCGACCGCGTGGTCGTAGGCCGCGTCGGCCGCGCGCTCGTCCCAGATCAGCGCGGGTACCTCCGCCTCGAGTCGCGCTTGATTGATCAGCGCGAGCAGCTCCAGGGCGAGATCCCGCTCGCCGGACGTCATCTCGTCCCCGGGCGGCGTGTCCGGGGCGAACAGTTCCTCCACGCCGCTCGCCGCGCCGCAGGCGGCGAGCAGGAGGCACAGGGCGAAGGCGAGGAGCGGGCGCATGAGGGGGCTCGAAGTGTCCCACGATCGGAGCGCGGCGGGACCGAGCGCACGGGGTCCGGGACGATTCCACGCGACGGGCGGCCGGTTCGTGCCGCTGCGGGCGCGCTGCCTCTCGCTCAGTCTTCGTACTTGACGAAGAACTCCTGGACCCACCAGGGGCCGCCGGCCCCGTCGTGGACGCCGACCCCGATATGGGTCAGGCCAGGGCCGAGGAGCGTGCGGAGGTGGACCGGCGAGTTGACCCAGGCATGCATGACGGCATCCGGGCCCTCATTGCCGTGGGCGATGTTCTCACCGCCGAAGTAGGTCATGTCGACCTGAGCCTGCGCCAGCCGATCCTGCGGGGTCATGCCGCTGGGGTTGACATGGGCGTAGAACGTCCGCCGGCGCATGTCGACGGCGTGGTCATAGGCAGCATCCGCCGCCACTTCGTCCCAGATCAGGGGCTTCAGGCCACGCTCGACCCGCAGCCGATTGACCAGACCTGCCGTACGAACGGCTTGGTCGTGCTCGTCGGCCGTCATCTGCGTCCCGGGGGGAACGTCCTTCTCCTCGCCGAGAACGTCGCCCACGAGGTCCGCGGCGCCACAGGCCGTCAGCGTGAGCGCAGCCAAGGCCAGCAGGACAAGGCCGGGGTGCTGGCAGCGGAATTGGATGCGCAACGTGGTGTCTCCCGGGAGCGGGCCTACACCTTCGTTCGACCAATCAAGCCTCCATCTGAAGCCCGTCCATGAAGACTTGCTATTCGAAGTCTGCGATCACAGGGGCATGGTCCGAGGGCTTGTCGCCCTTGCGCTCCTCACGGTCGATCTCGCAATCGTCCGAGCGCTCCACCATGGTCTTCGTCCCGAGGATGAGATCGATGCGCAGGCCTTGGTCGAGATCGAAGCCCATCTGGCGGTAGTCCCACCAGGAGTAGAGGCCCTCGTCGCGATGGTGCCAGCGGAAGATGTCCTGGAGGCCCCACGCGCTCAGGCGACCCAGGGCTTCATGCTCCTTGGGGTGGAAGTGCACCTTCCCGCGCCAGCCCTCGGGGTCGTAGAGGTCCCGCTCGTCGGGCGCGATGTTGAAGTCCCCGAGCAAAACCACCGAATCGGCCGGGGTCTGGGTGGCTTCGATCATCGCCGCCAAACGCGCCAGCCAGTCGAGTTTGTAGGGGAACTTGTCGCTCTCCGTGTCCTGTCCATTGGGCACGTAGACGTTGATCACCCGTACGCCGTCGAAGGTTCCCGCAATCAGGCGGCGCTGATCAGCGGGCCCCTCCCCCGGGAGCCCGCGAACGACATCCTCGGCGGGCTGCTTCGAGATCAGCGCCACCCCGTTGTAGGTGGGCTGACCGTAGGTCTCCACGTGCCAGCCGCGGGCCTCGAAGACGTCCCGGGGGAACGCGTCGTCGATGACCTTGATCTCCTGCAGGCAGAGCACATCGGGGTCGTGGCGCTCGAGCAAGGCCAAGACGCGCTCCAGGCGCGGGCGGATGGAGTTGATGTTCCACGTAATCAGGCGCATGCGGTGCTTCCCGGGGGCGCGGGATTCTACCGCAGGCCCGCGCAGGTAGAATCCGCGGCCTGCTGAGTCGGGAGAGAGCCGGAATGAGCCCCATGGTTGGCATCGCTGCATTGCTCGGCCTGGGCATGGCTGCCCAGTGGCTTGCGTGGCGCATCCGCGTTCCGGCGATCATCCTGCTGCTGGTGTTCGGCTTCGTCTTCGGCAAGGACCGGCTGGATCTCGGCATCCACAGCCTCATGTCGGCCGAGCTGCTCTTCACGGTCGTCTCGGCCTCGGTGGCCTTGATCCTGTTTGAAGGTGGCCTCTCGCTGCGCATGAGTGATTTGCGCCAGCACGGTCGGACCGTCACGCGGCTCATCACCCTCGGCGCCCTCGTCACCTGGGTGCTGAGCACGGCGGCTGCGTACTGCATCGTCGGCCTGCCCTTCAAGCTCTCGCTGCTGCTGGGCGCGATCCTGATCGTCAGCGGCCCCACGGTCGTGCTTCCGCTGCTACGACACATCAGCCCCCGAGGGCGGTCAGGTCCCATCCTCACGTGGGAGGGCATCGCCATCGACCCGGTCGGCGCGGTACTCGCTGTACTCGTGTTCGAGGGCTTCGAGTTGGCTGGTGGCGCAGCGACCGGCCACGCCATACTCGGGCTCGTTCGGACCGTCGTTGTCGGAGGCGGCCTCGGCGTCGCGGGCGGCTGGCTCCTCGTGCAGGCGCTCAAGCGCTACTGGATCCCCGACCACCTGCAGGTCCCCTTCTCGGTCGCCCTCGTGATCGGCATCTTCGGTCTGTCGAACGCGGGCCAGCACGAGAGCGGTCTGCTCGCGGTCACGGTGATGGGCGTCTGGGCCGCCAACAGTGATGTGTCCGTGCGCCACATCCTCGAGTTCAAGGAGCACCTGCGCGTGCTGCTGATCTCGTGCTTGTTCATCCTGTTGGCATCCCGCCTCGGGAACCCAGAGATCCAGCTGTTCCGCTGGACCTGGGTCGCGTTCCTGGCAGCGCTCCTCTTCGTCGTCCGCCCCGTGACCGTCTGGCTGTGCACGCGCGGTTCCCGCCTGAGCCGGAAGGAGAAGATCTTCCTCGCCTGGGTCTGCCCGCGCGGCATCGTGGCGGCGGCGGTCGCCTCGGTGTTCGGCCTCAAGCTCGTCGAGGCCGAAGTGGCCGGTGCGGGCGCACTCGTCCCGTTGACCTTCTTCATCATCGTCGGCACGGTCGTGGTTTACGGACTCACCTCCGGCCCCCTGGCGCGCCGCCTCGGCCTCGCCATCCCGAACCCGCAGGGCGTCCTCTTCGTCGGCGCCCACTCCTGGGCGCGGGAGATGGCCCTGGCGCTGCACAAGGAGGGGGTGATCGTGCGACTCGTGGACGTCAACCGGCGCAACGTCCTGGCCGCCCGGATGGCGGAGCTCCCGGCCCAGCGGGCCAACGTCCTCGAGGGCCATAGCGCGGAGACGCTCGACCTGTTTGGCATCGGCCACGCCTTGGCCCTGACGCCCAACGACGAGGTCAATACGCTCACGTCGATGCATTTCGCCCACGAGTTCGGCCGGAGCATGACCTACCAGCTGCCCCCCGACACCGTCCCCTCCAAGGAGAAGCCCGGCGGGACCACGAGCGAGGGCGGTCGCCGGCTGTTCGCCCCCAGCGCCGATTACTTCGACCTCAGTGGCCGCTTTGCTCGGGGCCGGGTGCGCGTGACGCTCCTCACCGAGACCTTCGACTACGAAGCCTTCCTCGCCGAGCACAGCGAGGGCGCGCTGCCCCTCTTCGCCCTGAGCAAGGACGCCAAGCTCAGCGTCGCAACCGTGGACAAGCCGCTCGCCCCCGGGCCCGGGGACCGGGTGTTCGCCCTGATCGACACCCCGCCAGCGGCGGCCGCGGCGCCTGCCAGCGAGGACGCCTCCTAGGCCCAGAAGCGCCTCGTCCCGAGTGGACGCCTCCCCTGGCAGGGCTACCTTGCAGGGCCAAGACGCCAAGGAGTCACGTCATGTCGGATGCCACGACCGCAGCACCGAAGGTGCTCTTCGAGATCACCGAGCAGCACCTCAACACGGGCCTCCGAGCGTTCCCTGTCGGGACCTGCCGCACCAGCGCCGTGAGCCCCACGCTTGGCGTCACGTACGTCGGCTACCGCCTGGATCAGCTCCAGGACAAGTCCGCCGAGGAGGTCATCTACCTTCTGCTCCACAAGGAACTGCCGACTGCCGAGCAGACCGAGGCGCTGAAGGCAGACATGGCCAAGCGCTCCGAGATCGACTCGCGCGTCTACGACGTCCTCAAGGCGCTCCCGAAGGACGGCCACCCCATGGAGTGGCTCATCACGGGCCTCTCCGTGCTGGGCATGACGGGCAAGACCGAGGACAACAACTACGAAGAAGACTGCCTCAACCTCATCGCCCGCATCAGCACGCTGGTCGCCGCGATCTACCGCATTCGTGAAGGCTGGGGCGAGCCGATTCCGCCGCGCTTCGACCTTCCGTTCCACGAGAACTTCGCCCACATGCTCGGCATCGATGATGCCGACGCGGTGCTTCCCGAGCTTCTCCGCCTCTTCTACATCCTCCACA
>JAJDEM010000256.1 GCA_029259795.1 Planctomycetota bacterium
CTTGAAGCGCTTGCGCAGCTGCGGTTCCGTGATGAAGGGCGCGCCGACCGGCTGCTTGTAGAGCCCCATCACCTTGGCGTACTCGAGCAGAGACTCCTTGCCGGGGTAGCCCTCAAGGAACGTGTGGCTGAGGAGGCGCCCGTGCTCGACGGCCAGCGTGTCGCGGCCTTCTTGCGTGGCGTCACGCTGGTCGAGCAGCCTGTCGGTCGCGCGCTCGACGCTCCGCAGCTGATCCAGAAACGAGAGCGCTTCCCGGCGCTCCGCCGAGCGCAGGATGGGACCGGCCTGGGTTACCACCGCGCCGAGCATGCCGAAGGCGAGCAGCGCCGCGAGGGCACGCCCGAGCCAGACCGACGGCGCCTCGGCGAGGCGTTCGGCGAGACCGATGAGCAGCGCGAGGGCCACGCCCGCGCAGAGCGCGCCGAGCATGGCTTCGAGTCCGAGTACCTCCCGGATGCGTGGCGTGGTGAAGTCGCGCACGCCTTGGGCGTAGAGCATGACGCCCGTCCACACGCAGATCATGAGCAGCGTCCACAGCGCGCTCCGCGCGAGGCCGAGCGCATTGCGGTGGAACAGTCCCCAGCCGAGCTGCAGGCCGATCGCGCAGAGGATCGGATCGAAGGGCCCCGCGCCGCCGATGAACGACGAGTCCGGATAGGCGTGAGCATGCGCCGCGCTGCCGGCGAGGCCCCCGACCACGAAGGTCACGAAGGTCCAGCTGGGGCCCATCAGGGTCAGGATGGCGCGACCCATGCTGCGCCAGAAGAAGCCGAGGAAGAGCAGCCCGAGCAGGGAGTGCTGCAGCAGGGGGTTCAGGAAGAAGCTCTGCCAACGGAGCTCGGCGGGGACGAGCGCGCCGAACTCCCGCAAGGTCCCGGGACGCGGTGTTCCGAACCCGAGCCCCGTGCCCCAGCGCCAGCCGCCGTGCCACATCATCAGCAGATAGATCGCGACCCAGCCGACAAGGATGGCGCCAACCACCGGGAAGCGTCGCGGGCTCGGCAGGGGCGGGGCGACCTCGTTCACGAACGGCTCCTACCGGCACGCGGGTGGGCCTTCTTGTACACCCGCATCAGATGGTCGAGGGTGAGGTGCGTGTAGACCTGCGTGCTCGCAACGCTCTGATGGCCGAGCAGCTCCTGGACTTCGCGCAGGTTGGCTCCGGCTTGGAGCATGTGCGTCGCAAACGAGTGGCGCAGGGTGTGGGGGCTGACCCCGCGGCGGATCCCTGCGGCCGCGACGCGCTTCTCCAGCACGCGACTGATGCCACGGGTGGTGAGGCGCGTGCCGAAGCGATTGAGGAAGACCGCCCGGCGGTCGCGTCGTACGCGCGCATCGGCCGCGACGGCGAGGTAGTCCTCCAAGGCTTCCAGGCACGGGCCACCGAGTCCGGCCATGCGTTCCTTGCGACCCTTGCCCTTGAGCAGCACGGTGCCGTCATCGAGGTCGACGTCGGCAAGGTCGAGGCCGCTCATCTCCGAGACGCGCGCGCCTGTGGAGTAGAGCGTCTCGAGCAGGGCCCGATCCCGCGCGACCATCCAGCCGCCGCCTTCCGGGCGGTACTCGAGCAGGCAGCGGATCTCCTCGGGCGTGAGCACCTTCGGCAGGCTCCGGCCACGCTTGGGAAGCCGGAGCGTCTCGGCGGGGTTGCTGGGCAGGCGGCCAGCCTCCTGCAGCCAGCCGAAGAACGCACGGATCGCGCTGATCTTGCGGGCGGTGCTGCGGGGCGCGAGGCCGCGCGCGCGCAGCGTCGTCAGGTAGCGACGCAGCAGGAACAGATCGACCGCGCTGCTGTGCGTGATCCCGAGGGTTCGCAAGCCGGCCTGCAGCTCGCCGAGGTCGCCCTCGTAGGCGCGCAGCGTGTGCGGGGAGAGATTGCGCACGGACTCGATGTGGCGCAGGTAGGCGCCTACGTCGGCGCTCAGCGTGCGCACCTTGCTCATGAGACGTCCTCGCGACCGCACAGCGCCGCAAAGAGCCCGCGTCCCTTGTCGAGCGTCTCGCGCCACTCCTCGTGGGCGTCGGAGCCGAGGGTGATGCCGCCGCCCACGCGGTAGGACGCGCGCTGGCCCGCGACGAGGATCGTGCGGATGGCGACGGCGAGATCCATGCCACCGGTCGTGTCGAACCAACCGAGGGCGCCGCAGTAGGGACCGCGCCCTTCGCCCTCGAGCTCGTCGATGATCTCCATCGCGCGGACCTTCGGAGCCCCCGTTACGGAGCCGGGGGGGAACGCCGCCTGCAGGGCGTCGACCCGGTCGTTGCCCGGGGCGAGGCGACCGCGCACGACGGCGATGGCCTGATGCACGCGCGCAAAGGCGATGAGCCGCCGGGGGGTGCTGACGCGCACCGTGCCTGCCGTGCAGACCCGGGCGAGGTCGTTGCGCGAGAGGTCGACGATCATGGCCAGCTCGGCCATGTCCTTGATGCTCTCGGTGAGTTCCTTGCGGAGTGCGCGGTCCTCGGTCCGGCGTTCGCCCCGCGGCCGCGTGCCCTTCATGGGGTCCGTCTCGACGATGCGCCCGCGCACGCGCAGGAAGCGCTCCGGCGAGGCGGAGAGGACGGCGCGGCCCTTGCCGAGATCGAGGTAGGTCATGTACGGCGCGGGCTGGGACTCGACGAGTCGCTCAAAGAGGGCGAGCGGGGCCTCGTCCACCCGTGCATCGAAGCGCTGGGACACGTTGGCTTGGAACAGGTCGCCGCGCAGGACGGCCTGCCGGGCGGCACGAATGGAGCGCTTGACCAGAGACGCGGTGCGCTGCGGACGGGGGCTCGCGAGCGGACCGCGCGGCGCGACGCTGGGCGGTCGTTCGCGTACGCGGAGGCGACTGCGCAGGGCGCGGGCGAGCG
>JAJDEM010000257.1 GCA_029259795.1 Planctomycetota bacterium
GGCTCTGGGCGACAGATCAGCGGGAGTACCCAGATCGAGGCAGCGAACCAGCAGACGGCGATCCACAGCACGGAGAACTGCGAGTGCAAGGCGCGCGTCGCGGTAACGGGCAGGATCTCCCCAATCGGGATGCCCATGGCATCGAACGTGCCGGTGTAGTCTCCGATCGCGATCAGGCCGGCGCTGACCTGCAGAAGGAAGAGCAGCGCAGCGACGGCGAAGTACTTGTACGTGGCGCGCTGGGTTGGCGTCGGCTTCGAGCCGTCCACCATGGCGACGGTCGCCAGCGGGGCGGTCTGCGTGGCTTGCTGGTCCCAGACCTTCTCGTGGTCGAGCTTGCCGTAGTAGTAGAAGACGACGCCCATCGCGAGCACCAGGACCAAGGCTCCGATGACGCTCCAGAACACGATGCCGGGCGTCGGGATGTTGCCCGCCTCCGGGTCATACGGCCAGTTGTGCGTGTAGCTGTACTCGAAGCCCGGTCGCTTCGCGGCACACAGCCAGCCACCCCAGTAGCAGAACGACGCCAGATCGCGCGCTTCCTGCGGATCAGAGATGTAGTTGGCGGGCTTGAACACCTCGTCGCCAGCAAGGTCGCCGCCCTCACCGAACTTTTGGGTGTAGTAGCGCACCAGCTTCTCGTACGCCTCGGCCTGCGCCGCCGAGACCACGATGTGCTTGTTCTCCCTGTCGTAGCGGTTGGTCTTGAGCTCGTCCTGAACGAGGGACTTGACGAACTGCGCCCGCTGCCCTGCGTCCGGGATCCTGCCTGCCCAGAGGGCGTCGTAGTGCTCGCGCATCCAGCGCGCGGTCAGGTTCAGCGCCTCGGCCGTGAAGTCGGGGCCGCGCATGCCGCCGTCACCGAGGTAGCTCCCGTAGTCCATCAGGCCGTAGCGGAAGAACACCAGCTGCCCGGCAGTGATCGAGTCGCCGGGAACGACGACCGCGCCCTCGTCATCGACGAAGTCGACGATGGGCGGAGCGAACTCGTAGGTCTTGTAGCCGATGTAGCCGACGACGGCGATGCTCACGGTGAAGATGATGACGAACACCTTCCACCAGTTGCGACGCTGGTCGGTCCACTTCAGTGTGCTCATCCGGTCCTCCAGCGGTCCCGCCGTGACTGTATTAAACAAAAGGTAAGTCCATGAGGCTCGCGCTATCCTTGGATTTCACACATAAGGCAATAGCGAGTCGCGGAGTACACCCTGATGAACATGGGCAAGGCCCTCTTGCGGATCCGGAAGGAGCAGGGCGTCACCCAGGGCGCTGTGGGAGCCAAGGCCGGGCTTGCTGTGTCCTATGTCTCACGCATCGAGAACGACCACGTGCAGCCCACGATGACGACCCTCGGCCGTCTCGCGAGCGCGCTGGACACTCCGCTCTCGGTCATCTTCCAGATGGCCGAGCGCGGCGTGGGCACGCCGCGCCATCGTTGTCCCGTAAGCGCGTCGGGTCGCTGCATCGGCGAGCAGATCCGGAGCGATCACGGCCGACCCCCGCAGGGCGGCAAGGCTCATTACGGGCGCCAGGAGATGCGCATCCTCAAGATGGCCGATCAGATCGCGCTGCATGGATCGAAGGACGTACGCAAGGCGCTCTTGCTCGTCCTGGAGTCGTTCATGACGCAGCAGGCTTCCGTATGAGCGAGCGCTGCTCCGCGATTCCCCTGTCGCGTAGACTTCTCGCATGAAGACCTTCGTCGACGGTGTGTTGAGTCCCGCGGGGCTGTTCTTGGTTGCCGCCGTGAGCGCTGGCGTCGCCGCACTGGTTTTCGCGGGTTCCTACAAGCACGACCGAGTGGGCCTGCACGGCCTCATGATCGGGCTGTTCTTGTTCGCCTCGACGGCCCTCGTCTGCGCCGTCGTTTCGCACCTGCGCGCCAAGGATCGCGGGGGAGGCTAGCGGCCCGTGAGCATCCGCCACGATCTGGAACGTCCGGCGTGAGTCAGCGCCCGATCACGAGTGCGTGCGCCGTGGACGCCGCACAGCTGGCGCGCGTCACGGCTGTGGTGTCAGGGCACGGGACGCTCGGCCATGTGCTCGCAACGGCTGCAGCCGCGTCCCCACCCGCCAAGCCGGTCGCGCTCGTTCGGCAAGACGAGTACACCCACGATGTGGTGATGGCATTCGAGCCGGGCCTGTTTGTTGTCTACGACGTCACCTGACTCGGCGAGGTGCTCGGCGTCTCCGTGTGGGACAAGGTGCCGTCCGCCGACGAGCTTCTTGCGGCGCGGGGGGCTCGTGGCTGGACGCCTACGCTCAGCGAGGTGCAGGGTGGCGCGGCCGTGCTCGGCCACGCGGCGTGTGTGGTCGAGGTGGATGACGACTCAGTCTGAGGTCGCCTTGTCCGTCCCAAAGTACTCGCGGAACCACGCCGTCTCGTGATGGTCGCGAGCGTCCGGGTCGGGGGTGTGGGTCGGATCCAGGCGCGCGCGCAGCGCGTCGAGAGTTCGGAAGTCGCGCTGGCTCACGACCGGGATGCCTGCACGGAGGAGGCTCGCGGCGGCGACACCGACGCCCCGGCTGTAGGCCCGCTCCTCGACGAAGCGGGAGCCGGCCGAGATGACCTGCGTCGCGCACGCGCCGCTCATGTCCATGAGAATGGCGAAGTCGACGCGCTCTTGCTTGGCGAAGAGCGCCATGGCCTCGGCGCCGGTGATCATCCCTTGGGTTTGATCGTTGCCGTCCTGGTCAAGGACCTTGGCCTTGCCGTCGAGGACGTCCATGCCGTCGCCGCCATGGATGTCGGGCCAGCCGCGGGGTGTGCCGAGTCCGGCGTCTTCGGGGCAGAAGGGGTAGGCCGTCGCGAGGGGACCCTCGAAGAAGGGGTCCATCGCGCCGCCGAAGCCGTAGTCGGTGCCGTCGACGCCACACTGCAGACCGGCCATGCAGCCACTCAGGAGCACACGCCAGGGGTCATCGGGGGTCGGCTTGCGGAGGCGCGTAACGGCATCGGGCTCGTGGGGCATGCGCATGCAGAGACTCTACGGCGAGGCGCTGGCCAGTGGGAAGAAGCGGGCGTGTGTCGTAGGGTCGGATCCGATGAAGACGATCTTCCACATCACGGCGCTCGCGGTCTGGGAGGCTGCGAAGTCGGCGGGCGTCTACGAAGCACCGAGCCTGTACACCGAGGGGTTCATCCATGGCTCGACCCGCGCGCAGGTGTGTGAGGTGGCCGAGCGCCTCTTCGCGGGGCAGACGGGCCTCGTGCTGCTCTGCATTGATGTGACGGCGCTGTCCGTCGAGGTCCGCTTGGAGCCCGGGGGCGAGGGGGGCGCCACGCGCTATCCGCACATCTACGGTCGTATCGCCGTCGCCGCCGTCAGCGCGGTCCATGAGTTCAAGGCGGGGGCGTACGGGAGGTTCACCTTGCCCGAGGGAGTCTAGGGGACGCGCTTGAACACGAAGGTGGCGACGGCGCCCTTTACCGTGAGGTTCCAGTTGTCGGACTCGGCCTGGACGTTGATGTAGCGCTGGCCGCCCCAGATCTCGTGCTTGGCCTGCACCCGGGTGGTCTTGACCTTGCCGGTGTCGACGGTGGGGAAGCCGAGCTTGCCCTCGAAACCGCGCGGGAGGGCGACGCGCTCGTAGAGGCGCGTCTCCTTGAAGGGCGTGCCGGACTTCTTCGGGAGCGTGTTGACGAAGGGGCCGAGGGGGCGGCGCAGTACTTCGACGCGGACGGTAACGGTCCCGGCGGCCTTGTCCTCCGTCACCGTCGTGCGCAGGGACGGCTTCGTGAGGGGCCCATGCAGCGGTCGGTACATCGGGTCCGAGAGGAGGATGCGCGAGGTCTGGCCACGCAGCATGACGCTGTAGAAGCTCTTGTTCTTGGCAGCGCCTGGGGTGTAGCGCGGGAAGCTCTTGAAGGACTCCCGGAGGCTCGTGAAGATCAGCCGATACTGGTGCCCGATCGTGGCGCCGAGCGAGGGGGCGTGCTCGAGGAAGTGCTCCCACTCCGCGCCGGCCATCTCGCCGCGGTCGCCATCGAGCGCCGCGAAGAAGCCCGTGGCGCCGGCGTGGATCCACGAAAGGGCGATGACGTCGTTGGGGGCGATCTCGTCAGGCTTGCCGTGGTGGTTGCCGAGGATGTAGCGCTCGTGGGTGCGGGCGCACACGCCGTTGAAGCAGGCGCCTGAGAAGATCACAGGGCCGCCCGGCAGCGGGAGATTGGCGGCCTGCGCCGCCGACGGCCCCTGGTTGATGCCCCGCGCGGTGCCGTGGCCGTAGTGGATGGCGAAGTCCACGCCGAGTAGGGCCTTGGGCAGGTTCTGGACGCCGAGCTGGCGGGCAACCGTGCCGCCGGCCTTCTCCTTGGCGAGGATGCTCGTCGTAAAGGCGGCGAGGTCGGCTGCATCGCGAGCCGCGAGGTAGCCGTAGTGGAAGTCCGGCATGGGGTCCTTGTCGAGACCACGGCAGAGCTCGAGCATGCTGAGCTGGAAGTTGTTGTCGATGTCTCTCGGGTCTACGAGAACGGCGACGAACTCAGCACCCAGCTTGCGTAGCTTGGGCGCTGCGGCCATGACGTCCTCGCCGCGGAAGGTCACGACGCTTGCCTTGCGCGCCTCGAGCCAGGGTCGGATCGCCTTGCGCCGGGCGTTGCTCTTGGCGAGGTTCGTCAGCACGACGAGCGTGCCGAGGCCATCGGCTGTCGGGAAGCCCTCTGTGAGTTGGATCGATGGGGGCGCAGCACCGGCGGCTGCGAGCAAGTCCTTCGCGGCCGTCTTGTAGCGGGAGTCCTTGTTGTCGGCGACGAGCCGCAGGAGCTTCGTGGCGTCTGCCGTGCGCGGGGGTGACTCGGCCAGCATCGCTTTGGCTACGAGAATGCGCGTGCGATCGACGTAGCTGCCACGCGGCTTCGCGCGCAGGTACTTCTCGCCCAGCTCGATCGCGGTCTCGATGCGACCTGCTTCCATGTGAGCCCATGCTTGGGAGTAGAGGATGCCCTTGTCCTTGACGAAGTCTTCGAGCTTGTGCTGCTTCGCGATGACCTCGAGGAAAGCGAGCCGGCGATCGGGCCTTCGGGTGGCGTCGATGCGGTCGAACGTCCAGTAGCGGAGTGTCTTGTAGGAGGTTGCGAGCTTGGGGACCTTCCAGCCCTTCTCAAGCCACGTGGCGAGAACCTGGAAGGTGCCCTTGGCGTCGGGGTAGCGCTTGAAGATCTGTTTGCCGATCTTCTGGGCCCGTTTCACGTCGCCTGCCGCCGCGTGGGCGTGGAAGGCGCCGGTGTACGCACCGAAGACGTCCTTCCCCTTGGCGTGCGCCTTCAGGTAGGCCTCGAACGCTTCGGCGGCCTTGCCGTGCAGCCCCTCCTTGGCGAGTTGCCGTGCCTTGTCGATGTCGGCTTGCGCGTCTTCGCTGCCCATGGCCACGGGGGGGGCTGCGATCAGCAGAACAAGCAGGCTGATTCCAAGCAGGGCCCTCATGCGCGCAGCGTAGCAGCGACTGAGGCGCTTCGGCTGCGGACCTACTTGGCGTCATCCGTCCACGGGGCCTTGCGGCGGTTCTTGTGGTTGCGAAGCCAGCGCTGAAACGCGGCCATGGTGTCCAGCGGGCGGCCGTTCGCGTCCTGCGGATGGTCGGCGAAGTGCTGCACGACGGCGATGGCCGTCGGTCCGACGCGGTCCCAGAAGCGGCCGAAGGCTTGGATCTTGGGGTCGGTGGAAGACTGGGCAGCGCGCGCTTCGACGCCCGCGTACGTCTTGATGAACTCACCGACGATCTCATGGCGCAGCTTGCCCGGGACGTCGTCGAACACGGGCATCGCCTTGTGCGCGGCGACGAGGTAGGTCACCTGATTCTGCTTCGCGTGGACGTAGTCGTCGAGCATCCACTCCAGCGAGTCGACGTCGTCGAGGCGTGCCAGCGCGGTGAAACTCTGGAGCAACACGTCTTCTGACATCGTGTGGGTCTTGACCTTGTGGAACTTCTTCTCGATCCGATTCCGAATGTCCTTGGAGAGGCGCTTGCGCTCTCGCTCATCGAGCACCGGGGCGAGCCTGCCGAGGCTCAGGGCTGCCGTGTAGTTCACGTCATCGCGGATGTTGCGTCCGTCGCGTACGACGACCAGCGTGAGCGAGGCGAGCATGTACTTGCGCGCGGTCTTTCGAAAGCGAGCAAGGTCCTTCTTGAAGCGCGCCGCCTCGTCGGGCGTCGCCGTCGTGGGGATCGTCAGCTTCGCGTACGCATCCGCGACGACGGTGACGTAGGCCTGGATGTCCGCGTTGATCGAGGTCTTCTTCTTGACGGTGCGCTGGAGCATCTTCAGGTCGGCCTCGGCTTCGACCAGCGCCTGCCAGGTTGTGGACGGCGTTGCCTCGACGGGCGTGGGCGGCGTCGCCTCCGTGATCGCCGGAGCGTCAGCCTCGGGCGTCGCGCTCTCCGCAGGCGGCGCGACGTCGGAAGCCACGGGCTTGGCTTTGGCCGGGGTGCGGGGGCACGGGCAGCAGCGGCTGCGCGAGCAGCCTGCCAGAGCCAGCGCGAGCAGCGCACACGTTGAGAGGACGGACACCAACCCGCTGCTTGCGCGATGCTTCATGGCCTCAGTGTACGGCCCTTTGCCTCGGCTACGGGATGGGCGGAAGCGACGGCGGGCTGCTGAGCCGCCGTGGTGCTTCGTCCTCGATCAGGCGGGCGCTCAGCAGCGTCACGCGGAGATGGCGGCCGTCCTTGTCGCGCCGCACGTGCGGATTCCCGAGCATGGCGTAGCCGCCGTCGGGGATCCGGACGGTCGTCTCGAGGCGCGCTTCGTGGACATGGTCGCGCAGGAAGCTCTGGGGGGTGTGCTGCGCGATGGTCTCCTTGTCGACGGCCTCGAGCGGCTCACGAAACAGCTGGCGGAAGTCGAGGTGGATCTCGTCACCGGCCGTACTCGGCGTCGCAACGATGCGGAGCTTGTGTCCGAGGAACACGGGGCTGCCTGCCATGTCGTCGATCCCGAACTGCACGCCGCCCTGGGCGTTCGTCGTCACGGACGTCCTGGCGAAATGGATCGTCTCGCCGATGAAGACGCTGGCCTCCTGGCCTTCGAGCGCGAGCATCTTCGGCGCGGCCACGACATGCACCGTCGAGGCGCCGTCCAGCGCAGCCTTGAGCCGCTCGGCTTGCGGCTTGGTGAGCGTCGAGGCTCTTGTGGCGCCACGGTGGCGCAACTCGCCGAGGATGGTATCCGCCCGATCCGCCGGGATCCGGAGGGTCGTCATGTCGATGAAGACCTGCCGTGTACCTGCCGGCGCGACGTCGGTTGTCGTCGTGGTCGCGGGCGCTTGTGTTCCGCAACAGCACCCGGCGAGCGCGGCGGCGAGCAAGGTGAGCACAGCCGGGCGTGCGAGACGGTGCGACATGGGGAAGCCCTCCGCTTCCAGCCTAGCGCTGCGCGTCGGTCGCTTGGAGGGCCATTTCCCGGATGTGAGGAGCCTTAGGGGGTAGGATCCGCCTCCGACGCGTGGCGCCCCCGGAGGTTGTGATGTTCCTGAAGGACCTGCTCGAGCCCGACCCGGACAAGGACATCGGCCGCTTCGGTCGTGTGATCGAGGCCTGCAAGCGGGATGACATCCAGCCGCCGGGGATCTACTACCTGTTCGCGGGACGCCCCGCCGCGACGCCGCATCTCTGCAACTTCATGCACGAGGTGATGCGGGGCACATCGGATCTCTCCGCCGGTCAGCGCGAGCTGATCGCGGCGTTCGTCTCCGCCCGCAATGGCTGCAAGTTCTGAACGTCAGCGCACGCCGCGGTCGCGGCGCATTTGCTGAACGACATCGACCTGGTCAAGGCCGTCTGCGAGGACTTCGAGTCAGCGCCCATCTCCGACGCCGAGAAGGCGCTGCTGCGCTACGTCGCCGTCGTCAACGACACGCCAGCCAAGACCTCCGAGGCCGACGTTCAGGGGGCGCGGGACGCGGGCTGGAGCGATCCGGCGATCTTCGACGCGCTGACCGTCTGTGCCATCTTCAACTTCTTCAACCGCTGGCTCGACGGCGCAGGCCTGCCGGATGTGCCTGCGGGCTTCTACGAGCAGCGGCTCGCCGAGCACGGGGACATGGGCTACCGGATGTAGCGCGCGGTCACTTCTCGCCAATGCGGCGAAAGCGTCCCATGCCGCGTGCGCTGATCCACTCGAGCAGGTGCGTGTCGAACTCGCCGATGCCGATGCAGTGCATCTCGGTCTTGCGGAAGAGGTTGAGGCGGCGGACGTCGTCGCGCAGCCAGGAGCCCAGCGCGTACGGGCCGTAGTAGTGACCCTTCTCGTGGTCCTTCGTCTCGGCGCCGGACTCGGGGTCGCCGGACTTGTGTTTGGCAAGCCGGATGTCCCACTCCGGCCAGTCATCCCAGGTGGGCTTGCCGTCCGAGAGCAGGAAGATCGTGTCGCAGCCTTCGGCAAAGGTCGCCGGGTCGACATACTCGGCCTTCTTGGAGAGGCCCTTCGCGCGGACCTTGAAGGCGCGGTGCATGCCGCCGTGGATGTTGGTGTAACCCCAGAGCGTGCCGCGCGGGCGGGCGCCCGTCGCTTGGCCCGGCTCGATCACATCGAGCTCGACGCATGCCTTCTCGATGTGCTTCTCGATGGCGGGACGGAGGCCGGGCGTCGCGGCGAGGGTTCTGGCCTCCGAGCCGAAGCCGATCACGCAGAACTGTTGCTGGGGCGTGAGCCCACGCAGGGAGAGCTTCAAGAACTCGCGGGCGGCGTCGAAGCGGTTGCGGATGCGCTTCCAGGGGAGCTTCGCCATCGCTTCGGCGATCTGCTTCTGCGCGGGCGTGGGGGGCGGCGGCGCTGCCTTGGGCGCCTCCTGCTTCTTGCCGCCGGTGACCACGGGCTTGCGCTTGATGGGCGGGCGGACCTGATGCGGCGGCTTCCTGAGATCCGCGAGCTCCTTGCCTGTCAGCGGCGTGAGCATCGAGTCACTCATGTCGATGATGTAGACGATGCGATGACCCGACGCTTCGATGCCGAGGAAGGTCGGCTTGACCGGCGGCGAGTAGCGGCCAAGCTCCGCCGGCTCCAAGGCGCCGGGTATGAGCGCAAGGCGGCGCCCGACGACGAGGCGCGTGCGCTCCATGGTCGTCTTGGCGTCAAGCAGCGGGCGCAGCAGGGCGAAGGCTGCCTTCCACGCGTCGGTCGCCCGCTGGGCGCGGAAGACGTAGAGGGCCTCGGCTGCGCTCTCGAGCAGCAGCATGCGGTCGAAGGGCTTGGCGGGCGGGGCGGCGAGGGCCTCGCCGGTGAGTGTGAGAGCGGCGGGATCCTTGCGCTCGATCAGGGCTTCGAGCGCGGCCGCGCGCAGCACGCCGCTCGCGTGCTTGCGCGCGATGCGCACGGTCTCGGGAGTGCCGTCGATCTGGATGTCGGCGCCGAGTGCGCGGAACCACAACCACGCGTCGGTGGGCTTGGTGTGCTTCTTGCGCCAGGCCCGCCACGCGTCGAGGTGGGGCGGCGCCTTGAACTGATCCGCGCAGATCGAGGCGAGTAGGTACCGGACCTGATCCTTCGGGACCTCCGGGCGGGCGTAGCTCTTGGCAAGGATCTTCAGGGCGCGGACGTCGTGGGTCTGGGCGAACTCCACCCGGCCCTTGTGGCGCATGTAGAGCGACGGCCGCTCCTGCCACTGGTCGTAGGCCTCCTTGGCGGTCTTGAAGTCCACCTCCTCCGCCGCGGCGCCGGGCGCGAGGGCGAGCGCCGTGAGCAGGCCGAGTACGGCGAGGGCGCGCCGGCGTGTGGGAGGGGGGCGTTTCACGGGTTGCATTCTAGAGGGGGTGTACGCGGGCTGTCGTAGGGTCGGACGGATGCAGATCCGACGTGGCGAGACCAACCTGTACGTCAGTGACCTCGAGCGCTCCGCCGCGTTCTACGAGGCGGCGCTGGGCTTCGAGGTGGCCGAGAGCGGCGAGGGCTACCGCAAGCTCAGCCAGGGCAGTCTGGTCCTCACGCTGTTTCCCTCCCTGAATCCCGGTCCCGCGCCTACCCCGGGCATGGTGCCGCACATGAGCTGCGACCTCGTCGTGGACGACGCGGCGATCGAGGCAATCGCCGAGCGCCTCGAGACCGCAGGCGCCGAGGTCACCCCCCTCAAGAGCTGGGCCCAGGGGCGCCACCTGATGTTTCGCGATCCCGACGGCATCGGCTGGGAGCTCTTGTCGCGCTAGCCTCTCCCGCGGCGTAGCGATCGTGGCTATCCTGCCTCTGGGTTGTCTTTGGTCTGGAAGGAGCCGCCGTGGCTCGTACCGGTGCTCTTTTGCTTGGTCTTCTGCTCGTTGCGCATCACGGCGGCATGGGCTGGGGCTATGACAACCTCGGCCTGCGCTACCAGAACTGGTGGGTCGCTACGCTTCGCGAGCTCGGCCTGTCCGATGACTGGGTGGCGCGCGTGATTCACGGCGGGCTGCCCACGGCGGCCGGGGTGCTGCTGATCGCGGGAGCGATCTTCGTTGGCCGCAAGAAGCGCTAGCGCCCCAACGCCGGGTCCTGCCGCCCGCAATGCAACCCCGGCGAAGCGCTCTGAGCCCGCACGAGAGCAGGCTCAACGAACCGACGATCCGGGTCGGCGCGCAGCTAGCGGCCGCAGAGGCAGTGGGCGTGTCCTGGGTTGCCGCGGATGGCTTCAAGGGACGGGCCCTTGGGGAGCGGCAGCGGCGCAGGGAGCACCTGCTCCAGGGTGCGCGCGTCGTAGAGCCGGCCGTTCTTCATCGTGTAGTGGATCCGCTCGGAGTCGCGCACGTTGCTGAGCGGCTTGCCGTCGATGACGAGCAGGTCGGCGAGCAG
Organism: Planctomycetota bacterium; assembly: GCA_029259795.1. Classification (GTDB taxonomy): domain Bacteria; phylum Planctomycetota; class PLA2; order PLA2; family JAEUHO01; genus JAHEIK01. The sequence goes on from JAJDEM010000257.1 coordinate 10,757, forward strand.
GCCCTCGCGGATGCTGCCGAGGCAGTGATCGAGGCAGAGCGCCTTGGCACCGCACCAGGTCGCACAGCGCAGCGCTTGATGCGCGCTGAGGCCGCCCTGGGCGAGCATCCAGGTCTCCCAGTGCGAGCCGAGCCCCTGCAGCTGTCCGTGGGCGCCGATCTCGACCGGACCACCGCGACGGTAGACCTCCGCGCAGGTCTTCGCGAGCCGGATGTGGTTGTACTCCGACTCATCGGTGAGCACCGTGCGGCGGCGCGCGAGCGGCATGACGACCCCGCGCGGTACGAAGCGGAGGAGGCGCTCGTTCTCCCAGACCTTCGTCTTGGCGTACCAGTAGTTCTCGCCCCAGAAGCCGCCATAGCCGACGACGAGCGTTGGCGTGTAGCAGGTGCCCGACCTCGAGAGCAGCTCGAGCTCGGGCTTGTAGAGCGGCGCGACGGGGATCGCGTGCTCGAGCGTCGTGTGGCCGTCGAGGATGTGCGTGATGTTGTAGTGCAGCGTCGAGCCGCCCTCGGGCACGACGAGGATGTCCAGGGCCGTGGCGGCCTTGATGACCTGCTGCCGTTGTTCGCGGCGCGGCTGCTGATAGCTCTTGACGCTCCGCGCGCCCCACGCGGTCGTGCGCTTGATCGCAGACAGCGCGTCCTCGTAGCTGTTGATTACGGCTTTGAAGTCGCCCTCGGCGCCGTAGAGGATCGTGCCCGTGCTGAACATGCGCGGGCCGAGCCGGCTGCCCGCTTCGACGAGCTCGGCCTCGGCGTGGATCATCTGCGTGTTGTTGCTGGGGTCGTGCGTGGTCGTGACGCCGAACGCCAGCAGCGCGTTGAGCGCCCAGCTCTGGCGCGGGTAGAGGCCGCCACCGCTCGAGCCGGTGTGGGAGTGCACATCGACCAGGCCGGGGATGATCGTCTTGCCGGAGACGTCGAGGACCTTCGCATCCGCCGGGACGGGCACCTCCTTGCGCGTGCCGACCGCGACGATGCGGTTGCCCTTCACGTGGATGACGCCGTCTTCGATGACCGACTCGTCGTGCATCGGGGCGATCGTGGCGCCCACGAGCCAGACGTCGGTGTCCGGGATGTCGGCGGCTTGGGACCAGCCCAGGGAGGCGAGTGTCTCAGCCTTGCCGGCCTCGGGTTCCACCGCGGCGTGGAAGAGGTTCGGGCCGAGGCTCCAGCGCACGTGGGTCGAGTCCGCCGCCCAGCTCAGGTACGTGCCCCCGTGCTCAGAGAGCCGGGTGACCGGCACGTTCTTCATCGTGGGGCCGACCTCGAGGGTCGTGGGCTGGGGCGGTAGCGGGCAGACGTAGGTCTGCCAGAGTTCCTCGAATGCGAGCCAGCGGCCATCCGGCGAGACAGCGAAGTCCGTAGCGCGCTCCGACGTCGCGACGATGCGCGCGTCGCTGCCGATCCGGTCGATGCTCACGAGCGCCCTCTGCTTGCCCTCACGGCGCAGAAGCAGGATGCGACGACCGCCGGGCGCGTAGCGCGGCTTGCGTCCCTTGCGCGTGAGGAAGCGCGGCTCGGCGCCTTCCTTGAGCTTCATGCGCCAGATGCCCTGGTCCTCGGCGAACGTCGCGCCACGGTAGCCATCGGGTCCCGCGCGCTCGAACAACACTTCGCCGCCGTCGGCCGAGAGCACGGCCGAGGTGTAGTGCCCGGGCCAACGCACCAGGGTGCGGTCCCCGGTGCCATCCAGCCCGACCATGCGCACTCGTCCGCCGCGCTGATCGTGCCAGGTCGTGTAGACGACATGCTTGCCGTCGGGGGAGAGCGACGGTGCGAACTCGTGCGCTTCGGTCTGGGTCGTGAGGCGCTTGGTCGTGCCTGAGGTGAGGTCGCGCGCGTAGAGGTAGCCGAGGGCCTGGAACACAGCCGTGCGGCCGTCGTCCGTGATCTGGGGCCAGCGGATGACCTTGACGTCAAAGGCCTTCTCGCCGGTCGAGTGCGTGGCACGGCGGGTTGCACAGATGCGCTGGGCGACCGACGCCGTGAAGGGAATCTGCGTGGCCTTGCCCGACAGGGTGTTCACGGACCAGAAGTGGCCCTTGCCCTGGATCACGATCGCGCTGCCGTCCGGCATCCACGCGAAGCCCGGGTGAGGGCCGAAGATGGCCCAGGTCTCCTGCTGATCGCGGGAGAGGCCGCTCCAGAGGTCACGCACGCGGCCGGTCTTGAGGTTGTAGAGCGCGAGCACGGTGTCGGTGCCGCGGCGCCTGACGAAGGCGAGGGACGAGCCATCGGGACTCACGACGGGACGGATGGCGCCGCCGGGGCGCCGGATCACATCGCGGATCTCGCCGGTCTCGAGGTCGAGCCGACGGATCACGTAGATCACGCCATGCGGGTCCTTGTTGTATTCGAACGTCTTGCCGCCCGACATGTCCTCCGACCAATAGAGCGTGCGGCCGTCGGGGGAGAGTGCGGGCTCGCCGATGTCTTGCTGGTCGTTCTTGCGCTTGGTCAGACGCACGCCCTTCCCGCCGGCCGGGTAGGGCACCATCCACATCTCGCCGGCGCCGAGGCTGCGCGTCGAGGAGAAGTGCTTCTTGGTGACGATGAAGCGGCCGCTCGGATGCCACACGGCGTTGTTGCAGAGCCGGTAGGTCTCCTTGGTGACGGCGTGCGGCTTCGCGCCGTCGACATCCATCACCCAGATGTTGTCCCCGCCGCCGCGGTCGGAGGTGAAGAGGATCTTCGAGCCGTCGGGGCTGTAGCGCGGCTGGACGTCGTACGGCAGGCCCGATGTCAGGCGCGTGGCCGCTCCACCCGCGAGGGGCATGGTGTAGATGTCGCCCAGCAGATCGAAGACGAGCCGCGTGCCGTCCGGGTGGACGTCGATGCTCATCCATGTGCCTTCGTCCGTCTCGAAGGCCACGTCGCGGTAGGGGCCGCCCGGATCACTGACGTCCCAGGCGCTGGGCTTGGGGTCGTCGTCGGTCTTGCCGTCCTCAGCGCGCGCTGCCGAGCACGGCAGGGCGGCGAGGAGCGTGAGGAGCAGCAGGCTCCACAGGCAGATCGGGTCGGGGCGACGCATGGGGGATCCTCCGACCCCATCGTAGTCGGGACGTCGAGCCTGGGTGTTTCGTGAAGCCGCACGGCAGCCTTGGGGGCAAGACCCCCTACGAACGGCTACGAGCCGGAGTGTAGACAACGTCCTCGGTACTGAGAGCTAGGCGCCGTAGGGGGTCCAGATGTTCTTCACCTGCACGGCCTCGTCGAGGAAGGCCGGGTCGGCCCCCTGCGTCGGATCGGCCCAGTCGCGCGGATGACCGTGGTCGCTCCACGTGCGCTTGAGATTGCCCGCCGAGAGGCGCTCGGCGGTGGCTGCGTGCTCGGCCGAGCCGAAGTGCCAGAGCGCGTCGACGTCGTCGTGCGACGCCAGGGTCTCGCCGAGGACGCCCGGGTCGCCGGTGACGAGGTTGAGGATGCCACCCGGCACATCCGACGTATCGAGCACCTGGTAGAGCTCGGTGGCCGCGAAGGGGTGATCGGCCGACGGAACGGCGATGACCGCATTGCCCATCGCCACGGCGGCGGCCGTCGTGCTCAGCAGCGCGAGCAGCGGTGCCTTCGGCGGGCAGACGATGCCCAGGGTTCCGATGGGCTCGTGGACGGCGAAGGTGAACTGCCGGGCACCCGTCGCGTGGACGCGGCCATCGTGTTTGTCGGCCCACGCAGCCCAGTGGAAGAGCCGGTCGAGGCTCGCGTCGACCTCGGCCGTCGCAGCGTCCGCCGAGGCGCCGGTCATGCGGGAGAGCAGCGCGGCGAAGTCCGCCGCCCGGGCGCCGAGGTTCTCCGCGACGTAGTAGAGCACCTGGGCGCGGAGGTGGGCACTCGCAGCTCCCCACGCCGGCTGGGCCTTGCGCGCCGCGGCCACCGCGTTGCGGATGTCCTTGCGGTTGCCGTCACCGACCTCGCCGATGCGCTCGCCGCCGGGCCCGAAGACGGGACGCTGGTAGCCGCCATCGGGGCGTGCCTGGCTGCCGCCGATGTAGAGCTTGGCCGTGCGGTCGATGGTGGGCAGCGCCGGCGCCGCGGCAGCGGGCGTGGGGGTGGCGGAGGCCTCGGCGGACGCGCCCCGCATGGCGTGCCAGGTGGGGCGTACGTACTCGCGGAGCCCCTCGCGGCCGCCCTCGCGGCCGAAGCCGCTCTCGCGATAGCCGCCGAACCCAGCGGCTGCGTCGAACTGGTTGGTGCAGTTGATCCAGACGGTGCCGGCCTTCACGCGCGCGGCAACGTCCAGCGCGCGATCGAGGTCCTGCGTCCAGATGCTGGCGGCGAGGCCAAAGCGCGTGTTGTTGGCGAGCGCCACGGCCTCCGCAGGCGTTCGGAAGGTCATCGATACGAGCACGGGGCCGAAGATCTCTTCCTGGGCGACGGTTGCCGCCGGCTCGACCCCGGTCAGCAGGGTCGGCGGAAGGAAGCAGCCTTCGGTGGGAACCGCGGCCTGCGGCTGCCAGAGCTGCGCACCGTCCTCGACGCCGCGCTGGACCAGCGCCTCGATGGCCGCGCGCTGCTCTTGGGAGACGATCGCGCCGATGTCGGTGCCCTTGTCGAGCGGATCGCCCACGCGCAGCGTCTCCATGCGTCGGCGCAGGCCGTCATGGAAGCGCTCGGCGACACCCTCTTGGACGAGCAGGCGAGAGCCGGCGCAGCACACCTCGCCTTGGTTGAACCAGATGGCATCGACGACGCCTTCGATGGCCCCGTCGAGGTCGGCGTCCTCGAAGACGACGAACGGCGACTTGCCGCCGAGCTCGAGCGAGAGCTTCTTGCCCGAGCCCGCAGTGGCCTCGCGAATGCTCCGGCCGACGGCGGTGGAGCCGGTGAAGGCGATCTTGTCGACGTCCGGATGCTTGACGAGGGCTCCCCCCGTGCGCCCGTCCCCCGTGATGATGTTCACGACGCCTGCCGGAAGGCCCGCTGCGGCGCACAGCTCCGCAAAGGCCACAGCCGTGATCGACGTCAGCTCGGCCGGCTTGAGGACGACCGTGTTGCCCATCGCAAGGGCGGGCGCGATCTTCCAGGCGAGCATCAGCAGCGGGAAGTTCCACGGGATGACCTGCCCCACCACGCCAAGCGGCTCGGCGTTCGGCAGCTCGGTCTCCATGAGCTGGGCCCAGCCTGCATGGTGGTAGAAGTGCCGCGCGAGCAGCGGCACGTCGATGTCTCGCGACTCGCGCACCGGCTTGCCGTTGTCGAGCGTCTCGAGCACGGCGAGCAGGCGGGCCTGCTTCTGGATGTGGCGCGCGATGGCGTAGAGGTGCCGCGCGCGACCGTGCCCCCCCAGGGCGAGCCAGCCCGGTTGTGCAGCCCGGGCGCCCGCCACGGCGGCGTCGACATCCGCCGCCGAGCACTGGGCAACGTGACCGAGGACGGCACCCGTTGCGGGGTTGTGCGTCTCGAAGACGACCCCGTCCACGGGCTCCTGGAAGGTCCCGTTCACGAACGGCAAGAGGCGGCGCCCTCGCGCATCGAGCCAGGCTTCCGCGAGGGCTGCGCTCTCGGGCGCGCTGCCCCACTCCATCGAGCGGTAGAGGTCGTCGATCGTCACGGGTAGGGCTCTCAGGCCAGGGGCTGGCGGAAGGCGGCAGCGTAGCGGCCGGTTGCGTGGTGTTCGAGTTGGCGCTCGAGGTCCCCCAGCAAGCTGGACGCGCCGAAGCGGAAACGATCCCTGTGGAGCCAGCGATTGCCAAGCTCCTCTTTCAGCATGGCGAGCCACTCGACGGCTTGCCGCGCCGTGGCGATGCCTCCGGCAGGTTTGAAGCCAACCTCGACACCTGTGCGCTCGCGATAGGCGCGGATGGCTCGCGCCATCACCAGTCCCACGGGCAGGGTCGCGTTCTCCTTCTCCTTGCCCGTCGAGGTCTTGATGAAGTCGGCGCCGGCCATCATGGCGACGAGACTCGCCTGCCCCACCGCGCGCAGGCTGCCGAGCTCGCCCGTGGCGAGAATCGCCTTCATGTGCACCGGGCCGCAGGCGTCGCGAAACGCGCGGATCTCGTCATGGAGCGCCCGCCAGTCCTGGCGGAGGACGTGGGCTCGTGTGATCACGATGTCGATCTCGCCGGCGCCGGCTGCGCACGACGCACCGATCTCGGCGAGCCGCTGCGGGAAGGGACTCAGGCCCGCAGGGAACCCCGTCGATACGGCGCAGACCTTCACGGGAGAACCTGCCAAGGCCTCGACGGCCTCCGCGACGTAGGCGTGATAGACGCAGACGGCGGCGACCGAGAGGCCGAGGGGTCCTGCGCCCAACAACTCGAGGACCTCTTGACGAACGGGCTGCTTGGCCTTGGCGCACAGGCGTCGGACGCGTCCCGGCGTGTCGTCCCCGGCGAGCGTCGTCAGGTCGATGCAGCTCACCGCCTTCAGCTGCCACGCAGCTTGGTGGGCCCGCTTGATCGGGCGACGGCGGGGGAGTGACGCGGCGCGTCGCTCGGTGGCGCTTCGGTTGATGCACACGCTGGCGACCCAGTCGAGGTCGAGCGGCATGCCCGGGTTACGGCTTGGCGTGGGCGGACCTGCGCGGGCGTCGTCGAGCTGGCTCTGGATGTCGGATCGGCTCATGCGGGCCCACGATGCCCAGCGCAGGCGATCGCGGCAAGCCCGCAGGCCACCTAGCAAGACGCTACGGAGGCCCTGGGGGTGCCTGATCGCGAGACATTGGCCTCGGTCCGGCGCTCCCATGTCACCCGATCGTATCGCTCCATACGGCTGTTATCAGGGGTTTGCAGCGCAACCCTTGGCGCAGCCGCCGCGAGGCGTGATTTGCGGCCGCCGAAGGCCACAAAAGGGCCAAAGACCTCTTGGCAGAGAGAGCGATTCCGCTCATAGTTCCGCGGTCCGAGAGCCCATGGCCGGGACGCGCAGTTGGTAGGGCGCGTTGGCCGGATCGGGACCTCGGATCGGCCGCCCGGGGGCTGATGAGTGTCGTCGGCATCGTTTGGGATGGGATCCATTGAGGTCTCGTTCATCCGCGATTCAAGGCGCGTTCGTCAGGAACCGAGTGTCCGGATGGGGCAGAAGAGGTGAAGCGGGTTGGCTTCGTCTCTCGATTGCACCGACAAGGGGCGGGAGGCCAGGGCCTTCCGCAGGAGGTACAGGGATGCGGATTTTCGTTTTGAGCCTGCTCGGCGCCAGTGCACTGATGGCTGCGGGCTGCTCCAGCTCACGCAGCTTGAGTCGTCAGGCCGTCATGGCCGACCACATCGCGACGACCACCCCGAGCGGCCGTACCGTCAGCGCCCCGGTGCGCCGCGTTGCGACCACCACGCGCTACATGCCCACGCCGCCGCCGCCGCCCGCCTTGCCCGCGACGGCCACCCCCGTGGCTCGTGCGCCCTACGCCAGCACCGTGGCCCGCCCCGTGGCGCGCCCGGCCGCCCGCGTTCGCTCGGCCCCGCGCCGCGCCACTGTCCTGCCGCGTCGCCGCGTAGCCGTTCCGAAGAAGAAGGGCCTCTTCGGCAGCACCTGCTTCACGTGAGGCTAGACCGCTACCGACCGTTGGTCGGTTTCACGGATTGATTCACCTGCGGGAGACGACTTCGGTCGTCTCCCGCTCGTCGTTTTGGGGCTGCGCGTGCTTCGCGCCCGGGCCAGGCGGGCCCAGGCCTGCGGGCGTGCGGAACGCGGACGGTGTGCGACGGGCCCAGCGCCGCCGTACGCCCCGCCACCCGGCCGGTCCCGCAGGGACCTCTGCAACGCGGGCACCGCAGCGTCGGTAGCGGAGCGCGCGTCAGCGGCGCACGCACCGTCCACGGGACAGCCGCTGTCAGCAGCCCCGGCAGACCGCGAGCCCGGTGGGTCCTCGCAGGGACCCTCAGCCGGGTCAGGCTCGCTGAAAGCCGCCGCTAGGGGCGGCGACGGCCAGCGCCAGCGCCGAGGCCCAGGCCGCGGCCCGCGCGGTTCTTGCGCATGCGGTCCAGGAGGCGCTTCTCGTACTCGGAGAGGCGTCCCTGGCGCGAGCGACGCTCGAGCTCGGACTCGCCCGTGCCGCCGTAGTCCTTGTCGTCGTCGGGTGCGCGCACCCGGGAGCCGAAGAGCGCGTGCTCGAAGGGCTCGTAGGGGAAGACCGCCATGTGAATCATGCGGCCTTCGTGGCTGATGGCTGCGCCGCGCGTGCTGTTGCTCGTGCGGAAGATCCAGTACGCGCCGACCGAGCCCTTGGGCGTGTCGCTCTCCCGGAACTTGGCCTTCATGACGGCGTCCAGGAGCTTCTGGGCCTTGCCCCGCAGGCCGTCCATGGTCGCGTCCGCGTTGTCCTCGGTCGGCAGCGGCATGCGCATCTTCTTGGCGCGTACGGCGATGGCCGCGGCGGAGAAGGTGTAGGACTTGAGCAGCGGCTCGAACCATGCCTTCAGCAGGCGGTTGTCGCCGAACAGCTCCAAGGAGCGGATGCGGCTACGCACCGCCGTGATGATGCCGACGACGCGGCCGCCTTCGGTCGTGGGGAACTCGGCGAGCGACTTGTGGCAGGGCAGGCAGAGCTTGTTGAGCTTGTCCGACGCATTGACGGCGCTCAGCGACTTGCGCTTGTCGCCGTCGTTGCGGAAGTCGAGGAAGTGCGAAGCGAAGTTCGGCACGAGCGTGTTGGTCGGCGAGAACTCGGCGCGCTCACGGATGTAGGGCGGCGCGAGGGCCGAGCCGAGGCGGAAGGGCAGGGCCTCCTTGCGCTGGCCGCTCGTGGGGGCCGCTGCGATGGCCTCGATCTCGACGCGGGCGCCGGCCGGGACCAGCACATCCTGGGGGATGACGCGATCGCGCTTGCCGCCACCGAGCACGGTGCCGCCGAGCATGAGCAAGACGCCCGGCTCGTTGTTGGCGACGGCGATGTTGTAGCGGCGCTTGGGGAGGTCCGGCTCGCTGTAGCCGACCTTCTGGGCCCAGGAGCCGGGCTTGATCGCGAGCTTGGCGGGCTTCTCGGCGGCCAGGACGGGGAAGATGATGAGCTCGGCGGTGGCCGTGCCCTCACCGATGGTCAGGCCTTGCAGGAAGGACTTCACGGGGCTGGGCGCATCGTCCTTGGCCATTGCCAGCGGCGCGGCACCGAAGGTCACGAGGAGCGCCAGGGCGAGGAGGCGGATGTTCATACCGGAGGTCTCCAATCTTGGGTCGTGCAGGCTACCGGAACCCGCGGGTGGGTGCGAGCCAGACGCCCTTGCGACCCGCCCCCGGAAGTGATACCCCCAGGAGCATGCACACGCTGCGACTTGGCCTCCTGACCCTCTTCCTCGCCATGGTCCTCCTCGGATCGGGCCCCGGGCCGGTCGCGGCCGAGGAGGCCGTGGCTGCGCCCGAGGGCGTGATGGGGGCCCTCGTGAGGCGCTTCGCCGCAGACGAGGACTCCCTGCGTGCGTTCTACAGCGAGCCGCTCTCCGAGCTCCGGCTGGAGCGGCTGCGCAGCCACGCCATGGGCTGGACGTCTGCGCTTGGTGCGCTCGACGTCGAAGCCATGGGCGCAGACGATCGGGTCGATTACGTCCTGCTGCGCAACCACCTCGAGCGCCGGGTCGACGAACTGGACCTGCAGGCCGACCGCAACCGCTCCACGCAGATGATCCTTGGCTCTGCGACGGCCCTGCTCGAACTGGATCGGACGCGCTGGCGGCCCACGAAGGCGCCCGACGGCCGTCGGCTCGCCGCGTCGCTCGTCGCCGTCACGAAGCGCCTCGCGGCTGCGCGGGTCGTCGTGGAGGCCGTCCATGAGGGCGTGCACGAGCCCACGCCGACGATCCCGCTGACGCCTGTGACGGCGTTCCGGGCCGCCAAGGCGCTCGAGCGGCTGGGCGGCGTGCTCAAGCGCTGGTACGCATTCCACGACGGCTACGACCCCGGCTTTGCGTGGTGGTGCAAGAAGCCCTACGACGAACTCGTCAAGGCGCTGACCCGCTACGCGAAGTTCCTGCGCACGAAGGTCGCCGGGATCAAGGAGGAGGGGGCGGCGCCCCTCATCGGCGACCCCATCGGCGAGGCCGCCCTGCGGCGTTCCCTCGCTCGCGAGATGATTCCCTACAGCCCGGAGGAACTCCTCACGATCGCGCAGCAGGAGTTCGATTGGTGCCAGGCCGAGGGGGCCAAGGCCGCGAAGGAACTCGAGGTGGCCGACTGGGCTGCCGCCGTGGCGAAGGTGAAGCGCCGCCACCAGCCCCCGGGGGGGCAGGCTGCGATGGTGGTGAAGCAGGGCACCGACGCCGTGGCCTTCCTCGAGGCGCGCGAGCTCGTGACCGTTCCGCCGCTCTGCGCGGAGACCTGGCGGCTGCGCATGATCTCGCAGCGCAGCCAGAAGACACTGCCCTTCGCGGTCTATCACAACCAGCACATGCTCGTTGCGTACGCCATGTCGGGCATGGCCCATGAGTCGAAGCTCATGAGCATGCGTGGCAACAACGAGCACTTCACCCGCATCGTGACGCCGCATGAGTTGATCCCCGGCCATCACTTGCAGCTCTTCCAGGCCGCGCGCCACCGTGCCCACCGGGCCATCTTCCGCACGCCGTTCTTCGTCGAGGGCTGGGCCCTGCATTGGGAGATGTTGCTGTGGGATCTAGGCTGGCAGCGAGGCGCGGCCGACAAGGTGGGCATGCTGTTTTGGCGGATGCATCGCTGCGCACGGATCATCGTCACGCTGCGCTTCCACCTGGGCACCATGCAGCCGGCAGACATGATCGACTTCCTCGCCGAGCGCGTCGGGCTCGAGCGCGATGGGGCGACCAGTGAGGTGCGGCGCTACATCGCCGGTGCCTACGGACCGCTCTACCAGTGCGCCTACATGCTGGGCGGTCTCCAGATGCGCGCGCTGCATCACGAACTGGTTGGCAATGGCCGCATGTCCAATCAGGAGTTCCACGATGCCGTCTTGCGGCAGGGGTCGATCCCCATCGAGTTGGTGCGCGCCGCCCTCACGGGGCAGACGCTCGAGCGCAATCACGCAGCCTCGTGGCGTTGGCGCGGCGAGGTCAAGGCTGGCCCCCGCCCACGATGAAGCCCCGGGCGGCCGAACTTGTCGCACGGGGGGGCGTTCTCATCATTGCGCATCGGGGCGCGAGTGGCGCCGCGCCCGAGAACACCCTGCCGGCCTTCCGTGCCGCGTTGGTCGCAGGCGCCGACCTCGTCGAGCTCGACACGCGGCACAGCCTCGACGACATCCCGATGGTGTTTCACGACAAGGTGCTCGACCGGACCACGGACGCCCCCGCGCGTTGGGGCGGCGAGCAGTTGCGGCTCGGCGTCCGCCGCGCGGCGGAGCTGGCCGTCCTCGACGCGGGCAGCTGGCGTGACCCGAAGTTCGCTGGCACGACCATCCCCACACTGGAGCAAGCGCTGGAGGTCATTCAGCCTGGAGCCACGACGTTGATCGAGCGCAAGACCGGTGATGCGCAGACACTGCTGCGTCTGCTCGAGAAGCACGCGCTGGTCGAGCATGTCGTCATCCAGGCGTTTGACTGGGAGTTCCTCGCCGCGTGCCGCGCCGGCTCCGGCGCAGTCGTGTTGGGCGCGCTCGGATCCAAGGCCTTGGGGGATGAGCGCCTTGCGGCCATCGTCGCCAGTGGAGCGACGGTCGTGGGCTGGAACCACAAGCACCTGGATGAGCCGACCGTACGGCGGGTTCACGCTCGGGGCCTGAAGCTCTGGGCCTACACAGTCAACGACGCGGCGCGGGCCCAGACGCTGGTGGCCTGGGGGATCGACGGGCTCATCACCGACGAGCCGGCCGCCATGCGAGCGGCCGTCACACGCTGACCGCGTCCGTTAGGATGGGCGCGTGACGTACGAACACACCCAACGCGCACCGCTGCACTGGCTGCTCGTCATCCCTGGCACCGCGATGGTGGTGACGGCGTGGCAGCTGAGCGAGCCCGCGTGGGTTGCCCCTCTGATCTCGATCGTCGGCTCCATCATGATCGTCCTGTCGCTCTGCTTCCGCCATCTGCGCGTGCGCGATCGGGGCGAAGCGTTGGAGGTCGGCTTCGGCCCGCTGCCTTGGTTTCGGCGCTCGGTTGCCTACGCACGGTTGCGGGCGGTAACGCCGGAGCGCAGCACCCTCCTCGACGGGTGGGGGATCCACTACAGCGTCGGCCGCGGGTGGATCTGGAACCTCTGGGGCTTTGACTGCGTGGCGCTCGACCTCAAGGACGGGGGGCGCGTGCGGATTGGCACGGACGATGTCGAGGGGCTGGCGACCTTCCTACAGACCCGACTCCCGAAGGAGGACGCATGACCACCACAGTGCTCGAGCAGGAGATGCGCAAGCTCGTCGTTGGGACGAACGATCAACGGCGGCGCGTCGGCCAGACGCTGTTTCACTTCTATCGGACGCTCATCTTCTGGCAGGAGAAGGGCCTGGGGTTCGCCGCAGTCACCCAGATGTGGTCTGCAGGTGGCGCACAGATCTTCGACACCATGGCGACCACGCTGCGTGACTTGGGCCCCCAGGAAGACGACGAGGTGCTGCGCACCTTTGTCGAGGGCTTCCTGCGGCAGCTGGCCGAGGACCTCGAACGCGGCGACCAGATGTTGGTGCCGTTCCTGCGCTGGCTC
>JAJDEM010000258.1 GCA_029259795.1 Planctomycetota bacterium
GATATTGGTCTCCGGCGCCCCGTAGGGCAGCTCGATGTCCGTCGCGCCGCGGAATCCTTCGGCGAGGGCTGCCGCCCGGGCGTGGTCTTCGACCAGCCGGTCCCGATGCGTTCGCAGCGCCACCAGGGCAGGCGCGGCAAGCACCCCCACCTGGCGCATGCCGCCGCCGAGCATCTTGCGCACGTCCCGGGCCGCTGCGATGAAGTCGGCCTCCCCCACGAGCACGCTGCCGATCGGCGCGCCCAGGCCCTTGGACAGGCAGGCCATGGCGGAGTCTGCGGTTGCGGCCCACGCGTCCAGCGGCACCCCGGTGGCCGCCGAAGCGTTCCAGAGCCGTGCGCCATCCAAGTGCACGCGAGCGCCCTTCTCCTGCGCCACGCGCTGCAGCGCCTGGAGATGCTCCAAGGAAACGATCGCGCCGCCGTGGAAGTTATGCGTGTTCTCGGTCAGCAGCAACCGGCAGGCGGGTCGATGGCCACCAGCTGCGCGCAGCGTGTCACGCACGGCGTCAACCTGGATCCGGCCCTTGACCGCCGGCAGCGGCCGCGCCTGCAACCCCGCGTTGGCCGCAAGGCCCGCCATCTCCCAATCATAGGTATGGCTGTTGTCGCCGACCGCGACCTCCTCACCAGAGCGGGTGTGGACGCGGGCGGCGATCTGGTTGCCTTGCGAGCCCGAGGAGACGAACAGCGCCGCTGCCTTGCCGAACAGCGTCGCGACCTCGCGCTCGAGCGCTTGGACCGTCGGATCGTCCCCAAGGACGTCATCACCCACGACGGCCTCGGCCATCGCCGAGCGCATGGCTGGGGTCGGGCGCGTGACCGTATCGCTGCGGAAGTCCGAAGGCTTGGGCACCTGGCTGCTAGCCGCCCGTCTGGACGTCGTCGGCGTTGCCGAAGATGCCGTCGGGACCTGCCGACACGATCTTGAAGCGCTTGCTCTTCGCGTCGATGACGTTGATGGCGTAGTCGTTGCCCCACGGGTCGGTCGGCACGCTCGCGGCGATGTCCTCGCTCACGAGCTCACTGAGGTTCGTGGGCAGACGCTTCTGCGTAAGCACGAACACGCGGACGTAGCTCGCCACCTGCTGGGCCTGGATCTGCGCGAGGCGGCCCTTCGCGCTGCCGGGCTGACGCGGACGGATGGGTTGGCCCTTCATGGGGCCGCGGGGCTCCGGACGCATCCGCATCGTGCTCGGCGGCATGGCCGTGGCGCGCGCCATGAAGTACGTCGCGCCAACACCGGCACCGATGATCATGGCACCCATGAGCGGCAACGGACCGTGCATCTGGACGGCGATGCCGTCCTTGTTCCAGGTGGTGAACACGCCCATGCTGCGGAAGTACGGGCGGACCGTACGCGCGGCGGGGAGCAGCGCCCAATCGAGCGTGAAGGGCATCTCGTTGCCCAACAGGTTCGGCTTTGCGGCCGTCTGCAGGGCGGGTACGGCGGTGTCGTAGATCAAGTTCAGGATCGCCTGGAGGTCGATGTAGGTCATGGCTCCCGCGGAGGAGGGCATGACGCGGCGGACGCTCAGGTAGTCCTCTTCGCTCGTGAGGCCCTTCTCCTTGCCCTCGTGGCGCAGGATGATCTCCTTCATCGCGTGGGGCACCAGCGTGATGGCGCACCAGCTGCCCTGGTCGCTGTCGAGCATCGTCCAGGTCGGCGTGAACGGGATGACGTCGCGGCCCTCGCCGCCCTGCAGCTCAACGAGGTGCAGCTTGTGACCGTGGTAGTCGAGCGTGCGGGTCGAGGCGATCATGCCGCCTTCCTCGGTTGCCATGCCGGCGATGCCCTTGACGGCCTTCTCCATGACCGCTTCGAACGAGGCGCGATCCTTGACCTGCAGCAGGTAGGAGAACTCGGGGTAGAGGCCGCCCGTGTCGGGCATCGAGGCGTAGGCGCCCACGGCACCTGTCAGGCCCGCCAAGAGGTCCTTCTCGAGGCTGACTCCGATGGCCTCGTCGACGTGCTGGAGGCCCTCGTCGAGCTCCTCCGAGGCGCCTTCCTCGATGCCCTCGATCAGGGTACGGATCCGGGGGAGCAGCCCGTCGATGTTCATCGCGCCGTCGGCGAGATAGAACGCATTCGAGGGCGCGAAGGGCGCAGCCGGTGCTGTGAACTCGGGCGTCGAGACCAAGGGCACGATCCCGTGATCGGCACCCGGCGTGTGGAGGATGAAGCTGTCCATGAAGCCGTCACCGGCGAAGGCCATTGCGTAGGCGGCACCCTTGAGCGTGTCGAGGCCGAGGTGGTTGGCAATCCGCATGCCTTCCGCGTCCGCGTCGGCGGCAAACACGTTGACGATGGCGGGCACGTTGGCGTAGGCGAAGACGGCGAGGTTCTCACCACCGGCCTTGGCGCGCACGGCCTGGAAGTTGCCATCCGACCCGAGGTGCTTCTCACCCACCCCCGCGATCACACCCGCGAGCACCGTGGCGTCCGTCGCCATGACGAATGCGGTGTCGACAGTGGTTCCGGTGATGGGCGGACCTTCCTTGAACTCCCACCAGATCTTGCCGTCCTTCTCGAACTCGCGGACGGTGTTGCCCTCGGGATCGAACTCGGCGCGCAGGGTCTGCAGGAACGTCACGAAGTCGCTGACGTTCGGGCCGAAGTCCAAGCTGGCGACCGCGCTCGGCATGTCCTTGGTCTGATCGTAGTCCAGGATCGCTACGGCGATCTGGCCCCGCAGGCCCTTGAGCTGCTCGAGGACCTTCACGATCATCGGACCGGCTTCGCCGAAGGGGCCTTCCTCTCCCGCGTCGAGCATCTCGGTGCCGGCCTTCTCGATGGGCTCGAAGAACGCCTTCATCTCCGGCTCGCGGAAGAGACCGGCGATCGCCGTCTTCTCCATGCGTGCTTCCATGCCGCCGACGTCTTCGATCGTCACGATGCCGAGCGAGCTCGAGGGGATGCGCGACTCGAGCGTGAAGTAGTCACGGGGCTCCGCGAAGCCGCGGGGCAATCCAACGAAGAGCGAGACCAGCAACGCGACGGCGCCCCAACGGACGAGGCGGCGGGTGCGGTTCGGGGTCAGCAAGCTGGGGGTGATCATGATTCCTCCTAGGGCCGCGACGTTGCGCGGCGCCATCCACTACCGGTCCGGACCCCCGTCGGTTTCGGGGTTGGACGCTCGTATGGCCTGCCCCCTGAGATAACAGGGGCCGAGGGGACCGCCTCCCGATGTCCACGGTGCCATGCAAGACGCTGTACCGGGCTTTTGCACGGGCCGACCGGGGTCAAGCCCCCAGAAGGGCGGCCATCCGGGCGATGGCCTCGCGGATCCTCGCGACGTCGGCGGCGAACGAAAACCGGATGTGTCCCGCCCCGCCCGCACCGAAGGCAGGCCCTTCCACACACGCGACGCCGGCCTCCTCCAGCAAACGGCCCGCAAGCTCGGTCGCGTCGAGGCCTGTCCCACGTACATCAGCGAACGCAAAGAACGAGCCCTCGGGACGGTCGCAGCGCACCCCCGGCAGCGCGTCGAGGCCCGCAACCAGCATCTCGGCCCGGGTCGCGAAGGCGGCCACCATGGCGTCCACCTCGTCCCGCGGTCCGGCCAGCGCAGCCAGGGCCGCGTGCTGGATGAAGTTCACCGTGCAGGAGTTGCTGTTGGTCATCAGCTTCTCGAACGCCTGCGCGAGATCGGGCGGCGCCACCGCATAGCCGAGCCGCCAGCCCGTCATGCTCCAGGTCTTCGAGAAGCCGTCGAGGATGATCGTCCGATCGGCCATGCCGGGCTCCGCGGCAATGCTGTGATGGGTGCCGCCGAAGAGGATGCGCGAGTAGATCTCATCGGAGAGCACCGTCACGTCGTGCTCGACACACAGGGCTGCGATGGCCTCGAGCTCCTGCTTGCGATACACAACCCCCGTCGGATTGCTCGGGCTGTTGAGGACAAGCAGCTTGGTCTTCTTGTTCATGAGCGCCGCCAGCCGCGCGACGTCGGGTCGGGTCTGCGTACCCGAACCGGGAAACCACGGCACGCGCACGCCGCCGAGCGCATCGGTCATGGACTCGAAGATCGGAAACCCCGGGTCCGGGTAGATGACCTCGTCGCCCGGTTCGACCAACGCCATGTAGGTGTAGAAGATCACGGGCTTGCCGCCGGGCGTGATCACCACCTGGGACGGCTCGACCACGATGCCGCGCGAGGAACCGACATGGGCCGCGACGGCTTCGCGGAGTGCAGGCACACCCCCAGCGGGGGCGTAGCCCGTGTGACCGGCAGCCAAGGCCTCGACGCACGCTTCCCGAATGAACGCGGGGGTCGGAAAGTCCGGCTCCCCCATCTCGAGGTGGATGATGTCGCGGCCGGCGGCCTCCAGCGCCTGCGCGCGGGCAAACACGCGAAAGGCCGCCTCGGTCCCCATGCGCTGACAGCGCGCGGCAATGCGGCTTGATTCCATGGGGTCTCCAGATGCGGACGAAGCGGGCGATCCATGATGGCCCCGCTTCCCACCGCAAGCCTGCTTTGGAGAGACCCCTCCACTCCGGTATCGTGCGGCGCATGCGAACGTCGACGCTTGTGACTGCGGCCCTGGTGGCCGCCTTGTGCCTCATGAGTGCGTGCGGCAATGGTGGCGAGCAGCGGCCGTACGTGGTCTCCACGTGGCCCGCAAACGGGGAGGTCGTCCAGGGCGCGCTGCCCTACATCCGGGTGACCTACAACGAGCCGGTCTCGTTCTTGAATCCGTCCGACCTTCGCGTGCACATCAACGACGCGCTGAGCGCCGTCTCCGTGGCGCGTTTCCCCGAGGAGCCGAACAGCGTCTACCTCCTCCCCCGAGGACGCTCGGCGTTCGCCCCAGACTCCGTGATCTCCGTACTCGTCATCCAGGGCTTCGTCATCAATCGCGAGCGCCACCACGCGGACGACCTGTTCTTCGTTGCCTTCCGCAGCGAGGGCGAGCCGTCCCTGCCCGTCGGTGAGAGCGGCCAGGTTTCGCTTGTCGACTGCCTCACTGGCGTCACGCTCGAGAGCGTGCCGACCCCCGGCGGCCGCGATCCCGTCGGCGTTCTGAGTACCTTGGTCGCCGGTACGCGCCGGATCTGGGTTCAGCTCGCCTCTGGCGCTGGCGTGGCCGAGTCGCTGGCCTGGTTCGAACCGGGCGATGCCGCAATGACAACGCTCAGCCTGTCGAGTGCCGGCACCGACCTCACGGCGACGACCAGCGCCATGGCGCTCGGGCCTTTCGGCGGCGAGCTCTACGTCGCCTATCGCGACGAGACCTCGGAACGCGTGAGAGTCCTCCTCATCGACACGGCCGCAGCCAGCGAGCTTGCCGCGGTCGAGCTCGCGTCGGTCGCAGCGAACGCACTGACCACCCCCACGGGCATGGCGATCACGGAGGGCACCGGTGCGTCCCGGTTCCATGTAAGCGCCGCCGACGGCGCCACGGGCACGCTCGCAGCCATCGATCGGGCCACGTTTGCCGAGGTCGACTTCGAGGACGGCGCGCTCGGAGTTCAGGGCATCGCCTTGCTGGGCGGCGGCGGCCCGACAGCCGTCGCCAGCAGCACCACCGTCGTGGCGTCCCCGGCAAGCACCGACGCCGATGTGGTGCCCGCGGGCGGCCCGACCGTGGCGGCCGTGGGTGCTCTGAGCGGGACGACCACCGTCATCGCGCGGGCTCCCGACGGGGCCCTCACGCTGCAGGGGCTCGCCGGCTACGCCGGCATGGAGGCGCTGCAGCAGCGCACCCGCACGGGCAGCTTCGACGATCCGACGGCCGTCGAGGTCTCCGACCTCCTCGGCCTCACCTCCCAGGCGGCAACGGCCGTCTTGGGGGTGAGCTTCTTCACCTCGGGGGATCGGTTCGTCGTGATCCTCGACACGCCCACGGGGGCCCTTCTCACGGAATGGACCTACGCCAACGGCGGCACGCTCGAGCAGGTAGACCTCGACGACGCCACGGCGGGCATCCAAGCGTTGCCCCTGACCGTCACGCCGCTCGTCGTCGGAACGAACCGCGGCGCATTCCCGTAGACCGGGCGGACCGAGCACCGAGCACGGACGGCTGCGCTGCGCGAAGATCCCGTCTAAGCGAAGATCAGGACGGCGATCAGACCGGCTGCGGCAAGCGCCGCAAACCCGATCGAGAGCCAGAAGACCTTCGATTGGGCCGAGTGCACGCGGTCGACGAGCATCTCAACCTGCTTGTTCATGACGTTCTGCGTTTCGCGGTGCTGCGCGTTGGTCTGCTGCTGCGCACGGTGGAAGACGTTGAGCGCCCGGTTTTGCGTGTTCTGGAACGTCGCGAAGATGTCTTCCTGCGTGGAAGCCAGACCGCGAATCATCTGCAGCTGGGCGGTGCTGTTCTCGCGAGACTGCTCGAGGCCGACCTGGATGGCCTTCGACTGCGTGTCGAGACTCTCGGCGAGTCGCGCCTGAAGTCCGTCCAGGAACTGCGCCTGTTCCGCTTGACTGACGGTGAGTGTGCGGAGCAAGTCGGGCAGGCCGTCCAGACGCGCCACGACATCGCGCGTGCCCGTGCCCATGTGCTCGAGCTGCTTGCTGATCTGCGCGAGGCACTCGATCTCGGCGCGGTGGATGCGCGGCACCTGCTGCAAGAACCCCGGCAACGCCTGCAGCGTCTGCTGCACCTGACCGTCGCGGCTCTGCAGCGTCTCCTTGATCGCGCCAAGAAGGCGCGACATGTCCTGGAAGCCGCCCTGGAGGCGCTCGCCCAGCTCAGCAGGAACGGCCTGGGAGGAGGTCGGCTGGGCCGCGGCCTCTGGCTGCACGTAGCCGCGCTCGCCGCCCGTGCGATCGACACGCCCCGTGCGATCGACACGCCCCGTGCGATCAACACGCCCCGTGCGATCAACACGCCCCGTGCGATCGACCGGGCCCGCTTGATCTCTGGGACCTGCTTGATCCCTGGGACTCGGGTCGAACGAGCTGCCCGGCGCGGGGCGCGAGGGCTCCCCGGTGCTTCCAACCATGACGACCTCCGAAGGGGTGAACGACGCTCACCCTACGAGCGGGGAGTGACCCTGCTCCAAGCGACGACTCTACCGGGAGAAACCGCAGGATCTTGGGGGTTTTTGGCCCCCGCCCCCCTACATCCGGGGTGGGCCGCCGGGAGGTGTTCCGCGCGCCGCTGCGGATTTTTCCCTGCGCCCGACCCTTTGTGGTGGGGTTGCGGTGGGACACAATCCGCCCCTCACGAAGCGTGGGGCTGTAGCTCACCTGGTAGAGCGCCTGAATGGCATTCAGGAGGTAAGGAGTTCGACTCTCCTCAGCTCCACCACGCTTCGCTCTTTTCCCCACCGAACACGACCTTGGGGTCACATTTCTCCTGTTTGCAGGCTGCCTGCTGGCGGGAGAAAGGAAGTGGGGTGCAATTCCCCCGCGGGACCGCCGCTGTGACCGGGGACGAACGCCGCACGCCATGCGTACACGAGCTTTGCTCGTCGCACGGCGCGCACGCCACTGGGGAGCGCATGCTCCTTGGGAAGGCGCGGCGGGAGAACGATCCGGAAGCCAGAAGACCGGCTCCGGGGTCAAAGCCTGGACCTCCCGCGGGAGATCCACATCACGCCGGCTCCGCGTGACAGGCCGCGGCACCCCTCTCGGCCCGCGCCCCGTCGCCTGCCGGCAGAGAGCGTGCCCATGTCGTCCGTTCGTGCTTCTCGTTTCATCGTCCCCGTCTTCGGGATTCTTCTCCTCCTCCTCGCTCCGGCCTGCGGAGGCTCTGGCTCCGCGACCGAACCCTTCAGCGAGAGCTTCCCGACCCCGTCGGGTGGCGGAGGCGGCGGCACCAGCACGCCGCCCCCCCTGCCGCCGCAAGCGGCGATCTGGGAACCGAACGCTGCGAGCTACGGCCGCACGGCCTTGTTCGGCTCGTTCGCCAACGACCTCGTCCGCTTCGGGGACACCCTGTTCGCCGCGGATGCCGACGCCATCGAGGGCGCGGGTGCGCGCATCCTTGCGTTCGATGTGGCGGGCACAGCGCCGCGCGTCTCAACGACGTACGCCACGACCACGATCCTTGCGAGCGACCTGCTCGATAGTGCGGGCGGCGCCGGCAATCCGGCCGCGCCCATCGGATTCGGCTTCTTCCTCAACGACATGCTCATCGTCGACGCGGCGTTGGGCTTCGCCCTCGTCAACGCGGGCGGCTCGGACAGCACCCCCACGTGCAGCAACGTCATCGCCTTCAACCCGACTACGGGTGCCGTGCTGCAGACGGTCAACCTGGCCGTTCCCTACGGCGCTGACGGCCCGATCAACGACTCGTCGGGCGTTGCCGTGCCGGGCGCGCTCTTCCTGCAGTCCGGCGCCGAGGCGCTGGCCTACATCCCCGACCGCGGCGGCGCAGGCCATCTCTACGTCGCCATGAGCAACCTGATCTTTGGCGCCCCCTCATACGGCGCCGTGAAGTACCCCGGCACCGTGCAGGTTCTCGATGTCGCCGTCGGCAACGGCACGCCGCTGACGTTTACGCCGAACGGTGCAGGCGGCCCCTTGGTCATCCCGACCCAGGCCTTCAATCCGGTCGCGCTCGACTTCGTCGCCTTGCCGCCCGTGCCGCCCGCGCTTCCCCAGCGCCGGCTGCTCGTCACCTGCGCGGGTACGACCGGGTTCGACGCGAACTTCAACCTCGTACCGGTCACCGCCAGCACGGTGGAGGCGTACGATCCGCGGAGTGGTTCGTTCCAGGGTCGCTTCGACCTGGGGCTCGGCGGCCTCGCAGCCGTCCGTCCCGCCATCGGGTACGACGCAAGCGGCCATCTCGTGGGCTTCTACCCCTCCAGTGTGACCGGTGAGATCTACCTGCTGCGCTTGGATGGCTTGCTGGAGGAGCCGATCGCCGTCGGCTCCCTCGCCGTGGTCCGGGGGCCCTTCAACGGCATTCCGATCACGACGTCGGAGTCCGGCGGCCCGGGCGGCAACATCACCGGCATCGCCCTCTCTCCGGACGGCCGGACCCTGGCCGCGACGGGCTTCGGCGACCTGTTCCAGACGCCCGCCGTCCCCGGGCAGCTCTTCCTGCTCGCGCTGCCGGCGGACGTGATTGGCAGTCCAGGCTTCAGCGCCAACTTCACCCCCGGCTCGACCCGCTTTGCGTCCGAAGCCGGGCGCACCCTGGGCGGCCTCGCCTTGGTCACGAACGCGGCCGGCGGGCCGGAGGTCTACGTCAACGTCAGCGGGACGCTGGATGCGAACTTCCTCGGTACGGGGGCGGCGAGCCTCGGCTCCCTCCAAACCCACGGTCTGATCCGCTAGCCCGCTCAGCGGGCAGGCTCGGCGGGTAGGATCGGGCTGCATGTCCGCCTGCCTCCCCACCGTCCGCCGCGCCTGGATCGCCGTGCTGGGCCTGGGGGTTCTGCTCGCAGCCACGAGCGCCGTGCGGGCCAGCGACGAGCAGCCCGTCCCCGGCCCGTTTCACAACATCTGGGTCATCGACTTTGAGGGTCCCATCGAGGGGCTGCTCCACACGTACGTGAAGCGTCGCGTGGAGGCTGCGCAGGCCGCTGACGCCGACTGCATCGTGCTGCGGATCACATCCCCGGGCGGGACGATCTTCCATTCGATGTTGATTGGCGACCTCATGCTCGCCGTGCCGAAGTCGATCCACACGGTGGCCTGGGTGCCGCGCTACGCCTACAGCGGCGCGGCGATGGTGTCTGTCTGCTGCCGCGAGATCATCCTGAGCCCGCACGCCCCGCTCGGCGACAGCCAGCCCATCACCGTCAATCCCGACGGCACGCCCAAGCCTGTCGGGGAGAAGGCCGAGAGCCCGCTCCGCACGTGGATTCGCGATGCGGCCGAGCGCAACGGCTACCCCGCGCTGCTCGCGGCCGCGATGGTGAGCGAACGCCTCGCGGTCTTGCGCGTGCGTGCGAAGGCCACCGGCGAGATCCACTACGTGGCCACCGCAGACTTCCGCGATGCGGAACCGGACGCGCGCCTGCTGGGCGACCTCCGCAAGTCCGACCTCGAACAGATGGGCGCCGAGGTGGTGCGGGTCGGCGAGTTGTTGACGTTTACCGGGAACGAAGCCGCGGCCTTGGGCTTCATGCCCCGTTTCGCGAGCGGTCCGCCGCCCAGCGATGAGGGCGTCGTGCTCGACCTCCTCAAAGCACCCGACGCCAAGATCACCGTCACGGAGATGAGCTTCTCCGAGCTCGCCACCCGCTTCCTGCTCGGCCTGGTCGGCATCCTGTCCGGCCTGGTCACCATGGCCATCGTCTACACGGTCTGGCGAGGTCCCGGAATCGTGACGATCGGCGGCGCGATCGCCCTGCTGCTGGTGATCTTCATCAGCGTGACGGCCGACCACTTCCACGGGTTCCCGATCTTCCTGATGCTGGTGGGCGTCGCGCTGCTCATCGCCGAGGTGTTCTTCTTCCCGGGCTTCACCATCCCCGGCTTTCTCGGCATTGGCTTCCTCGCCTCCGGAGTGCTCTTCCTCGCCACGGGCATCGCGCCGTCTGAGGTCGGCGAGGTGGACTCGCGCATCCTCGTGAACTTCGGCCTGCAGTTCGTGTTCACCGCGATCGCGGCCTTCGCTGCCATCTTCCTCATGTCCCGGCTGGTCCCGCGCTTTGGACCCGGTCGCGCCATGATCCTCACGGCGCCTGGCGGTGAGGCCTCAACGTCCGCAGCGGCAGAGCCCTCGGTGGCGCTCCCGCCGGTCGGCGCCACGGGCGTCGCGACCTCCCCGCTCCGTCCGGCTGGCACCGCGGAGTTCGCCGATGCGCTCTTTGACGTCGTCAGCACTGGCGGCTTCATCGAACAAGGCGCGGCCGTGCGGGTCCTCGAGCGCGAAGGCGAGCGCATCACCGTAGACGAGGTGAGCTCATGATGATCGCCATCGCGCTTGTGATCCTCGGCCTGGGCTTCGTGCTCGCCGAGGTGTTCTTTCCCTCGCTCGGCGCGCTCGGACTCGCAGCGGGGGCCTGCATCATCGTTGCCGATGTCGCGGCGTTCGAAGAGGGCACGGCAATCGGCTGGATCTTCATCGGCGCCGAGATCATCCTGATCCCGATGGTCGTGCGCTGGGGCTTCCAGGTCCTCCCGAAGCTCCCGTTCGGGCGCCGGATGATCCTGAGCGCCCCCGCCGAAGACCCCGGTGCCGGACTCCCCGACCTCGGACACCTCGTCGGCCGAACCGGCGTGGCGCTCACGGACCTCCGTCCGGGCGGCATGGCGCGCTTTGACGACGAGCGTGTGTCCGTCGTGTCCCTCGAGGGGATGCTCACCAAGGGCTGCGCGCTGCGCGTCGCGGCCGTCGAGGGCGCCGAAGTGCGCGTCCGTACTCAAGACTGATGAACCCAGGCCTAGGAACTCCCATGAATCTCCAGAACTCCAGCCTCCTGACTCCGGCGCTTGCCGAGATCGACCTCAACACGGTCTTGCTCCTCGTCGGCCTGCTCGTCGTCTTCGTCGTCCTCGTGCTCTTCTTGAAGTTCTTCAAGCTGTGGGTGCAGAGCTACTTTTCGAACGCCAACATCACGCTCTTTGAGCTGGTTGGCATGTGGCTTCGGAAGGTCAACGCCAACGTCATCGTCCAGAGCAAGATCGCGATGGTCCAGGCCAACATCCCGATCGAGACGAAGGAGCTGGAGGCGCACTTCCTCGCTGGCGGCAACGTCGAGCCCGTCGCACGCGCACTGATCGCCGCCGACCGCGCGCGCATTCCGCTGGACTTCAAGACCGCGGCCAGCATCGATCTCGCGGGTCGCGACGTCCTCGATGCCATCCAGACGAGCGTCATCCCCAAGGTCATCGACTGCCCCGACCCCCGCAAGGACAAGCGGGAGGTGGCGGCTGTCGCGAAGGACGGCATCCAGGTCCTCGCCCGCGCCCGCGTGACCGTGCGCACCAATCTGAAGCAGCTCGTGGGTGGCGCGCAGGAAGAGACGATCATCGCGCGTGTCGGCGAGGGCATCGTCAGCACGATCGGTAGTGCCGACAACCACATGCAGGTGCTTGAGAACCCCGATCTCATCAGCAAGACCGTGCTCAGCAAGTCGCTGGACGCCGGTACGGCCTACACGATCCTCTCCATCGACATTGCCGACGTGGACATCGGGCAGAACATCGGCGCGCGCCTGCAGGGCGACCAGGCCGAGGCCGACAAGCGCGTCGCACAGGCCAAGGCCGAGAAGCGCCGTGCGCTCGCCGTGGCCCTGGAGCAGGAAAACCGCGCTGCCGTCGTGGCGAACGAAGCCAAGGTCGTCCTGGCGGAAGCCGAAGTGCCGCTGGCACTTGCCGAAGCCCTGCGGAGCGGGCGGCTCGGCGTCATGGACTACTACAACCTGAAGAACATCCAGGCGGACACCGCGATGCGTACGAGCCTCGGCGAAGACGCACCGGAGGGAGGCAGCACCGGTGACTAGTCTCCTCGCCGGAATCGACGGCAGCCTGCTGAGCCAGCTCGCGTTCGTCGCGCTGGCGGTCGTCGCGTGGATCATGCGCGAGGCGGCCGAACGCAAGAAGGCGCGTACCGAGCGGGCGGAGCTCCGTCAGGAGCCGCATCCGGAGCAGGCGCCGGCGGTGGCCGAGGCTCGCCAGCGCGCGCTCGGTGGGACGCCCCCGGCTCTCCCGAGCGTGGGCCTGCCCCCACCCCCGCCGCCTGCGACCCGGCAGCGGGTCCACGCGCGGGCCGCGGATCAGGCCGTGGGCGCCCTGGCGGCTTCGCTCGCGAAGCCGGTGGTGGCGGCGGCACCTCCGCTGGCCGCGCCGCCCCGGGATAAGACCTTGCCCGGTGACGCAGAGGGGCGCATTTCCTGGCTTACCGCTACGCCGCTCAAACGACGTTTGCTTCATCGTCACATGAAGCGGCTGGGTGAGCACTTTCATCTTCGCGAGTTGGCTGGCGAC
>JAJDEM010000259.1 GCA_029259795.1 Planctomycetota bacterium
GCCTCCCGCTGCGCATCGAGCCAATGCGCGCGGGAGGCGGCACGGCGGAGGCCCTCGCCATCCACAAGCTCTCGCCCGTGTTCGCGGGGGCGACGACGGCCGCCCTGCGCACCGACCGCGACCAACCACTGCTCACCCTCACGGCAGGTCACACGTTCGGCGTCAGCTACGATCTTGGCGAGCCGGCCCGACGCAGTGACCACCGAGGGCGCTTGCACCCCCAGGCGACGCAGCTCCTCGCGCATGAGCCCGTGCGCGAGGACGCGCGCGTCGTCGTGGTCATCGAGGGCCTTCCCGCGGAGTTTCAGGGCCTGCCCATCCGCTGGGCTTCGCGGCGCAATGGCGAGGCCTGGGTACCGGCGCGTGTCACCGCCGATGCGAACGATCGGCATCATGTCGCGGGCGTCACGCACTACGTGGGGGAGATCATCCACATCGCGGGATCCCTCGGGCCCCACAGCATCCGCGGGGCGGGCATCCTGCCCGCGCGGGCCGATGAGACGCTCCTCATCCGGGCGACGTTCCAGCGAGCCGAGGAGGGGGGCAAGCCGCCGGTGGGCGCGCTCCCGAAGCTGCCTGAAGCCGGGGCGTGGGCTTACGGCGTGACCCTGAACCCGAGCTTCACCGTGAACCCGCGCGTGATCTCTGGCCAGCGGGGCTCCATCACGACGGAGGTCGGAGGCAAGCGTGTCCTCTTCTACACCTCGGGCGATATCGCCATCACGAGCAGCTTCCACGTACGCGGGAGGCTCGCAAGCCTCGACGATGTGACGGGCGGCCTTGAGGATGGCGCAGGGCCGCTGAACTTCATCCCGAAGCAGCGTTCGGTCTATCGCGTGCGCTGCTTCCTGCCCAACGGCGAGCCAGCGATCGGGGCACGCGTCACGATCTCCGGACAGGGGGCCATGACCGTCCACGCTGATGCCGCCGGCGTTGCGCGCTTTGGCGGCTTGACCCCCGGCCGTCGCGTCGCCGTGGTCTGGGGGGCTGGCGCATTGCGCCACGCGGCGTTCGACGTTCCGGCCGATGGCCGCGGCACCTTGGATGTGCGCGGAACCTGCGGCGGCACGCTCGACGTCGAGGTTGTCGACAGCGAGGGGCGCGCCTTGCCGTTCGCCACCTTGAGCATCCAGCAGCAGTTGCCGTTCGCGTGGGCGGACGTCGACTGCTCGGCACCGAAGGGGGCCGACGTCGTGCAGCGGATCGATCCGTACGTGGACGCCGACGGCCGTCGCCGCTGCCATGGACTCCAGCCGGGCGATGTGACGATCACCGCGAAGTTCGGAACACGGAGTGCCACGCAGCGCGTGAAGGTCCTCGAGGGCCGCACGGTCGCCGTGAAGCTGGTCGTGCCAGTGCTCGCGCTCAAGCCCGACGCCGAGACGAAGCCCAAGCCCGCCCAGGTCGTGGGTCCGAAGGACGCCGATGGGCGCTGAGGCGCGACCCGCGAGGCGCGTTCTCACGCTCCAGCTCGGTGCCCCGAGCGCGACGCCGACGTAACGACGGCCTTCAGCGGTCCGGCCCCCGCGCCGGCGCGATCGAAGAATGCGGGCAGGTCTTCGAGATCGACCTGCTCCTCGAGGAGCAGCGCGGGAGTCACGAAGCCCTCGCCCAGCAGCCGCAGCGCGTCGGCGAAGTGATAGGGCGTGTGGTGGAACGACGCGGTGAGCAACAGTTCTTCGTAGTGCAGGCGCCGCGGGTCGAGCGCAACATCCTCCGCTTCGCGAAGGCCGCCGAAGAGATTCACGCGGCCCCCAGCCGATGCACTGCGCATGGCGAGGTCCCACGCCTGAGCCGTGCCCGCGGCTTCGATGACGAGGTCGGCGTGGGCGGCACCAGGTGTGAAGGCGTCGGCATGCTCGACGACGTCGGCACCCAAGGCGCGAGCGGTCGCCTCCCGCTCGGGGCGACGGCCGACGGCCGTGACATGGACGCCCGAGGCCGAGAGCACCCGTACCCAGAGGAGACCGAGCGGTCCGGTCCCGATGACCAGGGCGCGCTCGCCGCGGCGCGCGGGGGTGCGGTCGCTGCCCTTGACCACCGTGGCGAGGACCTCGGAGAGGGCCGCCGTCTCGGCAGCCAGTCCCGGCGGAATCGGATGCAGGTTCTGTGCGACGATCCGCGCCGGTACGAGGAGCTGCTCGGCGAAGAAGCCTGTCAGCCAGAGCATGTCGTCGCACTGCGCCGTGAGGCCCCGCTCGCACGCGGGACAGGCACCGCAAGGTGCGGAGTTGGCCGAGACCACGCGGTCGCCGATCGCAAAGCGCGTGACGCCCTCGCCCACGGCATCGACGACGCCCGCCCCTTCGTGACCCAGCGGCATGGGTGCTCGGCCCATACGGGCGTGGGAGCCGCGCCGCCAGATCTTCGTGTTGGTGCCCCCCGTCAGGGCGGCTTCCATGCGTAGGCGCACTTCCCCCGGTCCCGGCACCGGACGAGCAACATCTTCGATACGCAGATCGGCCGGGCCATGCAGGATCGCGGCTCGCATGGTGGAGGACTCAGGCATCGAGGCCCTCGCCCTGCAGGACGACCACCTTGCAGACCTCATCGCCGACCGTCGCGGCGCGCCGGAGGGCCTGCGCCGTCTGCTCGAGCGGGAAGCGGTGCGTGATCAGGCTGTCCAGCTCGATCTCCGCCTCGAAGACGATCTGCGCCGTCTCCTCCGCGAGGTCGATGGATGCGGAGTAGCTCCCCACGACGCGCTTCTCGTCGACGCACAGGGCCCCGAGGTCGAGCGGCGCGTCTTCCCCGCGCCGGGTGTTGGCGAACAGAAGGATCGTCCCGCCAGGACGAGTCGCCTCGATGGCCTCGGCGACCGGAGCTCCGCCGGGGGCGGCCACCAGCGCGTGGTCGGCGCCGCGCGTCTTCGAGAGTGCACGGCAGAGCTCACTGAGGTCATCGACCGTCGGGTCGATCGCATCCACAGCGCCGAAGTCGACGGCCCGCCGGCGGCGGCCGGGGAGCGGGTCGGAGACGACGACCTCGGCGCCTTCCCGGATGGCGAGCTGGGCGAGGATGAGTCCGATGCTGCCGAGTCCCGAGACGAGCACGAGGTCGCCCTCGTCGAGGTTCAGCTGGCGGATCGCCTTCAGGCACGTATTCACCGGCTCGATGAGGGCCGCGCGTTCAAACGGTACCCCGTCGGGGATGCGGGTAAGGCCGCCGTCGCGGACGATCCACGGCATCACGCGGACGTACTCCGCGTAGCCACCGCCGGCCGGCTCGAAGCCCGCCGTGATGCCCGTCTTGCGGTACTGGGGGCACTGGGCGAACAGCCCGCGGCGGCTGTACCAGGAGTCGCGATCCGGGACGTGGTGGTAGAGCGCCACCCGATCGCCGACGTCCCACGCCCCGACTTCGCCCTGGGTCGCCACGATGCGACCGGCCGTCTCGTGACCCAGCACGCGGGGGGGCTCCACAAGCCCGAACTCGACTTTCTTCAGGTCCGTGCCGCAGACGCCACACGCCGCGACGCGAACCAGGACCTCGCCCTCGGCTAGCGTCGGCACGGGCAGGGTCTCCAGTCGGAGATCGTCTTGGCCGCGGTAGACCGCAGCGGACATCTGGGCGGGAAGCGTCATGGGTGCGCGATCCTATCCGCGTTCTCCGGTGGAACGCGTAGACTCCTCGCCCCAGGAGGCCCCATGCGCTGTGTAGTGATCCGAGAGCACGGAAGCTACGAGAAGCTGCTCTTTGAAGAGCGTGACATTCCGACGCCGGGCCCCGGTGAGGTCCGGATCGAGGTCAAGGCGGCCGGGCTCAACCACCTCGACGCGTGGGTGCGGCGTGGCGTGCCGGGCCATCACTTCCCGCTCCCGATGGTGCCGGGCTGTGATGGCTCGGGTGTGATCGACGCGCTGGGCGCTGGAGTCCGCGGCCTCCGTGAGGGCCAGCGTGTCCTCGTGGCGCCCGGCGTGACGGACACAGACGACGCGTCGACGGCCGCGGGCCAGGACCACCTCTCGCCCAGCTACGGGATCTTCGGCGAGACCCGTGACGGCACGTGCGCGGAGTACGTGGTGATCCCCGCGCGGAACGCGGTTCCAATCAAGGACCATGTGTCCTTCGAAGACGCCGCCGCCTTCCCGCTCGCAACGCTGACCGCTTGGAACATGGTGGTCCAGCGTGCCAAGCTCCAAGCCGGTGAGACCGTGCTCGTCCACGCGGCGGGCAGTGGGGTTTCCACGGCTGCGATCCAGATCGCGAAGCTTGCCGGGGCCTCGAAGATCATCGCGACGACTTCGACCGCCGCCAAGGCGGACCGTGCCCGCGCTCTCGGCGCCGACGAGGTCATCGACTACGCCGACCCCGCGTGGTCGAAGCAGGTGAAGTCGGCGACTGGAGGCCGCGGCGTGGATGTGGTGGTGGACCATGTCGGCGAAGCCACGTTCGGCGGCTCGCTCAAGACCCTCGTCCGCGGCGGGCGCTACGTGTTCTGCGGCGCGACCACCGGCGCGCAGGCGACGCTGCATCTCAATCTCGTGTTCTTCAAGAACCTCGCGATTCTCGGAAGCACGATGGGCAGCCTGGGCGATGTGCACCGCATCGTGCGTCTGCTTGAAGCCGGCAAGCTCAAGCCCATCGTCGACAGCGTGCTGCCGCTGGCCGACGTCGGGGAAGCCCATCGACGCTTGGAGGCCCGCGAGGTGTTCGGCAAGTTGGTGCTCACCCCGTGAAGGAGGCCGCATGACCTACGAGACGATCCAGGTGAGCGTCGAGGATGGCGTTGCCGTCGTCACGCTCGACCGCCCCGAGGTGCGCAACGCCATCAACCAGCAGATGGTCGATGACATGCACGCCGCGCTCGAGTCGCTCGAGACGCGCGACGACGTGAAGGCGTTGATCCTCACGGCCAGCGGCGGCAAGGCGTTCATGTCGGGTGCGGACATTGCCGAGCTGCGCGAGCGCCGCAGCGAAGACGCGCTCAAGGGCATCAACGCGAACCTCTTCTCCCGCTTGGAGCGCTTCCCGCGCCCGACCGTCGCTGCGGTGGTTGGGTGGTGCCTGGGCGGCGGCTGTGAGCTTTCGCTGTGCTGCGACTTCCGTATTGCCGGTACCTCCTCGAAGTTCGGCCAGCCCGAGGTCGGCCTTGGCATCATGGCGGCTGCGGGCGCTACGCGGCGCCTGCCCGCGCTCATTGGCCTCGGCCCCGCGCGCCGGCTGCTGTTCAGCGGCGCGATCATCGATGCGGCCGAAGCCTCGCGCCTCGGTCTTGTGGATCAAGTCGTCGACGACGCTGCCGTGCTGGAAGCTGCGCACGCCTGGCTCCAGCCGATCCTCGCCCAGGCCCCTGAGGCTGTCCGTCGCACCAAGCAGGCGTTGCAGGCCTGGGTTCACGGCGCGGCCGAAGAAGACCTGCTCGCACTGGACAACGGGATCCAGTCTGGGTTGTTCGAACATCCCGACAAGTTCACCCGCATGGACGCCTTCCTCGCGCGCCGCGCGAAGAAGAAGTAGGAGCCCGCATGGACATCCAGAACGTACTCGTCATCGGTGCCGGCACGATGGGCCACGGCATCGCACACGTGGCAGCCTCCGCCGGTTGCCGCGCGTGGCTCTACGACGTCGACGCCGAGGTGGTCGCGAGCGGTCTGAGCAAGGTGAAGGCCAACCTCCAGAAGGGTGTCGATCGGGGCAAGGTCACGCAGGACGCGATGGATGCCGCCCTGGCCAATCTGGCCGCCGCGCCGACGGATCTTGCCGAGGCCGCCGCGGAGATGGATCTCGTTGTCGAGGCCGTGCCGGAGCGCATGGAACTCAAGCAGGCGATCTTCGGCACGCTTGGAGCGGCGTGCCCCGAGCACGCGATCCTCGCGTCGAACACCTCCTCGCTGCCGATCACCGATATCGCGCAGGCAAGTGGTCGTCCCTCGCGGGTCATCGGCATGCACTTCTTCAACCCCGTGCACTTGATGAAGCTCTTGGAGCTGGTTCGCACCGACGAGACGGCCGAAGAGGTTGTCGCCGCGGCGCAGGCGATCGGTGAGCGCTTTGGCAAGACCTGCATCGTCGTGAAGGATTCCCCCGGGTTCGCCACCAGCCGGCTCGGTCTCGTCTTGGGCCTCGAAGCCATTCGCATGGTCGAGGAAGGCGTGGCGAGTCCGCAGGACATCGACACGGCCTTGGAGCTTGGCTACCGCCACCCGATGGGCCCGCTGAAGCTCACCGATCTCGTCGGCCTGGACGTCCGCCTGGGGATCGCAGAGCACCTGGCCAACGTCTTGGACGATCGCCGCTTCCACCCGCCGGCCCTGCTCCGCGAGATGGTCGCGGAGGGTAAGTTGGGCAAGAAGAGCGGCCAGGGCTTCTACGACTGGAGCTGAGGCGTCATTGACGCAGCCCGCTCCGAGACCTACGGTGCCTGGGACGGCGCCGCGCCGCTCGTGAGGGAGTTTCATGGCCGAGTACGACGACGAAAGCTACCTGACCGACAACGACGGCGACGACGAGTACGCGCCCCGCTCGCGCAGGCGTGAAGGCCGCTCGAGTGGCGGCCGCCTCGAGCCGCATCGTGGCGTCCTGATCCTCGTCTTCGGGATCCTGGGGCTCGTGTTCTGCATCATCTTTGCGATCTTCGCGTGGATCTGGGGCAACGAGGACATGGCCAAGATCCGGGCGGGTCGGATGGACCCCGAAGGCGAGGGCATGACCCAGGCCGGCAGGGTGCTCGGCATCATCGGCTGCTGCCTGCTCATCCTCGGGCTTGCGCTCGGCGCTCTCGTGCTGGTCGCCGGTGTCGCCACCTCCTCCAGCATGTAGGCGAATGAACGTCTGGCTCGAGCGTGCGAGTAGGTTGCCGCGCCC
This sequence comes from Planctomycetota bacterium, assembly GCA_029259795.1. Classification (GTDB taxonomy): domain Bacteria; phylum Planctomycetota; class PLA2; order PLA2; family JAEUHO01; genus JAHEIK01. Next base: position 6,808 of record JAJDEM010000259.1, read on the forward strand.
ACCCTGGTGGGTCTTCGTGGTCGTGGGCTTGTGGATCGGCCTCATCGTGCTCGTCTCGGCCTCGTTTGGCGGCTCTCCGAGTGCGCCGAGTCTCTGTCAGTTTCGAAACGCCACGGGCATTCCCTGCCCAGGCTGCGGTGGCACGCGCGGTGCACGGGCGATCCTCGATGGGTCTCCGGAGCGCGCGTTCGATCTCAACCCGCTGCTGTTTGCGTTTCTCACCCTCTGGGGCGTGTTCTTCGTGCGGCGCCTGGCCACGGGCACGCGCGTCGTGGTCCGCCTGACGTCTCGCGGGCGGCGGGTCGCGTGGACCGTCGGCACGACCTTGCTCCTGCTTGGCTGGGCCTACGTCATTTGGCGGCAGGGGACGGACTGGTAGCGGGCGGGCGATCGAGGCCTTTGGCCATCTGCTCGATCACCGTCTGTAGCGGCCTCGTGTAGACGCCCGCCGCCTTCTCGCGATACCCACGGAGCCAGCGCCCGTAGCCGCGCTTCCAGTCGGGGGGCACGGCGTGTTGGTCCCCGAGCAAGGCGAGGACGCTCGCGTCCAGAGCTGCCTCGCTGATCGGGATGTGCGCGATGACCGTGACCCGCCGCTCCGCAGCCGTCGCCCCACGCGGATTTGCGAGTGATAGCCGATCCACCGCGATGTGAACGACCGTGCCGTGCGGGGGTCGGACCTCCACCTTGAGCACGAGGACGCGCGAGGCCTCCTCGCCTGGGCGTCCGGTGTAGGACCAGGCCTGCCCCGGCTTGAAGCGGGAGGGCACCGCCTCCTGGGCTTCGCCGCAGCCAGCGAGGGCGGAGAGGACAAGCAGAAGGAAGGCGAGCCGCAGCACGGCCGTCATCTTGCCGCAACCCTCTGGCGCGTGTCCAATGCGCTGCCCCGTGTGTCTTGGAGGAGATCGATCATGAGCGCACCCCACGAACCCAACGTGAGCGCGCCCTCTGCCCTCCCCGTCGCAGCCCTGCGTTGGCGCTGCGATGCCGGTTCCTTCGAGTTCGAGACCACGGCCGATGTAGCGCCGGCCCCGGGCATCGTCGGTCAAGACATCGCAGTCGACGCCCTGCGCTTTGGCCTGGAGACGTCGGCCCCGGGCCAGCATGTGTTCGTGCGCGGGCTCACCGGCACGGGCCGCGTCTCGCTCGTGCGCGAGCTTCTCAAGACGATCCAACCGTCCTGCGCGCTCGCCCCGGACCGGTGCTACGTCTACAACTTCCGCCAGCCGGATCGGCCGCGCCTCCTGACCCTGCCCCGGAGCCAGGGCGAGACCTTCCGTCGGTTGGTCGACGCCGTCATCACGTTCATCCAGAAGGAGATGGCCGAGGCCCTTGCGTCAGACGACGTGAAGGCGCAGACCGGCGACGTCGAGAAGCAGACTGGCGAAGCCATGAAGGTGGCGGCGAAGCCCTTCGAGGATGCGCTTCGCGAGGCGGGCTTCATGGTGCTGCGGATTGCCGCCGGCCAAGGCCAGCGCCAGGTGATCGTTCCGGTCATCGACGGCGAGCCCGCGCCGCCCGATCGAATCGAGGCGCTGCGCCGCGAGGGCAAGCTCAGCGAAGAGGACGTCGAAGCGCAGCAGGAAAAGATCGAAGCGTTCGGCGAGCAGATGCAGGCGGTCGGCGAGCGCATGCAGGAGATCCACGCCCAACGGATCGCCTCGTTGGAACGCCTGATCACGGATCAGGCCCGCGAGCTCCTCGAGACGGCGCTCGCACCGGTTCGCCGCGCGTTTCCGGCGGAGGACGTGCATGCGTTTCTCGATGCGCTGGTCGAAGACCTCGTGACGCAGCGCCTTGGCGAGTTGGCTGGCGATGCGCGCTTTGTCGAGCGGTATCGCGTCAACGTCATCGCCTACCACGAGCCTGGCGAGGGCTGCCCCGCCATCAGCGAGCAGTCGCCCTCGGTGCAGTCACTGCTCGGGACCATCGATCGCTCGTTGGACCCGGACGACGACGTCAGTGCCCCCCAGATGATGATCCGCGCTGGATCCCTGCTGCGCGCCGACGGCGGCTTCCTGGTCGTGGAGGGACGCGACCTCGTCATGGAGCCGGGCGCGTGGCGTTCGCTCGTTCGCACGCTCCGTAGCCAGACGATCGAGCTGGTGCCGCCCAGCATGCCCGGGCCGTGGCGCGTGCCGGCACTCAAGCCGGATCCGATTCCCGTCACGCTGAAGATCATCATGCTCGGCGACGCGGGCCTCTACTACGCGCTCGACGCACAGGACTCCGACTTCCGCGACTACTTCAAGGTCCTCTCCGACTTCGAGTCCACGCTGCCCCGCGACGCCGCCAGCCTCGGCCACTACGCGAGCGTGCTGGCGCGCATTGCAAGCGAGGCGGAGATGCGGCCGCTCGATCGGACCGGCGTCGCGGCGCTGTGTGAGCATGGCGCGCGGATTGCCGCACAGACGGATCGCTTGACGGCGCGCTTCGGCCGACTGGCAGACATCGCTCGCGAGGCGGGCTATCTCGCCGATCGGACGGATGCGCCCACGATCACCGGGAAGCACGTGATCGAGGCGGTGCTGCGTACGAAGTCCCGTGCGGACCTTCCGGCTCGGCGCTTCCGCGAGATGATCGGGCGCGGCGTCATCCGAGTGCAGACGCATGGCGAGGCGGTGGGCCAGATCAACGGCCTCGCCGTCATGTCGGCCGGACCGTTGACGTACGGCTTCCCCAATCGCATCACGGCGACGATCGGCGCGGGTACCGCAGGCACGATCAACATCGACCGGGAGGCGGAGCTCAGTGGCGCGATCCATACGAAGGGCTTCTACATTCTCGGCGGACTGCTGCGCTATCTGCTACGCACTGATCACCCGCTGGCCTTCAGTGCCTCGATCGCGTTCGAGCAGAGCTACGGCGGGATCGACGGTGACTCGGCCTCCGGGGCCGAGATGTGCTGTTTGCTCAGCGCCCTGACCGACCTGCCCCTCAACCAGGGGCTTGCGATGACCGGCGCGATCGATCAGGTCGGCAGCATCCTGCCCATTGGCGGCGTGAACGAGAAGATCGAAGGCTACTTCGACGCCTGTCGCGAGTGCGGGCCGCTGACGGGTACGCAGGGAGTCATCATCCCGTTGACGAACGCGGGGGACTTGATGCTGCGCCACGATGTCGTCGAGGCCTGTGAGGCCGGCCAGTTCGGGATCTACCCGGTCGATACGATCCACCAGGCGCTGGCGTTGTTCACGGGGCGCGACGCGGGCGCACGCGACGACGCGGGGAACTACCCCGCGGAGTCGGTGCTCGGGCTCGCGGTCAGCCGGGCGCACGCGTACTGGGAGATGGCCATCCGCCGCAGCGAGGCTTGATCCGGCTAGGGCGCGACTTGGGTGATGCGATAGATGCCCGAGAACGTAGAGACGTAGAGCGAGCCGTCGGTCGCCATGCAGACATCCAGCGGGTGGTTCGACGACGCGGAGAGCTTGAAGCGGGCAAACTCGTCCTCGCTGTCGATGTCGGTGAAGGCGGCACCCGACATCACGAAGCGTCGGATGGCATGGTCGTCGTAGGACGCCATGAAGAGGTTGTTGTTGTAGGCGGCGCCCCAGCCCGTCCCGTCGTGCCAGCAGAGCGCGGTCGGCACGATGACGGTCTGGTAGTTGCGGATCCGGAACCCGGTGGGTGGAGGCGGATTGCCGCCCCACTCGAAGTTCATTCCGGCTTGCAGGAAGTTGAGCTCGTCATCCGCGGCGGGGCCATTGTCCACACCGAACAGGCCTCCGGTCGCCGGGTGCACCGCGAGACCGAACGTGTTGCGTAGCCCGCGGCACCACTCGGGATCGGCGGGCGTCGGATTGCCTGCGGCAGGGGCCGCCGGCAGGGTGCTGACGTCGTACCGGAGGATCTTGCCTGCGAGTGACGTCGAGCTCGGGGCTTGGGCGTTGGCGGCATTCTGCACGTCACCGAGGCTCACGAAGAGTGCGCCGCTCGCGTCGAACAGGATCTCGCCGCCGTTGTTCACCCCGCCCGGAACCGTGACCGGCAGGTTGTCGAGGACGATGCCCTCGTTGGTTCCGATGTTGTTCACATCCGTGTAGCGCAGCACGCGGATGCGGTCGACGGTCATCGCCATCGCGTCCGCGGGGGTGCAGGCGAGAACGTAGACATGCCCACTCGTGCCGTAGTCGGGCGCTAGCGTGAGCCCGAGCAATCCCATGTGGCCGTTCTGCAAGACGTTCAGCGTCACGAACGGTGTCGGGAGAAGGCCGGTCCCCGGGCCGGTGCCCGGCACGAAGACGCGTACGTTCCCCGTGTCGACCTCGAGGTAGAGGATGCGTCCATCGGGGGTGCGCGCGAACTTTGCGATCTTCGCGGGTGTCGGCGCGCCGGGCTCGAGCACGACCTCTGCATTGAAGCCCTCCTCCAAGAACTCCATGGCGGCGGGGAGAGCGGCCCCGACCGTGATCGTCACGGCAGCGGTGGTCTGGCCGGCTGCGTTGCTCGCTGTGACCGTGTGGACCGTCGCGCCCGCTTCGGCGGTCGGCGTGCCGCTGATCGCGCCCGTTGTGCTGCTCAACGCAAGTCCCGCGGGTAGCGCGGGGGTCACACTCCACGTCGTCACAGCCCCACCCTGCACGGTGGGCACGTTCGGCGCGATGGCCGCGCCGTCGCGATAGAACACCGGCGAGTCGGGGTACTGCAGGTTGGACGGGGCGCTCGGCGGCGGGGGTGTGCCGGAGCCCCCGCCGCCGCCGCACGCGATCGTCAAGGCGAGCAGCGGGGCGAACGAGAGCATCGCCGCCGCGCGGAGCCAGAGGGCGCAAGCCCGGCCGGGCTGCGTGGAATCGGACGGGGGGTTGTTCATCGTGGTGCCAGAGGGGTGGGGGGGCGGTCGGGCGAGGCGGCGTCCTAGACGTAGCCGAGGGTCGTGTTGATGTCCTGGACTTCGGGGAAGACAGCCGCGCCATTGCCACCGAGGTGGTTCGTGACGGCCTCGCGGAAGATGTCGCGGTAGTCGAGCTCGTAGTGGAGCCAGTTCTGCCCCGAGATGTCGGTCTCCGTGATCTCCGGTCCGTAGAGGCGCGTTCCGGCCGTCAGTCCTCCGCCGAGGGCGAAGAATATGTTGCCGTGGCCGTGGTCGGTGCCGTTCGAGCCATTCTCGAAGTTGCGCCGGCCGAACTCAGACGAGACGAGAATCAGCATGTCGTTCCACACGCCCATCTCCTTGCAGTCGTCCACGAAGGTCCCGAGCGCGTCGTCAAGGCGCGTCATGAGGTTGGCTTGGTTGCCTGCTTCGTTGCCCTGCGCGCCATGCGTGTCCCAGCCGCCAAAGCCGGTCATGAACAGCCGCGTCTCGAAGCCGCCCCGGATGAGGACGGCCGCGTCGCGTAGGTAGCGCCCCGGTGTATTCGTGGGGTAGAGGCCCGCGAACGAAGAGCCCGTCGTGGGATCCTCGTAGTCGCTGACCGCCTGCTGGATCTGGCCCGAGAGCTGGACGCCTTGATCCAACGCATTCTTGGCTTCGGTGGTCAGCGTGTCGCCCGAGAAGCTCTGCAGCACGTTGCTCAGGGCCGCAAGGCGGTGGGCATGGTCCGGGTCGCTGATGCTCGCGCTCGAGAAGTCGAAGCTCGAGAGGGAGCCGACCATGAACGGGTTGGAACTGCCGCCCTCGAACTCAAGCGGTCGGCCTACGCCGATCGCCGCTGCGCCGAGCGGCGTGGGGGCGTGCAACTGCGCGTAGCGCGCCACCCAGCCGCTCGGGTCGATGCCCAGCGGCTCGAAGTCGCCGCGCACGCCCCAGCTGTGGATGTCCTGGCTGATGAAGTGGCTGAGGTTCTGGTTGGGGTAGCCCACCATGCGGAAGGCGCAGGCCTCACCGCTGCCAAACAGCCCTGCCATGTTGCTCAGCGCCGGATGCAGCGCGTAGTCGGTCTCGCCGATGCTCAATGCGTTGGCGGGATCGATGCGGATCGTGGGCCGTAGCGAGTGGTAGGCGCTGTTGGTGACCGGCACCAGCATGTTCAGCCCGTCGTAGCCGCCGAACCCGAACATGGAGACGAGGCGTCGATGGTTGGCCATCGGCGCACCGCTGGCTTCCGGCAGAAGGCCGCGCCCGAAGGAGCCGAGCGCTGCGACGCCGGCTCCGGCGAGGGTGTAGCGCAGGATGTCGCGCCGAGTGATGTTCTTGGGGAGATGCTTCTTGTTGCACATGGTCTTGCTCCTTTCGTTCAGCGCGTCTGGTAGGTGGGGTGTTGGGCGAGGATCCAGAGGAGGCCGCGGGCACGCTCCTCTGCGGTGGTGGGATCGCCCGCGGGATCAAACGGATCCGGCGTGACGGTGCCGCCTCCATCCCGCTCCGTGTCGAGGTAGGTCACCAACTCGGTACGCTCCGGTGTCGAGAGCACGACTTGGAGGCGCTCGGTGAAGGAGTCGACCGTCGCCCCGGCATCCGCCGTGGGCGTCGGGAGAAGCTGCAGTGCGTTGATTCCGAGGCTGGCTTGGATGCCCTGGGCCTGCTCGGTCACATAGTTGAGTAGGTTGGCGCGGTCGACCATCCCCTGGGCGGAGAGCCACTGCGTGCCCCCCGGCCAGCCATCGACGGTGGGTGGCTGGGTTGGGCGATGCCCCATGAGCACCAGCACCCGGTCGATCTGTACGGGATCACCGATGAGGTTGGTTGCGCGCATGAAGCCGGTGATGTGCTCGACCGGTCCCTTCACGAAACCCACGCGGGCGAGCGACGAGAAGAACGCCTCCGACTGGAAGAGCTTCATGAGGACGGGCTTGAGTTCCCAGCCGCCGGAGCGCAGGTCGTCTGCGAGTTCATCGATGACGTTCTGCGGCGGGTTGGCGTAGCAGAAGTACTGCAGGAGCGAGCGCACGATCCACTGCCCGACGCGACTCACGCCGGTGGCTGCTTCGTTCGTTCCCAAGACGATGTCGACCATCTGGTCGTACTCGTCGACCTCGCCCGGACCCGGTGTCTGCGCCGGGATGGTCACGCCGAGCACGGTCTTCTCCGTGTGGTCGTGGCGGTTGACGTCGAACTCGATGAAGTTCTTTCCGGTCATCGAGTCGAACCGCTGGCGGTAGCCCGTGAAGGCGCGCGCGGCTTCCTCGATGTCTGTCTGGGTGTACTCGATGTCGACACCCAGACAGAAGAGCTCCAGGAACTCGCGGCCGAAGTTCTCGTTCGGCTCGCCGTCCACATTGCTGATGCCGTCGAGCCAGACGAGCATCGTGGGGTCCCGCGCCATGTCGATCAGCAGGGTGCGGAGATTGCCCGCCCCGCCGTGCCGCCACAGGTTCACATGGTCGATGAAGTAGTGGCTGTTGGCGCTGCCGAGGACCGACGTCGATGCGGCGAAGTGCTCGTGCCAGTGGAACGCGAGGTTCTCCTGGAAGGGGTTTTGGTTGAGCATGATCATGTACAGCCACCAGCGGGCGAGATCAGATGCCGAGGGAAACTCGCCGTTGGGGTCGTTTGCGTCGATGAGGTAGGCATTGCGCGCGTCGGTCTCGAGCGTGGTCGTGTCGGCGAACGAGGTCATGGCGTCGACATAGGCCGCGAGGCCGAGCTGGCCGAGCGCGTCGTAGTGGGCCTGGCTGAACCCCAGGTGGGTTCGATCGAGGAAGTAGCGCAGATCGGCGTCGGTGATCGTCGCCTTGGGCGCGAGCGACTTCGACTCCGTCCACAACACCTCGAGGGTCACCGTGCTCGATGTCTGGCCCTCGCTGTTGCTCGCCGTCACGACGTAGCCGGTCGACGGCGCGGGCATGAGGGGCGTCCCCTGGATGGTGCCGCTCGCGTCGAGGGAGAGCCCCGGCGGCAGCGCAGGCGCCGAGACCCAGGTCGTGGGATCGCCGCCGGTCCAGCTGGCTGTGTTCGGGGTGATGGGTGCGTCGGTGCGGTAGGTCGCGGGCGACGACGCGAATGAGAGATTGGCCGGGGCGTTGCCCGCCGGCGGGGGCGTGCCGCCGCCGCCGCCGCCACAACCAAGCAGGGCGAGGCCGGGGAGGAGGAGCAGCAGGAGGCAGGCCTGGCGCATGCCTCTACGTAGGTAGGTGGCGGGCCGGTTCAGGGCATGCCGTTTCGGAATCGGTAGCGCGGAGCTGCGCATGCGGGGAGTCTGCATCGTGGTGCCTCCGGGGCTCGTGCACGGCGGTCTCGGGGTTCCGGACCGGCGTTGGGGGGTCTACTCGGGTGCGCTCGCTGAGCATCTGGAGCCCTAGGCTCGCAAGATGGCTGCTGTTGGCGGCGGGTCTTTTGTGTGCAAGGCGATCACGCGTAGGTCCGTGTGCCCACGCGCCAGAACTGGCGTAGGCAACACGATCCTCGGAAGCGGAATCGCCCGGCGCACCCGTGGTCCCCCCTGGGGCGTGCCGGTCATGCTTAGCTTTACCCGCGAGGAGGCGGACAGGTTTCCCTACGTTTTTCGATTTCTCGTAAGGCATGGCTTACGGGCACTCCGGTAACGCTGCAGCCACCCCGGGGCCTCGATCTCACCAGAGGCCCTTCGACCGGGCGGCGCGTCGCCCTCAAGGTGGAAGTGGGGCGCGTCGCAAGCTGGAACAGGTACCCTCGGGCCGATGAGCCAATCCGACTTCCAACTTCCGACCGCTGATGCGGTCCGTGCGGCCCTGAAGGCCCGGCGCAGCGCGCTGGCCGCGGCGTGGGACGCCGCGCCGGATTCGGGCGGCGGACTGCTGCTGGTCCCCTCGGGACTGGCGCTGCCCATCGAAGGCTCGGACCAGCCCTACGCGTTCCGCGCGCACGACGACCACTACTACCTGAGTGGCGCGCGCGCGCCGGCCCAGGTGTTGGTCTACGACCCGGCGGCCGCCCCGGGATGGATTCTGTTCTCCGCCGTGGCCGATCAGGACGACCGCGTGTGGCATGGAGGAACCGAAGCGCTCGAGGAGCGCGCGGCGCGACTCGGCTTCGATGCGGTTTCAGCGCTCGAGGACCTCGGGCCCTGGCTGGCGGGGCAAGCGGGGCGTCCGGCCGCCTTGCTCGGCAGCCGCGACATTCTCGAGCGGCCGATCGGCTACCGCCTGCATCCGGGTGACCTTGACATTCTCGCGTTCGACGCGGACTGGACGGCGCTCCTCCAGGAGCGCGTCACGGCCGGGCGCCGGGTGAAGGACGAGGTCGAGCTCGCCTACATGCGGGCTGCGGCGTTTGCGACGCGCGCAGGTCACCTCCGTGGCATCGAGCGTGCGCGCGCCGGCATGACAGAGCGCGCGCTGCAGGTCGAGATCGAGTACGCGTTCCAGCGCGCGGGCGCCGAGCGTCCCGCCTACGCGTCGATCGCCGTGGCTGGCGCGCGCTGCGCCGTGCTCCATGCAACCCCCGGCGAGCAGCTTCTCACAGAGGGGGATCTGGTCCTGGTCGACGCGGGGGCCGAGGTCGCTGGCTATGACTCCGATGTCACGCGGACCTGGCCCGTCGGCGCCGCGTTCACGGCCGAGCAGCGCGCGCTCTACGACCTGGTGCTCTCCGTGCAGCAGACCGCGATCGATGCGGTGGGTCCCGGCGTCGAGTACCGCGACATCCACATGCAGGCCGCCCTCGGCATCGCAGAGGGGCTGGTGGACTTCGGCCTTCTCAAGGGGCGCGCGGAGAGCCTGGTCGAGCGGGACGCGCATGCGCTCTTCTTCCCGCATGGCGTGGGGCATCTCATCGGCCTGGCAACGCATGACGTCGGGGGCTGGGCCGAGGGGCGCACGCGCAGTGACCGTCCCGGCCTCAAGTACCTGCGGATCGACCTCCCGCTTGCGGCGGGTCACGTTGTCACGATCGAGCCGGGGATCTACATGATCCCGGCCCTGCTCGAGGATCCGGAGCTCCGCCACAAGCATCATGACGACGTGAACTGGGCGCGGGCGGATGCCATGCTCGCGTTCGGCGGCATTCGCATCGAGGACGACGTCCTCGTCACGGCTGCCGGGCGCGAGGTCTTGACTGGGGCGATCCCGAAGACACCGGCCGAGCTCGAGGCGCTCCGCCGCTAGCGAGCGGCGTCCGAACCCAGCGCGGTTTCGTGCACGTGCAGCCAGCGCACCCGATTGCGCGCGGCGGGGGTGCGCTCGAGCAGCGCCGTGCTGAGGCGCCCGGTCTCGACGCCCCTCAGCACCTGCCACTCCTCGTAGGTGACCAGCACGGTCTCGTCGTCGAAGCGGCGGCAGTGAAAGTCGCGGATCTCGATGGCGAAGTTCGGACCCGGGCCATGCTGGCCATGCAGCGGCCGCAGTCCCGCGAGCAAGGCCTCCCGCGAAAGCAACGCGCCACCCGGGGTGATGAGGTGAAACCCGGGCGCGATGACCGCTTCGATGGAGGCCCACACCGCGTCCGTCGCCTCGAGCGTTCCGCAAAACCACCCCGTGAAGAACGCGTGCAGGTCTCTGACCTCGGTTCGGCAATCGGAGGCGATCTGTTGTGCGAGCATGCCGTGAACGTATCGTGAACGGCGGAAGGAGTGCGCGATGGAAACCGTACGGATCGCCGTGCCCGGAGACGAGGAGCGCCTGCTTGCATTCCTCGAGGCCCATCCCGACACGACGCTCTTCATGCAGAGCAACCTTGCTGGCGGGGGCATCGAGGATCGCGGTGAGCGCCTTCAGGCGTCCTTCGCCTGCGCCTTCGACGGCGAGACGATCGTGGGCGTCGCGGCGCACTGCTGGAACGGCATGCTCCTGGTCGAGGCACCCGTTGCCCGCGAGGCGGTGGTGCGGGCTGCGTGCGAGGCCTCGGGCCGCGCCGTGACGGGCTTCGCGGGATCCGCGCCCGAGGTCGAGGCCGCCCGCGCGATCCTCGGCCTGCAGGACGCCCCAACGACCCTCGGATCGCGCGAGGTGCTCTATCGCCTGGCGCTCGACGCGCTGCGCGTGCCCGCCGCGCTGGCGAGCGGGGCCGTGCGTGCGCGCCGCGCCGAAGAGAGTGACCTGGCCGCCCTGCGCCCCTTGGGCGCGGACTACCAGATCGAGGCCATCTCGGCGCAGCCCGGCCCGGCGTTGGTGGCCAATGTCGAGGCGTCGCTGCGCTCGGGGCTCGAGCGGAGGACCGTCTGGCTTGCGGAGGTCGACGGTGTGCCCGTCGCCATGAGCCGCTTCAACGCGACGACGCCCAGCGCCGTCCAGGTGGGGGGCGTGTACACGCCGCCGGCCCTGCGTTCGCGCGGCTACGCCGCCTGCGTCGTGGCCCAGTCCCTGCTCGACGCGCGCGAGGACGGCGCCTCGCGCTCGATCCTCTTCACCGCGGAGGAGAACCTGCCTGCCCAGCGCTGCTACGAGCGCCTCGGCTACGAGACGATCGGTTTCTACGGGATCGTGCTCTTCCGCGAGGGGCATACCGTCGTCTAGCCCGCGCTGCAGGCGGCGCGGCTGAGTCCCGGCAGGCCCGGAATCGCCTCAATCGACCACCGTGCTGCCGTCAAAAAGCTCAGTTTGGGAAAATATTCCCAAAAGTGGTGCTAGGGTGTGGGCCTTCGAGGTGAGACGCGCTCCGCGCGAAGCACTTCTTGGACTACCCCCCAGCCCCGCCCAGACCCCTCCCCCCGACCGGAACCCGCAAGACCCTGATGCAAGACGCCGCCGCCCTCACCTCTGCGCTCGATCGGCTCCTCGAGCCGCTCGTCGAGGTGTTGTTGCGCGGCGGCGTCGCGCACAGGGCCTTTGCGGAGATGGCCAAGCGCGCCTACGTGCGCGTGGCGGAACGCGAGGGCGGTGTCGCCGGGCGCAAGCAGAGCGCCTCACGCATCGCCGTCCGTACGGGGTTGACGCGCAAAGACGTCAGCCGGGTCCGCGCTCTGCCGCCCTTCGAGCCGGAGCAAGCCAGTGGGCGCTACAACCGCGCGGCCCGCGTGATCACCGGATGGATCCGTGACGAGCGGTTCCAAGAGGGCGGGGAGCCCGCCCCCTTGGCCTTCGACAGCGGCGACGCAAGCTTCTCGGTCCTCGTGAAGGACTACAGCGGCGACGTGCCGCCGCGTGCGGTGCTGGACGAACTGGAGCGCGTGCGCGCTGTCGTGCGCGACGACGATGGACGCGTCCGTCTGGTCGAGCGCGGCTACCTACCGCGTCGCGGCGAGGCCGACAAGCTCCAGATCCTGGGGACCGATGTCGCCGGCCTGATCGGGACGATACGGCACAACCTCGACGCGGACGCTGACGAGACGCTCTTCCAGCGCAAGGTCTTCTACGACAACCTGAGCGCGGATGCCTTGCCCAAGCTCCGTGACCTCACGGCCGACCAGGGCCAAGCGTTGCTCGAGCAACTCGATACCTGGATGGCCGCTCACGACCACGAGGTCCATCCCGAGCTCGAGGGGCCCGCCGGGCGCCGTGCAGGGATCGGCATCTACTACTTCGAGGAACCCGTCACGGAGGACCTCGCATGACGCGCTCCACGTGCCTTGGATTCCTGTCCCTGCCGCAGTTCACGGGCGCCGAGGGCGAAGAGCTGCTGGCGCTCGTCGAGGCCTGGATGGCCAAGCACGACCGATTTCGCGGTCCTGACGTCCAGAACAAGCGTCCGACGCAGGGGGCCATAGGCATTTACTACATCCGGGATACGGCTCTGGGGGAGGACGACCAGCGATGACACGGTACCGTTCGCGAGTCTGGGCGCTTGTTGGCGCAGTTTGTCTGGCTCTGTCCTTGGGCGCCTGCGGCGGCGGCAGCGGCCCCGTGGTCGGCGGCGGCATTGGTGGCACCGGCAAGGTCGGCCTCAAGTTCGGTGGCGTGCGTACCGCCGGCGGCGTCACCGTGGGCGGCACCGTGTTCACGACGGCCGGAGCGATCGTACGCATTGGTGGCGAGGTCGTGCTTCCGGCAGCGCTTCGTGACGGTCATGTCGCTCTCGTCGAGGGCGTGATCAACGGAGCGACCGGTGTGGCCGACACCATCACCGTCGAGGAAGTCATCAAGGGCACCCTGACCGGACGACCCAGCGCGAACATCCTCACCGTCCAGGGCCAGCAGGTCGAGGTCGACGAGCGCACGGTCTACGGTCCGGGCATCGCGCCCTCTTCGGCGGATGGACTCTCCCTCGGCAACTTGCTCAAGGTGTGGGGCTTCGTCAAGGGTCCCGGGCTCGTCCGCGCGACGCGTATCCAGCGCGAGGACAGTCTCTCGGAGATCCGCATCGTCGGCGTCGCCCGCAATGTGGACGCGAATCTCGACACCTTCAACATCGGCACGCAGGACATCGACCACAGCGCGGCCGACGTCAGCAAGCTGCCCGAAGCCGACCCCAGGGACGACGATCTCGTCCGCGTGCGTGGCGGTCCGGTTCTCGATGGCGATGGCCGCGTGACGGCCAGCCGTGTGGAGCCGATTGGCGTTGTGGATCAACCGGACAACGCCGAGACCGAGGTCGAAGGCTTCGTCACAGCGGTCTTCCCCGGCCAGGGCTTTCGGCTCGGCGCAGCCAAGGTCCAGACGACGGCAGCGACCGAGTATGTCGGTGGCGAAGAGGCCGACATCCTCCTCGGCGTCGAGCTCGAAGCCGAGGGAGCGCTTGTGGGCGGCGTCCTTGTCGCGCGCAAGGTCAAGTTCAAGGGCGGCGTGCGCCTCGAAGGCGATATCGCCGCACTCGCCGGCGATCTGCTCAGCATCAAGGGGCTGCCTGGTCTCGTCATTCGAATCGATGGACTCACCGAGTTCGATGGCGATGCCGCGAGTCTGGTCGACCTCTTGGTCGGGGATCATGTCGAGATCCGCGCCCGGGTTGCGGGCCCCTCCACCGTTGTCGGCCTGCAGGTCAAGGAGACGGCAGCCGACAGCGATTTGATCATTCAGGGCCCGGTTGACGACGTACCACCCCCCTCGAACCCCGTCTTCTCGATTCTCGGCGTAGCGATCGACGCGTCGACCATCGTGGATGGCAAGTTTGAGTCCCCAAACGGTACGCCGCTCAACCGGGCCAATTTCTTTGCTCTGCTTCGTGGGGGCGTCCTCGTCAAGGTCGAGGGTCAGCGCGTCGGCGTTGCTGCCGTCTGGGATGAAGCCGAGATCGAAGACGAGTAGGCTGGGTAGATGCCCAACCGAAGTAGTGCAACCGCCATCCTCGTACTTCTCGTCCTGGTGGCAGGCCTGGCCGTCTGGCTGGAGCCTGCACCGGTCATCGCTGACGATGAGGGCGCTGAGATTGCCGGCGTCGAATGGCTGACGGATCTCGACGTCGCGCGCGCCAAGGCGCGCGAGAGCGGGCGACCGATTCTCGCGGTCTTCCGCTGAGAACCATGAAAGGACTGCAAGTCCTTCGACGGGCAGGTTGTCCGTGCGTCCCCTGAACTAAGCAAAGCCGCGAAAGAGTATGTCTGCGTGCGCGTCACGAACATGAAGGGCGTGGATGTGCGCACCTTCCACTTCGACTTCGATCTGACCTTCGCCGCGCTCCTCATGCACCCTGACGGAACGATCCACCACACGTACGCGGGGCGCGACTGGACGGATCCGCAGTCGCATCTCTCGGTCGGCGCCTTCGTCGACGTCCTGCGCCGGGGTCGCCTCGACCACGACGCTTACGCAAAGAGCCCTCGACCCCCCAAGCGGCAGAAGCCCTTGAGCGTCGATCAGATGCCGTGGATGAAGCGCCGACCCAAGCAGCCGGATTGCTACCACTGCCACAACGTGAACGACGCTCGCTTCGGCGATGCGCGTGACCGCGGCACCTTCAAGCGCCGTGACGCGTGGACATGGCCGGATCCGGTACAGGTCGGGCTGCGGCTGGACAAGACCATCCAGACGTCCGTCGTCGAGGTCGTGAAGGGCTCAGCCGCCGCCAAGGCGGGCCTGCAGCCCGGGGATCGCCTGCGCACCCTAGGGGGCGCCTCGGTTCTGACGTTCGGTGACGTACAGCGTGTGCTCGATGCGAGCGCAGCGGGCGCCGAGACGATCCCCGTAGTCTTCCTGCGCGATGGCGCTACGAAGAATGCGCGCCTGCGCCTCGCCAAGGGCTGGAAGCAGCCGACGCCGCTGGTGTTCTCCTGGCGCTCGACAAAGTGGCCCATGGCTCCGAAGCCCGGCTTCGGCGGGAGGCCCCTCGACGCCGCCCAGAAGCGCAAGCTTGGCATCGACAAGAGCCACTTCGCGTTCCGGATCGGCTACCTCGTGACATGGGGCGAGAACGCGTACACGGGTCGCAACGCCGCGAAGGCAGGGCTGCGCAAGGGTGATGTGGTGGTGTCGGTCGGAGGCAAGACGGACCTCACGTCGATGAATCACTTCCACGCGTGGTTCCGACTCACGCAGAAGCCTGGCAGCACGGTCGTGGTGAAGGTCCTCCGAAACGGCAAGCCGAAGACCTTCAAGTTGTCCGTCCTGAAGTAGGGCCCTAGCGCGGAGCCGCGCGCAGCTTCATGCGTACCGAGACGGGTGCGTTTCGCCGCCGACGCTTGCGCTTTGACGCGGAGGCCGCGACCTGAACGGGCGTCGTAGCGATCTGCGCAGGGTCTGTGTCCGCAAGCGCTGTGAAGGTGTAGAGCCCGTCGGGAAGCCACAGCACGAGTTGGCCACGCGCGTTGGTCTGCTTGCGGACCTGGACGGGCATTGGGTCGCCGGTTTTCCAGTGACTCAGATCACCCTGCGCGACAACGTGGCAGGCTGCTGCCGGCTTCCCGCTTGGCAGCAGCACCTCGACGTTCACACGCCGGCCCGCGCTGAGGACGAACGTCTGCCGACGAAACTGACTTGTTGTCTGGAGATAGAGATTTGCCGGCGGGAGGCCCGGAGCCTCGATCCTCAGGCGGATGCGTTGATCGGGCAAGTGGGCGAGCACAAAGTCACCGTCGGTGTCCGTGCGGGTGGAGCGCTTGCTCCAGCGCTCGTTCACCGTCACCTTGGCGCCGTGGATCGGCTTGCGGTCGGGCCCAAGCACGCGCCCCTTCCGCGGGTTCACCTTCTCGAAGGCGAGGGTGCCGAGGTCACGCGTCTCGCCGCTGCCGAAGGGCGAGCGCTCATGGATGATCAGGGGTGGGTGCCCGCGTAGGTAGAAGGCGAAACTCGCACTGCGGTCGGCATCGGGGCCGTCGCGGCGAATGCCGTGCTTCGCGTCCACGCGCAGCGGCCAGTCCGAGGAGTTCTTCGCCGCGAGCATGCTGCTGTTGAGTGACGTTCCCTTGGGGAGGTCCGGAAACGTCGCAATGACCGATGTGCCCTTCTTCAGGGTCACGGGGATCTTGCCTTCGCCAGGTCGCGCGTAGAGGTTCTCCCACGACTCGTAGGTGCGACGCGTGTGCGGCAGATCCCGAGCCGAGACCTGCAGCGCGCCTTCGATTCCGCGCAGTCCGCGCAGGTGAAAGCGGCCCCGCTCGTCCGTTCGAACCTCCACGCGCTCGGCCGGTGTCTTCACTCTCCATGTCACGAGCGCCTGCCAGATCGCGCGGCCCGCCTCGTCTTTCACGGTGCCGACCAGCTCGCCGCCCGCGTTGAACACCAGGTCAGCTCGCGTCGTGGCACCGTCCAGGAGCTTGACCGAGGCGCCTTGCGCAGGCCGCCCCGGCAGCGTTGCCGAGACGAGGAGAGCCCCTGGCGTGAGCCCCTCGATCGTGAGGACCCCCGACTCCCAATGGTCGGTGGCCGCGACCTCGAAGTGGCCCTCGCCGCTGCGCAGGCGGATGTCGGCGTGACTCATGGTCTTGCCGAGCGCGTCCTTCACGCTGAGTTGCAGGGTCGCACTGGCTACGAGCGTGATGTCGATCGTGCGCTCCTCGCCGTCGGCCACAAAGCGAACGGAGGAGCCGCGCACGATGTGGCGCGGAGCCGGGAAGGCCGCCGGAACCCAGGCATCGACGATCGGAACGCCCTCGAACACGTAGCGCCCCTCGTCGTCGGTCTGGGTCACGGCCGTGCGCGCTTGGAGGATCTCGGCCGGGCCAACCCGTCGCCTTCCGGACTCGGCTCGCGCCCGGCCGCGCTCGGTGTAGGGGTGTCGCTCCTTGGGCATCAGCCAGACGGTCATGCCCTTCGCGGGCTTGCCCCTTGTGTCGAAGACGCGGCCGTCCAGCCGTCCGCCGCTACCGACGCGAATCAGGTAGTCGGCAGGCGCCACGGTGCCAAACACCTCGCGGCGCACATCCGGGGTGAGTCCCGGTGCGGACGTGATGAGGGTGACCGGGTGGTGGGGTCGTACGGCGTGGAGCTTGAAGTGCCCCTTCGCATCCGTGCTCGTCGCGGCGACTTCGCGCCCGAAGTCCGTGTCCCACGCGCGGATGCTGGCGCCGGCGATGCCGACGTCGCTGCCTGCACGCACCACGATGCCCGTGATGGCGATCCCCCCGTGCAGCACCACCTCGAGGGGGCGGTCGGGCGTGGCGATCCCACGGTGGATGACGTAGCCGTCCTTGCGCGCCACGAACGAGAGCCGGACGACACCTGCGTCGGCCAGGGACCACATCCCATCCTCGTCGGTCTTGCCGAGGGACTCCCCTGCGCCGTCGAGAATGACGACGTCCTCGAGCGGGGCCTCGGTCTCGGCGTCGATCACGCTGATGTCGTAGGGGCCCGTGGGGCCGTCTGGATCCGTGCCTTCCGGGGCCGCCGCCTGCCGCGCCGCGCGCTTGGCCTTCTCGGCGGTGGCTGCGGACAGGGTGGGGGCGTCGGGCTGATGAGGCGCGAGGCTCTCCGGCTCCTCCCAGTCGAGCGGTGCGTCGGGGTCTGCCTCGAGCGGACCCCCAAGCTGGATGAGGTCGGTCGCGAGGAGCAGCACGACCACGGCCACAGCGGCAAGACCGAGCATGATCAGCAGTCGAGGCATTTGGGCTCCGGCAGGAGTATAGGAACGGGAGCCTGCCGTGGGCGTAGGCTGCATCTGTGGACTTCGACGCCGCCCTCCTCCAGCGCCTTGCCGGTGCCTTTGAAACGACGGCAGCCGAGGGGCGCGAGCGAATCGAAGTGGGACCCTTTGCCGTTTGGTTGCACCCGTCGAGCGCGGACCCCATGCACTCCGTCGCGGCGCCGGTGCGCGGCTGTGATGACTGGCCGAGCGCCGTGGAGGCGCTGGCGGAGGCCTTTGCCTCACGCGGGCGTACGCCCCGGGTCGAGCACTTCACCGAGCTGGTTCCGGACCTTGCAAGGGTGCTGGAGGCGGCCAGTCTCGCGTGCGAGATGCGTGCGCCCGTCATGACCCTCTTGCGGGAGGAGTTCGTCCCGTCCGCGCCCCTGGAGCCAGAGCCGACCTTCGTTCGGATCGGCGCCGACGACGAGGCCTCCGTGGAGGCATTCCTCGCCATGCAGTGCGAGGCGTTCGGCATGGACCCTGCGCGCATGGCGTCGTGGAAAGCGCTGTTTCTTGCCGGTCTCCGGCGGCGCGCGCTGCACGCGAGCCTGGCGCGGGTGAATGGTGCGGTCGTCTCGGGCGCGACGATCCAGGACGCCGGTCGCGTCGGCGAGCTCGCCGGGGTTGGCACGCGCCCACCGCTCCGGGGTCTGGGTTATGCGAGCGCCGTCTGCAGCCGCTTGCTCCGCCGCTGGTTCGATGGCGGCGGCGAGGTCTGCTGGTTGTCGGCCGGCGAGGGCGCGCAGGGTCTCTACGCCCGGCTTGGCTTCGAGGTCGTGGGCACCCAACTGAATCACGGCAGCGCGCATCCCGTCTAGCGGCTTCCTGCGTCGTGCGGGCGAGAACCCGCGTACGTTGGCGGCTCCCGGGAGGTCTGCCATGGTCCGCTTCGTTCTCGCGCTGCTCGTTCTTGCCTCGTTGTCCACGGGGGGCTGCGGCGAAGCGCCGCCGACCAAGCCGCGTATCGTCACGGAGGCCGTCGCCTACAACCACGACGGCGTCGAGCTCGAGGGCTACCTGGCGTACGACGCGACCCTGTCGCGGCGGCGCCCGGGGGTGCTCGTCGTCCATGAGTGGTGGGGGCTGCAAGACCACCCCAAGGAACGGGCGCGGCGACTGGCCGCCCTCGGCTACGTGGCGTTCTGCCTCGACATGTATGGCAAGGGCAAGGTCAGCGACGACGTCGAGCAGGCGCAGGCCTGGTCCGGCGCGTTCTACACCGATCGCGCGGGTCATGGCCGGGCGCGTGCCAAGGCCGGTTTGGCGGTCCTTGCGAAGGACAGTCGCGTCGATCCCGCGCGCATCGCGGCGATCGGCTTCTGCTACGGCGGCAGTGTTGCGCTCGAGCTTGCGTACGCGAACGCGGGCTTGAAGGCCGTGGCGTGTTTCCACGGCTCGCTGCTGTTGCCTGAGGAGCCGAAGGATGCCGCCATCCCGACGGTGATCCTGGTGCTCAATGGTGCGGACGACGCGTGGGTGGGCCCCGACGCGGTCGCGGCCTGGCGTGAGGCGATGGACGAGCGGGGCGTGACGTACGGCTTCCAGTCCTTCCCCGGCGCGGTGCACGCGTTCACGAACCCGGGTGCTGACGCGCGGGGCATGGACAACGTGGCCTACAACAAGGGCGCGGACGACAAGTCCTGGTCGGCCTTGGACGGCTTTCTTCGCCTGCACCTAGGCCGCTAGCCTCAGGGCCCTGTCCCCCGGCGGTCCGACCATGGACCCTCGGAGGACGGCATGCCCGGATGGTTTGAGCGTTGGCTGGAGTCCCTGCAGGTCCTGTCGTGGTGGGAAGTCCTCATCTACGGCTCGCTCGCGGCCGTGCTCTCCCAGCTCATCCTCACGCGCCTGATCAAGCTCCTGACGAGCCGCACGAAGACCGACATCGATGATCGCGCGATCGCCGCGGTGCGCTGGCCGATCTTCTGGTCGGTCTTGTTCGTCGCGCTCTACGTGATGCTGCGCAGCTTGGAGCCGGGGGCGCCTGCTCTGGAGGAGCTACCCGCTACGCCGGGCCCTGGCGAGGCTGAACGTGTCACGGAGGCGAACGAGGCGCTCACCGCGTCCCACGCGGCCGCGCTCGGTTCCTATTGGCGTGCGGTCTTCCTGACGATCCACATCCTGCTGACGATGGCGATCTGGATGTGGTCTCGCGCGCTCATGAAGTGCAGCGACGCCCTCCTTGAGGCCCTCGCCCGGCGGGCGGATGACTTCTCCTGGATCGAGCCGCGTTCGCTGCCCCTCTACGAGATCGGCACCAAGCTGCTGCTGCTCGGCGGCACCGTGTACGCGATCATGTTGGTGTGGGACATCGACGTCACCGCCTGGTTGGCATCGGCGGGCATCCTGGGCATCGCCGTGGGCTTCGCGGCGAAGGACACGCTCGCCAACCTCTTCGCCGGGATCTTCATCCTGACCGACGCGCCCTACAAGCTGGGCGACTACATCGTCCTCGCTTCGGGGGAG
This sequence comes from Planctomycetota bacterium, assembly GCA_029259795.1. GTDB lineage: Bacteria > Planctomycetota > PLA2 > PLA2 > JAEUHO01 > JAHEIK01. The sequence goes on from JAJDEM010000259.1 coordinate 27,002, forward strand.
CGTGGGGTGGTCACGGACATCGGGATCCGCTCGACGCGCCTGCTGACCCGCGATGACATCGAGATCACCGTTCCGAACAGCGTGATGGCGAACTCCAAGATCGTGAACGAATCCAGCGGACCCGGCGTCAAGCGGCGCCTGCGCGTCGACATCGGCATCGCCTACGGAAGCGATCTCGCCGAAGCGCGCGAGGTGATGACCAAGGCAGCCGCGAGCTGCGAGCTGTTGGCGAAGGAGCCGGCCCCGAGCGTGCGCATGCGCTCCTTTGGCGACTCGGCCTTGATGTTGCAAGTGCGGGGCTTCATCGATCAGCCCGTGCTGCACGGCAAGGCCGTCGATCAGGTCTGCACCCGCCTCTACGACGCGCTGAACGAGGCGAAGATCGAGATCCCGTTCCCGCAGCGCGTCGTTCACATGCCGCCAGTCGGCTAGCCAGGCCGGGGCCCGTCGACGCATGCTGGTTGGGCGACCCGTCTACTTGGGGGGGCTTGTCACGATCTGACAGGAGCCGCCGGTCAGCGTGGCGAGGCGCTTCATGAAGCGCTTGATCCCCGCGAGGTTGCCCTTGTTGAGTCCGTCGGGCTCGAGGTCTTCCAATGTGAGCGCGAAGGTGTTGACGACGACGCGGCGGAAGCGGTTCCAGCGTCCGACGCTTGCGAGAATCGCCTCGGGAACGATCGGTTCGCCGTCGGTGGCGAGTCCGTCGGTCAGCAGGAAGATCGTGTCCACCTGCGGGTTCTGCTGGAACGCTGTCTCGAGGGCCGCGTGCATGAACGTGCCGCCCTCGGGTTTCTCGAACGTCTTGTCGATCCAGCGCAGGGCGCTGGCCACCGCGTCCTCGGTTGCGAGGGTCTCGCCGTTGGGCCGCCAGGCCTTCACGTGGTCGGAGAAGACAATGACGTTGAAGAGCGTCTTCTTGTCCTGGGCCTTGATGGCGCGGACCAGCTCGCGCTTGGCCACGCCGATGCGGGTCTTCGCGGACTCCTCGCCCCACGGGAAGGCCATCGATCCTGAGAGATCGATGATGAACAGCAGCCGGTCCGAGTGCATCTTCATGCCGTAGTAGGTGGCAACACTCGTCGAGGGCGCGGGCTGGATCTTGGTGGGCTCGTCGGTGCGATTCTTCCACCAAGTCTTCCAGTGGTGCGGGTCCCAGCCCAGGTCGCGGTGGTGCATGGCCTGCAGCGCGTCGTGCGCCACGGCGCGCGTCCGGAGGTGGACTCCGTTGAGGAGCTCGGCGACTGCGTCCGTCAGTTCCACGATGCCCATCCTGCCGATGCTCTCGGCGGCGGCCTCCCGGACAATGGGACTGTCGTCGTTCAGGAACGCGACCAGCGTTCCTCTGATGTTGATGTCGACCGGCTTCAGCCGCGCGATCGTCTCGGCGCCCGCAAGGCGCAGCCGCCAGTCTGCGTAGGACGGCGTACGGAGCAGCAGTCGGCGGTCGCGGCTGTCCGCGATGTTGCCCAGGGCGCGCAGGGCGGCGAACGCGAGGATCACCCCCGCGCTGCGATCCTTGTGCTTCTCGAAGATGGCTTGCAGCGGCTCGCGTGCACGCGGGTCCGCATGGATGAGCTGCGCGTCGAGGACCGCCTCGAGCACGGCGGGCTCCTTGATCTTCAGGGCGTCCGTCGCGAGCCACGTCAGGGCATCCTCGCTCGACGCGAGCATGTAGGCCTGGCCCAATGCCTGCGTCAGGAGCGGATCGCGCTTGCGCCCCACCAAGTCGGCGAGTGTCTTGGCGGTCTTGGCGTCCAGGCCTGAGCCGAGCGTGCTGATGGCAACGATCCGGTCGTCGATCGAGCGGGAGCTGCGGGCAATGGACAGCAGGTAGGTACGAGCCTTCGGTGACTTCAGGCGCCCCAGGGAGCGGATCGTCGCCATGCGCTTGGAGAACGTCGAGAAGTCCGTGAACTTTACGGTCTTCAGATACTCCTTGTGGAGCGCGTCGGCATCCGCCGGGCTGTTCTCCCCCGCAGCCAGCGGGAACGCACCCAGCGACACCATGGCCAGGACGGCGGCGGCGAGGAGGATGCGCGCGTGGGCGGGGCGGGAGCGGCTGGCGGGCAACGAGATCTCCGAGGCGGTGTGGTGATTCTACGGGACGGAACGGGATTTACGGGTGCGTGACATGCGAAACGTTTACTCGGGCAGGCTCGACGCGTGTCATCGGCAGCCACTCCCCGTCAGGCCATCCTTCTGCTCGCGGCGGGCGCGGTCGCCCTGGCTCTCGTCGGTTGGCGCGTACTCCTACTTGAGCAGACAGAGCGCGAACGTCGTGCGATGCGTCACTCAGGCCTGGCCGTGGCCCGTGCGAAGGCCGATGCGGATCGCTTGGCGCGCGCGCCCCGCGGGCGGCCCCTTGCGGCCTGGCGGATCGAGGGCGACAGTGCGGTGACGCCGGAGCGGCAGGCCGGGCTGCTCCACTGGGATCGGCTGCGGCGGGTCGCCGCCCTGGAGGGCGATCCCACGCGTGCCCTCGCCGAGTATGAGGCCCTCCGCGATCCGCGGCAGCCCAAGTGGCTGCGCGACATCGCCGCGCTGCGCTCGGGCGGCTTGCTTGCGGCGCTGGGGCAACCGGCCGCCGCCGAACTCCTATGGGCACAAGCGGCCGAGGCGAGTCCCCTGCTCTTCGGCGTCGAGAACGAACACGTTCGCATGATGGCCTTGCGGCACTTGGCGCTCGCAGGCCTCGTTCGCGGTGATGCCACGCGCTTTCGCCAACTCCTCGAGGAAGCCCAGGACGGGATCCGGCTTGCGGCCGGGGGCGTCATGGGACCTGCGCGACTGGTGATGGAGTTCGAGGAACTCCTCACCGCGCCGCAGCGCGCCGCCCTTGCTGACGAAGATCAGGAGCGGCTCCGTCGCGCGGTCGCCCATGCGCGCCGCGGTCTCGGCGTCATGTTGGCTCTGCCCCAGGACGGAACGCGACTCGTCGAGGGCTTGGTGGCATGGCGCCAAGGTGCGCAGCTTCTGCTGTTCCCGGTCTCGAGTCTGGTGGAGCCCGCCCTGCCCGGCTTTGACCCCGGCTTCGCGCTCGAGCGCCGCTCGCCGGGCAGTGCGCTGCCTCCGGGGGCCGTTCGGCTGGCCGAGCCGTTGGCAGACCTGATGGTCCGACCCGTGCCCGTGGCGGGCGACAGCGCGATTGGGTGGTGGGTCGCCGTGGCCTTGGGCTTTGGCATGCTGGTGTATGCCGTGGGGGCTTTCGTCGCCCTCGCGGGCTGGCGTCGAAGCCGCATCGCCGCCGTCCAGCAGGCCGACTTCACCGCGGCCGTGTCGCACGAGATGAAGACCCCGATTGCCTCCGTGCGCGCCATGGCCGAGTTGCTGGGCGATGGTGGTGCGCAAGATGCCGAGCGCACGCAGCGCTATCTCGCGCGCATCGAAGCGGAGATGCAGCGCTTGGGCTCGACCGTCCGCAACGTCTTGGATGCCGCCAATGTCGAGCGAGGCAGCCTGCCCGTGCATCCGGTGGCCGGGGACCCGGCGGACCTGCTCGAGAGCGTGGCTGCGGTTCTCACGCCGGCCCTCGAGAGCCGGGGGTTCGTGGTGACCGTCGAGGCGGAGCCGGCGCTCGAGCCCGTGGCGTTTGATGCCGCCGCCCTGGAGGGGGTCCTCATGAATCTCGTGGACAATGCCGCGAAGTTCTCGGCGGAGCGCAAGCGAGTCGGCCTCCGGGGGGCGCCGACCTTGTCCGGCGGCTACCGGATCGAAGTGGCCGATCGCGGCCTCGGACTCGATCGCGGGAACACAGAGAGGCTGTTCGAACGTTACTACCGTGGGAACGCCGCCCGTGAGGGTGCGGTCCCGGGGGTCGGCCTTGGTCTTCACATTGCTCGAGAAGTCATCGAAGCCCATGGCGGGCAGCTCAACGCGCGTGCTCGCACGGGTGGCGGGGCGGTGTTCGTGATCGAGCTGCCTGGAGCGCCGATCGCATGAGCCATGCCCGCATTCTGCTGGTCGAGGACGATGAGAGCCTCGGCTTTGTCTTGGACGATGCGCTCGGGCGCGAGGGCTATCGGACGACCTGGACCCGCGATGGGCGGGCGGCGCTCGGGCACGCCCTGGGAGAGCCCTGGGACCTGATCGTGCTTGACCTGATGCTGCCGGGCCTCGATGGCTACGAGATCTGCCGGCGCGTGCGCTCGGCCGGCCTCGACGTTCCGATCTTGATGCTGACCGCGCGCGCGCGGGAGGAGGACCGCGTCCAGGGGCTGGATCTCGGCGCCGACGACTACGTCGTCAAGCCCTTCGGGCTCAAGGAGCTGATGGCGAGGATTCGCGCCCGCCTGCGAGCGCGCAAGCCCGTGGCGCCTGACGTCGTCGACCTCGATGGCGTCCGGATCGACCTGAGCGCCATGACGATCACACGCGGTGAGGTCGAGACCGCCCTCACGAAGTTGGAGGCGGGCGTGCTGACCCTGTTCCTCGCAAACCCGGGAACGGTCCTCTCCCGCGGCCGGTTCCTGGACGAAGTCTGGGGCTACCACCGGCACCCCACGACCCGCACCGTGGACATGCATGTCGCTCGCGTCCGCGAGAAGATCGGCGACGCAGGCCCCACCCCGCGCTACATCCGTACCATCCATGGCGTGGGCTATCGCTTCGACCCGGCCTAGCTTCCCAGCCCACCCGTTGCGGACTTCATCGTGGTGGAGGTGCCGAGTAGGCTCCGGGGCTCATGGACCTCCCCGTCGAAGGCTGGATCGCACTCGCTACCCTTGCGGCGGCCACGACCCTGTTCATCACCAAGGCGCTGCCGGTGCCGGTGACCGCGCTCTCGATCCCCGTGATCCTCTACGCAACGGGCGTCCTGCCCGACGCCCGCGTCGCCCTGGGCGGCTTCGGCAGCCAGGCCGCCCTTGCGATCGCGGCGGTGTTCATCCTGGGCGCCGGGCTGAAGGAGTCGGGCGTCGCCTCCTTGCTCGCCCGGCTGCTCCAGCGCGTCGGTGGCAAGAGTGAGGCGATGCTCGTCGCGCTGCTGATGATCTCTTGCGGCGTGCTCTCCGCGTTCATGAGCAACGCGGCGGTGGTGGCGATCCTCCTCCCGGTTGGGATGGCCTTGGCTGGTCGCGCCGGAGTTCCTGCGTCGCGCCTGCTCATGCCGCTCGCGTTCGCCGCGGTGCTCGGCGGCACCGTTTCCTTGATTGGTACGGCGCCGAACTTCCTCGTCGGGGACTACGTCCTCACCACGGAACTCGAGGAACTGCAGGGACTCGAGTTCCACATCTTCGACTTCGCGCCGGTCGGGCTGGCCATCCTTGGGGTGGGCACGCTGTTCATGGTTGTGATCGGTCGCCGCATGCTGCCGTCGCTCCGGTCGGAGGATCGCCTCGCGGCGGCTCGGCTGCCCGCCGAGGTCGCCCGCACGTTCGATGTGGCGGATCGCTTGTTCGGCTTGGCGGTTCCCGCAGATTGCACCGTGCGTGGGAAGACCATCGCGCAGGCCGACATCCGCAACAAGTATGGGCTTGGGATCGTCATGATCCACCGGACCCGCGCGGTGCCGAAGCGCTGGATGGAGCCTGAGCCCGACCGCACGCTCCGCGAAGGCGATGTGCTCTACGTCCAGGGCGACGAGGTCCAGGCGTGGGCGTTCTGCGAGGAAGAGGGTCTGCAGTTCAGCTTGCCGGAGGAGAAGACGGTCAGTCGGATCCTGCGGCATGGCTCGACGCTTGCCGAGTTCGCGGTTCCGCCCTACTCGCGGGCCGTGGAGCGGACGGCGCGGGGCATGAAGTTCCGCGAGCGCTTCGGCCTCAACATGCTCGCCATCAACCGGCGGACGGATGTGCTGACCGACAAGCCGCAGGACCAGCCGCTGCAGGTGGGTGACGCCTTCCTGGTCTCGGGCCCAGTGGACAAGATCCACCGACTCAGCGGTCATCCCGACTTCACGCTCTTGAGCGACATTTCCCAGGCTGAGGACGCGACCCGCGCGCCGCTGGCGATCTTGCTCCTGTTCGCGGCCATTGTCCCGTCCGTGGCCCTGCAGGTGCCGCTCGCCGTGAGCGCCATGGGGGCCGCCCTCTTGATGATCGTTACCGGCTGCGTCTCGCGCCGGGCGGTGCGCCGCGCCGTGGACTGGAACGTCATCTTCCTGATCGTGGGCACCCTGCCTCTGGGCGTCGCGCTCGACCAGCACCATGTGGCCGCGCAGGCGGCCGGCTGGATCGTCGACGCGGGGCAATCGACGGGGGTGGTCGGCGTGTACACGCTGTTGTTCCTGCTCGCCGCCGTCCTTGCGGTGCTGACCAGCAACGCAGCTGCGGCCGTCATCGCTGCGCCCGTGGCGGCCCGCGCGGCCATCGAGTTCGGCATCGACGTCAAGAGTGCGCTGCTCGTCATGGCCTACGGCTGCAGCTGTGCGTTCCTGCTGCCGTTTGCCCAGTGCAACATCCTCGTCATGGCGCCCGGCGGCTACACGACGAAGGACTTTCTCCGGGTTGGTGCGGCCATGAGCCTCGTCATGGCTGTGACGACGATCCTCTGCTTCTCGCTTCTCTGATCCAGATGCCGGTCTGCCCTCTGGGCTCGGATTCTCGGCTGCGCTAGGATCCCCGGATGGACTTGGACTTCCATGGCTGGGTTGCGCTCGCGACGCTCGTCTTCGCGACGACGTTCTTGATCACGCGCTGGCTGCCGATCCCCATTACGGCCCTGTGCATCCCCGTGATCCTGGTCTCGACCGGGGTGATCGAGGACTCCAAGCATGCGCTGATGGGCTTTGGCAACGCCGCCGTGATTGCGATCGGCGCCATCTTCGTCGTCGGGGCGGCGCTGCGTGAGAGTGGGCTCGCAACGATCATCGCTCGCGGGTTGCAGCGGGTCGCCGGGAAGAACGAAGTCGGGATCCTCTTCCTGATGATGGGGGCGACGGCTGTGCTCGCCGCCTTCATGAACAACACGGCCGTCGTAGCGATCCTGCTGCCGGTCGGTGCGGTCCTGGCCCACCGCTCCGGCATCGCACCCTCGCGACTCTTGATGCCGCTCTCCTTTGCGGCGGTCCTGGGCGGCACGATCAGCCTCATCGGTACGGCGCCGAACTTCATCGTGGCCGACCACTACAACGAGCGGGCGGCGCTGGCCGCCAGCGAGGCGCACT
>JAJDEM010000260.1 GCA_029259795.1 Planctomycetota bacterium
AGGCACGGACGTAACGCCTGGCCGCGGGGCTTCGCGTGCGGTTCGGCCCCCTCGGGGCCGACAACGGGCCGAGCCAGCGAGGCCTGTTGAGCACGCGTGAGCCCCCCAGCACAAGACGCCGATGCACGGGCCCCGCTCGCCGGCCGTCATGCCCGAACCGCAGGGACCTCGATGACCAACTCGCGTTCGCACGCCAACTCTGGTTCGTACCCGCTCGCGGCGGGCCCCTCCCAAACCTCGGGCCTCAACCAACGCGAACCCTCTGACCCGCCCGTTAGGGCGGAACACCGGCCAGCACCACCCGCCCGCGCCAGCGCCTTCACGATCCACAACGCTCGCCCAACGCGAACCCTCCGACCCGCGCGTCAGCGCGGAACACCGGCCGGTCGCCTACCCACTCGTGACTCGCGGGCGGCCACGCCGCTCGCCGCTGTGCGACGCGCTTGCGACGCCCCTGCCACACGGCTACGCCCGTGAGATGAACTCGCCGGTGCGCGAGTCGACCTTGATGGTCTCGCCCTGGTCGATGTGCTCGGGGACCTTGACGACGAGGCCGGTCTCAAGCGTGGCGGGCTTGGTGCGCGCGTTCACGGACGCGCCCTTGATCGCGGGCGTCGTCTCCGTGATCAGGAGTGCTACGGTGTTGGGCAGCTCGATGCCGAGCAACTCCTCGTCACAGCGCATGGCGAGAATGCCCTCGAGGTCATCCTTGAGGTAGTTCTTCTCCCACTCGAGGTCGTCCTCATGGATGCCGAACTGCTCGTAGTTCTCGGCGTCCATGAAGTGGTACGTGCCCTTCTCCGCGTAGAGGAGTTGGACGGGGCGCTTCTCGAAGTCCGGTGCGGGGAAGCTCTCCCCGCCGCGGAAGGAGACATCGACCTTCAGCTTCGTTCGCAGGTTTCGAAGGCGGACGCGCGTGACCGTGTTGCCGCCGCGGGCGGTGGGCACGGAGACCTTGACCGTCTCGACGGAGCAAGGGGCGCCGTCGTATTCGATGATGACGCCCTTCTTCAGATCGCTCGTGCTCAGCATGGCCAGTCTCCAGCGGGGGATGGCGGCGAGTCTACGTCCGGATCGGAAGCTGTCGCCGTCGGCCGCGACCGGCCAGCCCACGCTACCTGAGCTTGTCCGTGAACTCCTTCTCGAGGGAGCCGAAGTTGTGGAAGTACCAGCGGGTCGAGACCCGGTAGCCCTGGATCTGGGACTGGGGCCACCGCTTGCGCCAAGTGACCTTGCCCTTCGCGTCCAGGGTCTCCAGGACGTACTGGTTGTCCTTGCGCGTGCGGTAGACGCGGATCTTCTTGTCGTCGCTGAAGCCCCAGTAGGGCTGCTTCTCGCCCTTGATCCACAACTCCCAGAGCTGGTGGTTGATCATCGTGACCCGCATGTTCTGCCCAAAGAGGATGGGGGCGCCGAAGCGGAGCGTCACGGCGGCGGTGCCGTCTTTGTTGTAGCGGATGCCCCTCATCGCAGCCGTCGGCATCCACTTGCGCAGTTCACGAACGCGAGGGTCGCGCTGGTGATCGTCCCGCAGGGCGGTGTAGTCCCCGACGTCCACGGTCCGGCCGGCGAGTCGGCTCATCCGTCGCTTGAACCCGGGGCTGAGTGCGTCCCACTCGCCCTGGCGGTCGTTGCGCGCGAACGCGCGCTTGAAGCGTCCGAGGGTCTGTTGGGGCGTGCCGCGGAAGGTCGGGACCTGTGCCTTGGCTTTCGGCGCTGCTGGCGCGGGCCTGGCGGACGCCAGGAGCAGGCACAAGAGGGCACAGGCGGTCGGCAGGATCAATCGGCGCATGGGGTCCTCACGGGGGGGGAAGCCCGAATCTACCGCCCAATGTAGGTGGCGGGGCCCCCGATCTGCGCCGGTCGCTTCTCAGAGGGCGGGCGCGAGGAACGTGCCGTAGCGCGCCTCGAGGCGACGCATGATCTCGCCGAGGGTTGCGTGCGCCTCGACGCAGGCGAGGACGGCGGGCAGGAGGTTGTCTGTGCCCTCGATCGCGCTGTCGAGCGCCGTGAGGGTCGCCTGCGCGGCCGCCTCGTCGCGCCGACGGCGGAAGGCCTGGACTCGCTCGACCGCGTTCGGCTCCATGGCTGGATCGAGCTCGAACTCGACGGCATCGGCAGCGTCCGCCGTCTCGAAGCGGTTGACCCCGACGACGACGTCCTCCGCCGACTCGATGCGCCGCTGCGCGTCGTAGGCGCTCTTCTCGATGCGCTGCTGCGGGAACCCCGCCTCCACGGCGGCGAGCGTTCCACCCATGCCGTCGATCTGCTCGATCAGCGCGCGGGCGCCGGCCTCGATCCGGTCGGTGAGGTCTTCGATGAAGGGGCTGCCGCCGAGCGGATCGATCACATCGGTCACGCCGCTCTCGAAGGCCAGGACCTGCTGGGTGCGCAGGGCGAGCACAGCCGCCTCCTCCGAAGGCAGGTTCAAGGCCTCATCGCGGCTATTGGTGTGCAGGGACTGCGTGCCCCCGAGGACAGCAGCCAGGGCCTGGATGGTCACGCGAACGACGTTCACGTCGGTTTGCCGCGCCTGCAGGGTCGAGCCCGCGGTTTGGGTGTGGAACCGGAGCATGAGGCTCTTCGGATTCTCGGCTTCGAAGCGCTCGGCCATGATCGAGGCCCAAAGGCGCCGGGCGGCTCGGAACTTGGCGATCTCCTCGAACAGCTGGTTGTGGGCGTTGAAGAAGAACGAGAGGCGCGGGGCGAAGGCGTCCACTGTGAGACCCCGCTCGCGGGCGGCCTCCACATAGCCGATGCCGTCCGCCAGCGTGAAGGCAAGCTCCTCCACCGCGGTCGCACCGGCTTCGCGAATGTGATACCCGCTGATGCTCACAGGGTTGAAGTTCGGCATCTCGAGCGTCGCATACTCGATGACGTCGGTCACCAGTCGAAGCGAGGGTCGTACGGGCAAGCGCTGCGTGCCGCGCGCGATGAACTCCTTGAACATGTCGTTCTGTACCGTGCCACGCAGCGCCGAGGGATCGACGCCCTGCTTCTTCGCAACGGCGATGAGCAGTGCCATGAGCACGATGGCCGTCGAGTTGATCGTCAT
>JAJDEM010000027.1 GCA_029259795.1 Planctomycetota bacterium
GCTCGCGGCCCCGGAACTGTCCGGCTGGCCCAGGCCGGCGGCCCGCCCACGGAGCTGGATCGCCTCGAAACCGGCCCGAAGTCCTCCAATACCGGCTCGCCCGTGTATGATCCGACGACCGGCGAGTGGAAGATGGTGGAACCGGGAAGCGCGCCGGCGATGACGCCGGGGCGAGCGATGCCGACGACGGTTCCTGTGACGCCCAACACACCCACAACGATGCCGGGCGAGGAAATCGGCCCTGAATTCGCCGACTCGGGATTGCGAATTATCGCGATTCCGGCGAAGGCTTTGCTAGCGGGCGATCCGAAATACAATGTCGTGATTCGGCCGCGAGATCTGATCCGCGTTCGAATTCCGAATATCGGCCAATACTACATGGGCGGAAACATTCAGAACCCCGGGCCGTACCAACTGGACGGACGGTCGTTGACCGTCAAGCAGGCCCTGGTGTCAGCGGGAGGATTCGGTCCGCTGGCAGAGCCGTCCCGAGCGAACCTGGTTCGCCGAATCAGCAAAGACGAGGAGCAGACAATACAGATCGATCTCGATGCGATCATGGCGGGCGATACGCCGGACTTTTATCTCCGGCCCAACGATACGATCAATGTGGGATCGACACCGATCCACATCTTCCTCGCCGTGCTTCGCAACGCGTTCCGCATCAGCTATGGTTTCGGATTCGTGTATGACCGCAACTTTGCGGACTCCGACACGTTTCAAGCCCGCGAGCAGACGCGACAGCGTGAGCTTCAGGAAGCTCAGCTGCGAGGATTGCCGATCTAGTTGTCAACAACGTAATGACCCGCAACAGCAGATGTCGACAACGGCGCGATGCGTCACGGGAAGGGTAAGCCCCAATGGACGCCCCGACCGGTATTGCCGAATTGCAGAGCGACGCGCCCGGGAACTCGCCGGACGCGTCGATCTCCGCGCCGAGCTGGATCGCAGCGCTCGGTGCATCCGGCGCGGTCTTCGCCGTCATGGTCTGGCTTGCGCTTCAGCAGCCCAAGAGCACGGTCTATCTGATGATGGTGATCCCCATGCCTATGTGGCTGGCCGTCGGTGTGTTCATCCTGGGGCTCGAGTTCCTCCAGTTGGCCGGGAGGGTTGCGTCGCTGGAGTCCGCGGGCAGTCAGGTCGCCCACCTCGCGGGTGCGGCATTTGGTGCCGGCTTCTGGTTCCTCGCGCGGCGCTTCTCGCTGCCCGCCAAGGCACAGCGGCGCGGGGCGCCGCAGCGCGCGGCTCCGCCTCCGGGCGGGGTGCCTTCGAACCTCGAGCAGGCGCATCGCGAGACCGCCATGCGCATCGCCGTGGACGGGCTCCTCAAGAAGGTCCACGAGCACGGCATCGGCTCCCTGACCCCCGACGAGAAGGCGTTCCTCGAACAGGCCGCCCGCGAGCTGAGTGGGCGATAACCTGGGGCCGTCCATGAGGAGGATGATCGGCTCCGGCCCTCGCCTCGCTAGGATGCGCGCATGAACACGCCGCTGCCCGTCGTGAAGGCCTTCCTGATCTGTGATCAGATCATCCAAGATCGCCAGACCGGCAAGATGTCGCTGATCGGCCTCTTTCAGGACCTGCGCGCCGATCGCTTTCCGGCGATCCATCCGATGCTCTGGATCTACGCCAGCCTCACCAACGCCCGCGGCGCCTACACCTTCGAGATCCAGTTTGTCGACGTGGCCAACAGCAACGTCCTCGGCAAGGGCACGCCGCCGAAGATCCAGATCCCCGGCCCGCTCGAGACCACCGAGCTCTGCGCCCAGCTCGGCAACCTGCAGCTGCCGGCCCCCGGCACGTATGAGTTCCAGCTGCTTGCGAACGGCGAACTGCTGGCGACGAAGTCGCTGCGTGTGTCGGAGGTGCAGGCGGGAGCGGGGGGAGACGACCCGGGAGGTGAGGGGTAGCGAGGGCTGAGGACCGCCGCGGCCAAGCGGGTCGCTGCGCTCGGACTTGAGCAACGCGGGGCGCGTCGGCGGCGGAGTTGGTGTGGAGGAGCAAATGGACAGGCCCAGGTTCTATGCGGACCCTCACAATTCAGATGAGCATGGCCGGGCGAGGCTCACATGCAATGGTACTCGGCGTGATCTAGCTGAGTTGGGGATCGAACTCAGCGAAGGACTCAAGGTCACGCTCTACACGGATGACGAGGGCAACGACGACCCCCTGCTGATAGATGCGACGGTTGAGTTCGATCCTGAGAGTGCCATTTGGGTTGCCCGGTATGACGAGTCGACTTGGAGGCATGAGTCCGAGGAGCGCGGAGACTCCAAGAGTTAGCCTTGTGGCGGGTTCCCACGCGCCAGCTTCCGTACCGAGAGTCGTCAGTGCCCCATCATTACCCGTCGAGCGCCGCGAGGGCGCGAGGCAGGAGGACGTTGTTCTCTAGATGCACGTGAGCGTGCAAGTCGCGCTCCAGCGCAGCCAAGCCCTTCAGCATCTGGGTGTAGAGCGCGCAGGCGTCTTCGGGCGGGACGTAGCCCCCCGTGAGCTCGTGGATGCGATGCAAGGCCCCGCCGACCTCGTCGTGATCCGCGTGCATTTCCTGCAGAAGCTTGCGCGTTGCAGCGGCGTTCTGCGGCGACGCCGCAAGAATCGCCGGGAACAAGCGTTGCTCTTCGAGTTGAAGGTGCGGGGGGATGGCCTTGCGCAACGTGGCGAAGCGTTCGCCGACCTCCTGCAGCTCGGCGTGCTTCTCTCCGTGCACGCGGACGACCTTCGTTACGAGGGCCTCCAGGCGTGGGAGCTCGGTTCGAAGTCGTGCGTGATAGGTGCTCACGATGTGCTTGACAAGATCCTCGAGCGGTGCACTCACCCAGCTCTCGTTCCGGTCGGCCCCGGGCTCGGTCGCCATCGCGTGCAGCGTGCCGATCAGGCGCTCCACCTTGAGGCCGCGGGCCTTGGCCGCCTCGGCCAGCGTCTGCTTTCCGCCGCAGCAGTAGTCGATGTCAAGGAGCTCGAAGAGGCGCGCAGACTCCGGCTGTACGGCGACCACGTCACCGATCGCGGTCGACCGGTCCCACGACGGCTGAGCGGGCTTCGCAGGCACGCTCACGGCGGGGGTGGCAGCCTGCGGAGTGGCCGCGGGAACCTGCGGTGCTCTCGCACCACAGGCCCCGGCAAGGGACGAGCCGAGCAGCAGTAGAAGAACCATGGGTGAACGTGACATGACGTGATCTCCGGCGCTGGACTGCGGGCCCGCGTTGCTAGCTGTCCAACGCCGCGGGGAAGAGGACGTTGTTCTCCAGGTGGATGTGCTCGTGGAGCGAGCGCTCCAGCTCCGCGAGGCCGTGCCAGAGAGCGCGCCACGTGTTGCAGGCGCCGTCGGGCGGGGTGTAGTCGTCCGTGACCTCGCGCAGGCGCCGAAGCATCGCGCCGGCCTCGTCGTGCTCGTGGCGCATGACGTGAACGGGCCCCCCGGCCATGGCACCCTGACCACTCAGGATCATGGGGAAGAGGATGTTCTCCTCCTTCATCATGTGCGGCTCGAGCTCGCCCTTCAGCGCCAGTACTGTCTCGAGCATCGCGCCGAGGCGCTCCGGGTCCTTGTCGCCGTGCACGGAGACGACCTTCCGCGCCATGGCTTCCAGGCGCGGGAGTTCTTCGTCGAGGGGCCTGTGGTACACGGTGAGGATGTGCTCGATCAGGTCGGGGAGGGGTGCGCCTTCCCAGGACTTGACGTCGCCCGTGGGGGTCTCGAGCTCGCGCTGGATCTCCGCAATCACGTCGTCGACTGCCAGTTCGCGGCGAGCACAGGCCTGTGCTAGAGGTACGCCGCCCCCGCAGCAGAAGTCGATGCCGTGGCGGGCGAATACGCGCGTTGTCGACGGCGCGCGGGTTGCGAGCTGCCCCACGAGGGTTTCGGGGGTGACTTCGGTGGGTGCCATGGGTCTAACTCCGTGTCTTTGGTGTCTTGCTCGGCGTGAGCAGGGTCAGCAACTCGTCGACCGGCGTGGCCGATCCGGTGGCGCGTCGACCCTCTCCGCGAACGCCAGGCTGCCCGACGAGCGCGTGTACGGTCGACGTGAAGATGATCAGGATTCCGTCGAGGGAGACGTCCCCGCGGATCTCGCCGGTTGCTACGGCTTCCGCCAGTGCTTCGCGGATGTAGGCCCGCGATCGCTTCACCAGCTTTCGAAGGCGCCTCACCGCTGGGGGGGGGAGCGCAGCGGTTGCCTGGCTCGACCGCAGCAACCACGCGATCGCTGGTTCCTTGGTCAGGAGCTTGACCCGTGCATGCGCCAAGCGCCGCAGGCGCTCCAGCGCGGGAAGCGAGCCATCGGGGAACGTCCCCTCGATGAGCACCTCCGCGAGGCGAACGGCCTCCGCGAGGATGGCGTCGCGGCTTTCGAAGTGCCGGAACAGGGCACCCGATGTCAGGTCGACCTCGCTGGCTAGCGCAGCGGTCGTGAGTCCGGAGAGGCCCTCGCGCCCAATGATTCGCAGCGTGGCGAGGGCGATCTGCTCGCGTCGCTCGGGGCCGGTCCTGCGGGTGGTCTGGCGGCTCATGGAGCCATTGTAAGTAAGTGATTACTTACGTCAAGCGGCATCCGAGGGCGGGCGGAGTCAGGTGGGGATTCAGGGCGTCACGCGCTTCGTACCTGGATCCGATGCATCAGAGCGTGGAGGCTGGGTGCGAAGCCCAGACCCGCGAGGCATGTGCCTACGAGCGGGAGATGGTGGGTGGTACAGGACTTGAACCCCGCGGAGGCGCGTCAGCGCCGGAGCAAGAGAACACGGCTCCTGGAGGGAGCAGGTTCAGTCCTGCGCCTAGAGCTGGCGCACGGAGCGGCGGGGGTCGTGCGGCAACGGCTCGCAGTGAGAGTGGTGGGTGTAAGAGGACTCGAACCTCTGACCTCCTGCGTGTGAAGCAGGCGCTCTAGCCAACTGAGCTATACACCCGTGGTGCGCGATGCGCGGGAAGGCTAGCACCCCGCCCGCCGGCGCTCAAGCGAAGGCGGGCCGTGGCTCGCGGACTTGAACCTGCGAACCCTCTCGGCGCCG
>JAJDEM010000261.1 GCA_029259795.1 Planctomycetota bacterium
ACAACCGCCTCAGCGAGATCATGCGCACCCTCACGATCATCGCCACGGTGATGATGCCGCTTTCCCTGATCGCCGGCATCTACGGCATGAACTTCGACATCTTGCCGGGCAAGGAGGCCGCTCTGGGCTTCTGGATGTGCATGGGGCTCATGGGCGTGATTGCGGGCGGCATGTTGATGTTCTTCCGCTCCAAGAAGTGGTTCTGATCCGGTACGCGTGCCCGCTCACGTCTCGAGCGCCGATGCGACGGCTTCCCAGTCCTCGTAGAGCGTGACCAGGGTCTGCTTGCCATCGGTGACCTCGGCAAGCATGGCGGCCGCCGTGGCGGGATCCGAACCCGGCTCGTAAGCTCGCTCGAGCTGCGGCTCGAGCTCCTTGATGCGCTTCTCGAGCTGCGCGATCTGCGTCTCGAGGTCGCGGTGCCGATTGCGGAGGCGATTCAGCTCGCGCTGCCGCTCCCGCCGGTCGGTAAACGCCTCGCGGCGGTCATCCTTGCCGTCGGCCTCGCCGCTCCGGTCACGCAGGGCGCTTCGCCGACCAAACGCGCCGGCGGCAACCTTCTGCTGCCACCAGGGAGCGAAGCGCATGGGGTAGTCCTTGAGCTTGCCGTCTTGCAGCTCGACAACGCGGTCGACCAGCTTGTCGAGGAAGTAGCGGTCGTGGCTGATCACGAGGAGCGTGCCCTGGAACTCCAGCAGCATCTCCTCGAGTTGCTCGCATGCCTGGATGTCCAGGTGGTTGGTGGGCTCGTCCAACATGAGGAAGTTCACTTCCTCGTGGACGAGGCGCGCGAGCTGCAGACGGCTCTTCTCGCCACCCGAGAGGGTGTCGATGGACCGGTCCAGGTCTTCCCGCGTGAAGAGGAAGCGATGGAGCAGCTCGACGGCTTCATTCCGAGGCTTCTTCGTCGTGTTGATCGCCCAGTCCTCGAGGGTCTGACCGCCCTCGAGTTCGTCGCGCAGCTGGCGGTAGTCCCCGACACGAACGGACTTGCCAAGCCGCAACGTGGGATTGTCCCAGCCGCCATGCTCGAGAATCTGGTGGAAGAGCGTGGACTTGCCGCTGCCGTTCGCCCCGACCAGGCAGATCCGCTCGCCGTACTCGACCTCGAGATTCGCACCGTCGATCAGCTTGCGCTCGCCGTAGGCGAAGTGGAAGTCCTTGATCGAGAGCGCGATGCGCCCGTGGCGACCGCTGCCGGTGATGGCCGCACCGAAGGTGCGCTCGTGGGTATCGGGGCGCTCGACCTTCTCCATCTGGTCGACGCGCTTCAGCATGGCCTTCGCACGCTTGGCCTGGCCCGGATCGTCGTAGGCGGCCGCCATGTCGCGCAGCCGCCGGGCTTGAAACTCGATGCGCGCGATGAGGCGCTGCTGGGATTTGAACTGACGCTCCTGGCGGACAAGCGCCTCCGCCTTCTGCCGCTGGAAGTCCGTGTAGTTCCCGGTCCACGGGACGACCTTGGCGCTGCGCAGCTCCCAGATCTCCTTGCAGACCGCGTCGAGCAGGTGGCGGTTGTGGCTGACCATGAGGATCGCCGCCCTCGAGCGCCGCACGAAGTCGATGAACCACTCCACGCCTTCCATGTCGAGGTGGTTGGACGGTTCGTCGAGCAACAAGACGTCCGGATCCGACAGCATGGCGCGCGCCAACCCGATGACGTTGCGCTCGCCCCCGGAAAACCCGTCGATCGGCTGGTGCCAGGCACTCTCGGGAAGTCCCAGGCTGCTGAGTACCGACTCGATTCGGCGGTCGAGGTCGTAGATACCGGCCTGCTCCTGCTCGAGCTGCAGCGCTTCGTAGTCCTTCAGCAAGCGGGTACGCAGCGTCTCGTTCTCGGTGTCGGCAATCTGCGCCTCGAGCCCGCGCAGCCGAGCCTCCCGCGCGCTTTCATGCGCGAACACAGCCTGCATCTCGGCGTGTACGGTGCGACCGGGCTCGAACACGAGTTCCTGGTCTTGATGCGCGACCCGGGTTCCGGGCTGGACCACGATGCTGCCGTCGGTCGGCTCCAGGGCGCCGCGCAGCAGGCCGAGCAGCGTGGACTTGCCGGTGCCGTTGCGTCCGATCATGCCGATCCGCGCGCCCGGCTCGATCTTGACGTTCACGCCGTCAAGCAGAACGGGACCGCCGTAGTGCATGCGGACGCCGTGGGCTGCGAGAAGGGCCATGGAGGGAATCTACCCGCGCCTGCGGCGGGCTCGCATCTACATCAGGGCCCAGAGGCCGAAGCCAACACCCAGCGGAGCGGTCCAGAAGACC
The DNA here is from genome assembly GCA_029259795.1 of Planctomycetota bacterium. Lineage (GTDB taxonomy): Bacteria > Planctomycetota > PLA2 > PLA2 > JAEUHO01 > JAHEIK01. The sequence goes on from JAJDEM010000261.1 coordinate 2,263, forward strand.
AGGGCGACCAGCACCGCGCCCCAGCGGGGGAAGCCCAGGCGCGGGAGTCGCCCAAGCAGCGAGCGCAGCGCGAGTGGCAGGGCGAGCGCCCACGCCGCAGCGAGCATCGGCGTGGCAACGTCGGTTGGACGGGCCAGTGCGGCGGGCGCGAGGTCGGCGGCCCAGAGCAACGCCAGAGCGACGTAGACGATGCCGGCCAGGGCCGCGGGCAGGGTCATCAGCGTGCCAACGAACGCGGTGTGTCCGCGATAGTCCAGACGCTGCGCCGGGGGAGAGAACCGCGCACCGAGGGTGACCAGCAGCCACGCAGGCGGGAGCCCGAGGCCCAGCCACCACGCCCGATCGAGGAAGGTGAACGCCGACGCCATGCCGATCAAGAGCATCCACGCCAGGCACAGCCCGATGAAGTTCCAGCGGAAGCCGACATGCAGATCGGGATCGCAGGCGCACGCGATCCCGCGAGCGGGAGGCGAGAGGATGCGCCGGTTGTAGGCGATCGTGCGGTAGTCAGCCCTGCAGAGCCACGCCAGGGGACCCCGCCGGAAGAGCGGTGTGAGCCAGCGCAGGCGGCCGCTCTCCATGAGCCAGAGGATGCCGTCGTAGCCTGTGCGGATCTCGCCGGTGGCTTCCTCGATGACCGCCATCTCGTTGTGGACCCCAGCCTCGTGCAGACGCACGAGGGCGTCTCCCTCGAAGCCATCCACGGGCCGGCGGGTGGCGTCGCCCACCAGCCAGCGGCGCTCGGCGAGTCGGCTGAACGACGTGCACATGCGGCAGTCACCGTCGTACACGAGGATCTTGGCAGTCGCGCTCATGGGTCCGTTCTACGGGCCAGCTTCAACGAAGTCGAAGGTCGCCGAGTGACCAGGTTGCGCGGATCGCGTAGGGATCGTCCGACGGGGGGGCAGGCGTCCATAGCCCGCGCGGTGCGGGCACATCGGTGGTGGTGCCGAACTGAGTGCGGATCCGGAGATGAGCGCGGCCGGATCCGGATGTCGATGCGCCGCCGTTCACCAGAACGTGAAAGGAACCGTCCGGGCCCGTCCGGGTCGATGGGCACTCGATGTCCGGAGCCACGTGCACCGGCTCGCGCCCCTCCTCTCGGAGCCGGGTCTCACGTTCACCCTCGGCAGCAAGGAAGTCGTCGTCGAGCAGCCACGCCTCGAGACGGACGAACCGTACACTGGCGCCCGAGACGGGGCTGCCCATGGCATCGACGAGTCGTCCGTCGACCTTCACGAGCCGGGCGCGTCGCAGCACAGCCGCAACGCTGGCAGCCTCCTCCTGGCGAGCCAGGGCGCTGCTCGAGTTGGGATGGACTGGCCATCGAAGGGCGAGACAGGCGGTGGGTGCGAGGAGAGAGAGTCCGAGCCAGCCGATCAAGAAGTAGCGGCGCGCACCCTCGGGTGTCCACGCTTGGCGCCCGCTGTGGCCTGCTGGGTCGTGATCGCGCAGCCGGGTGCTCGGATGATCCGTGACGAAGTCCATCAGGCCTTTCGGAGGACAAGTCCAATCGTGTAGTCGTAGACGCCCAATACGTTCTCCCAGCGGCGGATGGCGATGTCCACGAGGAAGAGCAGGAGGAAGAGCACAAGCAGCCAGGGTGTGAGATCGACGTACCGTGCGTGGTTCGCGCTCACGGTGGCCAGCGACGTGGCCTTGGCGCCCAACACCGAGCCGCCGGTCGTGCGCGTGACGGCACTCAGTAGATCGTCATCGATGCGCGCTGAAGCCGTCTCGCTGGAGACGTTGTAGACGAGTCCCGCCGACACGAGGTCGGCCCCGGACTGCGCACGCACGAGGTACACACCGGGCTGCGTGGGCCGGAAGCGCCCCTCGTAGCGACCCGGTCCGACCTGCTCGAGCTTCGTGCTGCGGATGTTCTTCATCGCAGAACCCAGCGCGCCCTGCGGGACGAAGAACACATCGGCGCGCACATCGGCTGAGTTCTTGAAGGCCGCCGCGCTCTCGAAGACGTCGACGACGATACGCGCCCCCTGGGCGTCCCGGTCGAGGTGCACATCCATGTTGCGACCTTGGGGATTGCGCGCCATCTCGCGCAGGACCTGGCCCCAGAACTGGCTGTAGCCCGGCCAGCCGGAGATCCAGAGCGCGGCCCAGCGCGACTTGCAGTCGGAGGTGAAGGCCGTCACCTTCCCGAGCCCGAAGCGCCAGTGGGCGAGGAGCGGGTCGCCCAGATCCGTCACGAGTGGCACCTGGGTCGTCGCCTTGCGGATCGTCTTCACGTACCCGAGCAGCTCGGGGGCCGCCGCGGCATCCCAGCCGGCGAGCATCGGATGCGCCTCGACCTGCTGCGGGCGGAACGCCTCCTCGCGGATCAGCTTGCCGAGATGGGTGGCTGCGTCCTGCGTGAAGATGCGCGGAATGCTGCTCGGGTCGTTCGTCGCGTAGTGCTTGCCCCCGCCCGCCTGGGCGATGCTGGCCATCAAGCGGTTGTCGGCGCCCGAGCCGACGCCCACCGTGGAGATGGTGATGTCGTCGGCTTGCGCCTGCTGGGCCAGCTGCTCGTAGCCGCCGCCCTGGGTCTGGCCGTCGGAGAGCACGATCATGTGCTTCACGCGCGCCTTGATGCCCTT
>JAJDEM010000262.1 GCA_029259795.1 Planctomycetota bacterium
TGGCGCCGGGGTCCTGCTTCCTTGATTGGTTCTCGTCCATCGTTCTCCCTTTCTCCTGCCCTGAAGGCAGGCACTGGGAGAGGAGCCAATCAACAGCCCTTTCAGCTCATAGGGTGGACAGACTTATGTCGAGGAGCACACCGGAATCGAAGTCGCCGGCCTCCTCGTCGTCGTCCTCGGCGTCGAGGTATTCATCAATGCTCGCCTGCGAGATTCGAAGCGGACCGGTCGGGTCGTCTCTGCGGGCGACGAGTACTTCCTCTTCGATCAAACGCCGGACTTCGGACGGAGAGCAATCCAACTGATCCATCGCTTCGCTCAGAGTCGCGTGCTTCTTCGTGGCCATTTCTTAGGCCTCCATGGGTTCCGCGGGCACCGCCTCATTGCGAGCCCTGTGCACTTGGGGACGCCCCGAACTGGGGACTCGTTCCATGGGCAAAGGCGCGGGTCGCGTCACCTCCGCCGAGGTCGCGTCACCTCCCGCTGGTCAGTTTCAAGCGACGGAACTGGCCCGGGGTACGCACATGGCGACGAGTACGGTGATGCCATGAACACAAGTGAAGACACCGGCGTACCGCTACTTGAGTGCAGTCGCGTCGAGGGATGGCATGAGCTTGCGGCCTACCTATCGTCGCTCGGCATCGAGGTGACGGCTGACGCCCTCCAAGCACGCCGACGACGTCACCAAATCCCCATCCGCGGCGGTGGCGTCAAGGGGCGCCTCGTGTACTTCACAACCCCTGAACTTGACGCGTGGATGCAGCATCTGCAAGGCTGCTCGCTGCGGGAATGGCTCGAGTTCCAGCAGGGCCGGAGACTGGACGACCTGGGTCTTCATTCGGGGCCGCCCAAGCGTTCGACGGAGACCGCGTGCCTGCCTCTGCCACCGTTTGACCTCTACGCGGCGACCAGCCGCTGGCCCGTCGACCCCGAATACCTGCTTCGAGCCGACAATGGGTATCTGCACGCCGCCCAGGACCCGGCCGTCTTCCAAGACGCCGCTGCCAAGGCGTGTGACGACTTCCGCCACTGGCGGGCTTGGCGGTACTACGGGATGCGACGGGCCACGGCCACTGACCTCCGGGGGCCCTCTCCCCGCTGGAAGGTTCGCGCGAGGACTCGAGCCGGACGGCTTGTCGGCGCCGTACTACGGCGTAGTGGTGTTCTCCGCTGGTGCAAGCTCCCCGGACCGCACTGCGGTCTGCCTGAGGGGGTGACCACCCCCTTCTTGCTCGCATGGAGCTGGCCGGAGCTTCGCGCGGCCGTCGAGTGGATCAAGCGGCACGAACCAGAGGCCCTGCTGCTCGCGTGGCCCCGGCGCGAAGAACTGGAGCCCGTGATGCTTGAGGAGCTACCTCAGGGGGAACAGCACTTCCGGGTTGATCGCCTCGCACGCTAGCCGCGCGGGCAGGCGGCGCTCAGGACGCCTCCCGGCGACCAGAAGTGTCACACCCGGAAAGCGGAATGCGTTGGAAGCACTTGTCGCGGCTCAACTTACAGAAGATTCCCAGCGGGGGACAGCTGCGACGGTTCTCAGGGCACCTGATTCGACTTCCACCTTGAGCGGAACCCGAAGCTAGACAAGTTGACCCGCTATGTGGGTCCTTCTCTGGCGGTGCGAGGGCGGGCGATTCATCTGCGCTTCGGAGGCGCGAGAGCATCAGCGGAGCCGCAATAGAGTGGCACGGTCCCGTCGGGAACCACCCCGCGCGATACTCTGAGGGTCACGGTCGGCGCAGTCGGCACGAGACCGAGGAGCATCAACATGAAGAGCGCGTACTCCGACTCCATCGGCGACTGGTTTGGGACCGTTGATTGCCAGATCGACCACCTTGAGCTGCTCCCGCAACGCCATCTTGAGGCCGAGCTGCAGCAGTACATCGAACGCGAACCGAAGCGGGAGGGCGAGTTTCGCAGGTACTTCGAAAAGGAGCGCGAACAGGGCCGGGTCGGTGATTTCGTCGCTGCCACGGATGCCTTCGACGTACCGACTGCCGACGCCGTACTCGCCGAAGTGGGCCGTCTCGAGGTCCCAACCGTCGCCTTCGCGACGCTCAGGAACGCGCTGGGGGCACTCGAGGAGTTGCGCGAGCGCTACGGGAAGCATGAGTACGCGGGCCTGACCTTCGCGCAGTTCGTGGAGGCGATCACGGGGCACTGCGCGAGCGCGCGAGAAGCACTCGACGCATCCGTAACGAGCTACGGGGCGTGGGCCAAGTTAGCCCCGGGAGACGCAGCCGAAATCGGGACGACGATGGGAGGGCAGACCTACCTCTCCATGGCGGACATCGCGTTCCTGACTGGGTCGACGACCGGCGCGGCGCGGAAGCTCGTGAAAGAGAAGAAGGTCCCCGTGCACCGCTTCGGACGGCCGAAGTACGTGCTCCTCGAGGACTGGCTCGGGGCCACGCGCGAGGACCCCTCTGCACCGGTCAGCTAGCCAAGCCCCTACCGTCGACTCATCCCGTCGAGCAGCGCCGCAGCCCGCGCGGCCGCTGTGTCGTCTTGATACGCCGCGTAGCGCAGCGTGGAGAGCAGGCTCGTGTGGCCGAGCACAGCCTGCACCGAGGGCAGGTCCATCCCGCTGCGCACGAGGTTGATGGCGCACAGGTGTCGGAGGTCGTGTACGCGAAGCTCCGGCCGTCCGATCTTGGCTGCGGCCTGCCTGTAAGCCTTGCGGTGCGACCACGCGATCGACCACGGCTTCGATGTACGACTACTCGCCGCGGGAAAGACAAGATCCGGCCCGCGGAGCGGGAGCACTCGATTGGTGTGAAGTTCCATGAGCCGCTCCAGAACCCGGCTCGTCGCGTGAACCATGCGCGTGCGCTTGTTCTTCGATATCCGTACCCGGATGCGCCCTGTGGCAAGCTCCACATCCGACCACTCAAGGCGCATGAGCTCGCCGAGGCGAAGCCCCGTGTGCAGCGCCGTAAGGAAGAAGGGTTGCATTGCGACCGGCAACTCGTCAATGAGGCGATCCTGCTCATCGTGACCGAGCAGCGGCATCGGCGTGCTCGCCTCGCGGTCGCGCTGGATTCGCTGGGCCGGGTTCTCCCGCAAGAGGCCGAGCTTGGTGGCTCGCTGGAAGATCGAGCTGAGGATGGCCAGGTTCCGGTTGCAGGTGGCGCCTCCCACGTCGGCCCGCCGGCGCGCGAGGAACCGTACGATCTTGGGCGGCGTGATGCGGTCAAGTCGGAGGCCCTTGAACTCCGGCACGAGAAGGTTTCGGATCATCGAGCGGCGACTGTGGTAGGTGGACTCGGTGTGCGCGCGCTCAGACCAGGTCAGATAGGTCTCGGCGAAGACCTCGAAGGCGATCTCGCGTTGGGGCTCCTCGTCAAGCAGCTCCAAGCGCGCCCGCTCTCTCCGCAGGCGCCCGAGGACCTCGAGGGCGGTCTCCCGGTCGGGGCCCGCGTACTGGCGCAGCTCCCGTCCATCCCGGCGGAGGCGGATGTAGAACCCGGGGTAGTAGCCGGTCCTGGGCTTGCCGTCCGCGCCGACGCCGGTTCGGCGACGCCTGAACACCCGTCCGACCGCGCGACGACGAGGCATGGCAGCTCCAACTCGCGAGCCGGCCGATTCCGATCCCGCGCCTCCAACGTAGCGCCAGAAACGTCGGATCGGCGTGTCCCCGCGGCCCCTTAGGCGGCCCCCGAAACGGATGTCGCGCCACCTCCGGTCACCTCCGGTGAGGTCGCGTCAGCTCCGTTTCCGGAGAATACGATTTCTCGCTACGGGCGCATAGCGCGTTGATATCGCAGCAATAGAAGTGGCGGGAGAGCAAGGGAATCGAACCCTCCTACCCAAGGTTGCCCAGGGGCACATCGGTTTTGAAGACCGAGGGGGACACCAGTCCGCCAGCCTCTCCCATTCAGAGGCCGGGGGGAGGCTACGCATAGAAGGCTGGGGTCGCAAGGGGGCGACGGGAGTGGAGGGCTGGGGCGAGGGCGGCGTGGGCCGAAGGGCTCGTGGCCTTGGGCCGGGCGTGGCGTGGCGGTGAGGCCTAGCGGCTGGCGTCGACGCGGCGGCCTTCGCCGCGGCCGGACCAGGTGTCGGAGAGGAGGCGGGCGGGGAAGGCGGCGGTGCGTTTGCATACGACCAGGGTGACGTCGTCACGGCGGCGGAGCTCGCCGGCGTGGCGGATGAGGGCGCGGTCGAGCTGGTTGAGGATCTCGCCGGCCTTGCGATGGCGGTGCTGACGCACGACGTCGTAGACGCCGGTCTCTTCGAAGGGCACGCCGCTGGAGGAGCTGGCCTCGGTCACGCCGTCGGTCATGAGGGTGAGCACGTCGCCCTCCTCGAAGTCGATGCCGTACTCTGCGCGGTAGGTGCTCTCCTCGAACATGCCAAGCGGCAAGCCGGTGCGGCCCATCTCGGCCTTCAGCTTGCCAGACTTCGAGACCAACAGGGCCGGGGTGTGGCCGGCGCTCGCGTAGGAGAGGCTGCGGCCGCCCTTCTCGATGCGGACCAGCAGCATGGTGACGAAGAGGTCGTCGGCCAGGTCGCGGCTCAGCTGCGCGTTGCAGCGCTCGAGGATGTCGCGGGGTGACTCGCCAGCGCGGGCGAGCGAGCGGATGTAGGCGCGGGTCTCGGCCATGACCAGCGCCGGGCCGAGTCCGTGGCCGCTGACGTCGCCGATCGCGAGGCAAAGCGAGCCGTCGGGAAGCTCGAGGAAGTCGTAGTAGTCGCCGCAGGTCTCATCCGCCGGCTGCACGGCGCCGGCCAGGTCGAGTCCCACCAGCTTCGGCGCCTTGCGGGGGTAGAGGCGCTTCTGCACCTTGGCGGCGAGCTCCATCTCCATGCGGCGCTCGCGGAGCTTGAGGTCCTGCTCGCGCAAGACGAGCTCGGACTTGCGGCGCTCGGTGTCGTCACGCAAGGCAAGCACGCCCCCGAGCAGCTTGCCCCACTCATCGCGCAGCGGGCGGCCGCTCACGCTGACGGGCACGCCGTACGGGTAGCTCGGGGTGTAGACGAAGCAGCGCTCCTCGTCGAACACATCACCCCGCATGGCGCGAGCCAAGGGCGCTTCACTCGGGTCGTAGGCCCGCTTGCGCTCGGCATCCACGAAGCGCACGGAGCGGGCGAAGGTCTCGGCATCCACGTCATCGACCACGGTGCCGACGAGGCTTCGCGAGGCTTCGTTGCTCAGCCGGACATGGCCGTCCGCGCCGGCGACGATCACGCCTTCGCCCAGGCTCTGCAGCACACGACCAACCGTTCGACTCTGACGCCGGACGGCATGGTTACGCGACGCCGCACTCAAGAGCAGCAGCAGGCCGGCGAAGAGCTCCCAGGCCAGGAAGACGAGCAACGCCATCCCGAGGGAGTTCGAGCTCTCGTGCTTGGCGAAGAAGTGCACGGTGGGCTGCGCGTCAAGACGCCAGCGCCGCCCGGCGATCTGGATCTCCTGCTGCGCCGCGATCGGGCTTGACTCCAGGAGGCCGTCACCGACGGTGGCGATTGCCGCGCGGCCGCGCTGAAGGGTCACGTCGTAGAGCGCGGCGCGCATGGTGGCGACCGGCGGGGAGCCCTCGTCGATCAAGGCCGGGGAGAGCAGCGCCTCGGTGAGCAAGGCACGCGTGCGGAAGCGGAGCAGGACCACGCCGATGGGCTGCCGCGGCAGGCCACTGATGCCCTGGTCGTACACGCCCAGGGCCAGCTCACCCAACCAGGTGGAGGCGCCGGTCTCATCCAGCGCGGCGATCGGGCGGGAGAGGAGCGTCCTGCGCTCGCGCAACGCGCGCTCGAGCGGATCGCCGTAGGCCTCGTCGGAGAGCAGGTCGCGGCCAAGCAGCCCCTCGTGGGCGGCAAGGGGCTCGACAAAACGCAGGCTGTAGGTCTCGGTGTCGCCCTTGCGTGCGCGGGGCGCCCAGGCAATCGCATCGATGCAGGGGTGGCGGCCGCGGGCCTGGCGAGTAAAGGTCGAGAACTCCTCTTGCGTGACGGTCTCGGACGCGTCGAACAAGCCCTGGCAGGCGTGCAGGACCTCGGCGTAGGAGAGAACCTGCTGGGAGATCCGGTGGGCTCGGTTGGAGACCGCTTCCTCGAATTTCACCTGGAGGCCCTGCTCGCGGACCCGCTCGGCCCAGCCGTAGGCGATCCAGCCGACCACGGGCCCCAGGGCGAGGAGGACGATGGCGACGATCGGCCAGAGGCGGGCAACCCGCGCCAGCCGCTTGTGGCGGCTGGTGCTCTCGGCGGCGTCTGCGCCCTGGGCCGCGTTCCCGAAGGACCCGGTCTGGGAGAGCGCCAGCGGATGGTCGTCTGCACGTTTCATAGATGTCAACCCGCCGGGGAGAGCGGGAGGGGGCACCCAGCATTTCAGCACTATCTAGCCCAGATTCAGATGGGCGCCGGGCAGGCGCTTGGTGGGCTAGACTCGGCCTCCCCCCCCCCGGAGGCCCCATGAGCACAGAGACAAACACGGTTGGCGCGCTAGAGGTCGCAGCTCTCAAGCACGCGCAAGGCTGCCGCGCCTACCTGATCCTCGACCCGGCCTCGAAGGAGGCCCTTGCGCTCGACGTCCATCTGGATCAAGCCGGCGAAGCTGCCCAACGGCTCGAGGCAGACGGCTATCGCCTGCGCTGGATGGTCGACACCCACACGCACGCCGACCACCCCTCGGCGTCTGCGCTCATGGCGGGTCATTTCAAGGCCACGCGTGTCGCGCATGCGAAGTCAAAGCACGCGGGCGTCACGCACCTACCCGACGATCACGAGCCGTTGGCGCTTGGCGACGGTGCCGTCACCATCCGCCACACGCCGGGGCATACCCCCGACCACATGGCACTGCTCACCCCAGGGGCTGTGTTCTCGGGCGACTCGCTGTTCATCGGCGGCGTCGCACGGGCGGACTTTCTCGGTGGCGACGCCGGGCAGCTCTACGACAGCATCCACGATGTGATGCTCTCACTCGACGACGCCACCCTGCTCTACCCGGGGCATGACTACGAGGGTCGCACCCACAGCACGATCGGTGCGGAGCGCACGGGCAACGCGTGGCTGCAAATCGCGGATCGCGATCGCTTCGTCTCAAGCCTGGAGGCCGATGCGCCCGCGGAGCCGGCCAACATGGCTGCGCTCCTGCGCTACAACACCGAGGCCATTCCCTTCCCGGCGACCATCTCCGCGTCGGAGACGATCAAGATCGTCGAGCAGGGCGGCGCCGGTACGATCATCGACGTGCGCGGAGCCGATGAGCTGCAGCAAGCGCACATCAAAGGCGCACGGCACATCGTGCTCGATGAGATCCTCGAGCGCACCGACGAGGTGCGCAAGACCCCGGCACCGCGCTTGATCCTCTGCCACTTGGGGCAGCGCGCCGCGATGGCGCAGGCCGCCTTGGCCCAGCACGGCATCGGCGGCCTGACCGTGATCAGCGGCGGCATCATGGCCTACGCCCAGGCAGGCGGCGAGACCGAGGGCGGTGATCCGGGTGCTGCGCTCGAAGGCGGCGGCTGCTCGGCCAAGGCCCCGCCGCCCGCCTGACTATGCGCCCCGGAGAGAGCACGATGAGTACCGCAGCCGACTTCCTCGCCTCGAGCCTTGCGATGTTTCAGCGGCAGGAGCGGCGCGCCGACCGGGCGATCGCACAACTCGAGGACAGCCAGCTGCACGCCACGCCGTTCGAGGACGGCAACAGCATCGTCATCCTGATGAAGCACCTGGCCGGCAACATGCGCTCACGCTGGACGGACTTCCTGACGACGGATGGGGAGAAGCCCGACCGCGGGCGTGACGGTGAGTTCGTCGACGACTTCACGAGCCGCGAGCAGCTTGATGCGGTGTGGACGAGCGGATGGGACACGCTCTACGGAGCGATCGGGTCACTGACGGAAGCCGATGTCCTGAAGTCGATCACCATCCGCGGCCAGG
>JAJDEM010000263.1 GCA_029259795.1 Planctomycetota bacterium
GGTCAGGGGCACGAACAGGAAGCCGCCAAGCACCATGTACTCGGGACGCTTGTCGTAGACCCGGCCCGGCTTCATGCGGGCCGACCACTCCTTCAGCGTGACCTCGATCTCTGTGATCTTGCCGTCGCGCAGGACGGTGAGTACGACCGACTCGCCAATCTGCTTGCCCTCGACGACAAACGCGAAGTCGAGGAACTCATCACCGATCTTGACCGTGCCATCGGACTCGATCTGCACGCCGTCGATCTTGAGGATGACGTCGTTGCGCTTGAGCTTGCCGGCGGTCGAGGCGTACGGCGTAGGCTTCAAGACCAGCATGCCCCCCTCTTGCTCCTTGGGCATGCCCAGGAACTTGCGGAGCGTGTCGTTGCGGAGGTTGGCCGTGTAGATGCCGAGCTCGGGGTAGCCGTGATAGACGTCGTCCTTGATGTCCTTCAGGAAGTGCTGGATGACCGAGGGCGCGATCATGTAGCCGAGGTTTTGCGCGAACATGCGCCCCTGGAACGCCACGCCGCAGACCTTGCCGTCCTGGAGGACGGGCCCGCCGCTGTTGCCGGGGTTGATGGCGGCATCCGTCTGGATGGTCAGGTGATCGTCGGCGCCGGAGTGCACGTAGGTGTGCACCTCGATGCGACTGACGACCCCCTCGGTGATCGAGAGCTTCTGGCCGCCCGTCGGGTAGCCGATGGTCATTACCTTGGAACGCATGGCGGGGCGCGTGGCAATCTCGAGCGGGATCATCCCCTCCCAGAACGAGTCGTCATCCACGGTGATGACGGCGAGGTCGCAATCGTGACCGGCGTAGAGCACGCGGGCCTCGTAGCGCTTCACGCGATCGGCGCGCTTGACCTGCAGGTTCTTGGCGTCGCTGATGACATGGGCGTTGGTCATCAGCTTGCGGTCGCCGATGTAGAACGCGCTGCCGCTCGAACCCTGCGGGCGCGGCCGCTGCCACGGACGCTGGTAGTTCTCGGGCTGGGAGACCGTGAACACCTTCACGATCGAAGCCCGCAGCTTCTTCATGTCGGGTTCGTCTTCAGCACGAGCCACCGGGGTCGGGGCGAGTAGCGAGACAGCGAACAGCGCGCCTAGGAAGGCGCCGGCGCGGCGCGAGAGTCGAGTCATCGGCATGGTTCCCTCGGTCAACAGCTTGGTCCCTGGCGTGGCTTGGTCCCCTGAGGTGGCTTGGTCCCCTGGGGTGAGGTTCCGCCCTCCCTCGAAGGAGGATGCGCGGGGGCCGGATTGTAGGGCGAAACGAGGGCGGGGTCAGGGCCCCAAAGCGGGGCGCTGGCTCAGGCGCGGGATCCGCGCACGAAGCAGAGGGCCCGAAGCAGCGGACCTACGGAGGCGCTGCCCTACTTGGTCGCGTCGGCGTCCGACTCCATCCGAGCCTCCATCCGGAAGCCGCCGCCGAGCGGGTTGCCCTCCTTGACGTCGAACTCGCTGTTGAGCCGACGCGCTTTCTCGGGGCCGATGGCCTTGTTGATCGCCGTCTCGCGATCCGCCTGGATCGTCATGAGCTCGCCCATGTTCTTCATCATGTTGGGCATGTACTTCATCATCAGCGTGCGCCCGCCCATGGGGTTCTTCTGCGCGTTGGCGAGGTCGCGCTTGACGTCTTCGATGTCGCCATCGGGGCCGGCTGCGAGCTTCATGAAGCGGTTCATGGAGTCCTCGTAGATGCGGGCGACCTCGTCCTCCTCCTGCGCGCTGAGACCGATCGCGCTGGCAGCGTCCTTGAGGCTGACGCGCTTCTTGCCGCCCCGGCGACGGCCGCGCTGCGAGCCTCCCTCGTTCTTGGAGGCGAGCGCCTCGAACTTCTCCGTGACGCGGCCATCGACGCGCTCGTCGAGCTTGGCCAGGACCGCCTCGACGACCGCGGCCTGCGCGGCCTCGGAGGAACCGGGCGTGCCCGCCGCGGCGGAGGCCCGCAGGGTCTCGGGCGGATTGCGGAGGTCCTGGATCTCGCGCTTGAGGTCGGCGATCTGCTCGGCGAGGAGGGCCGAGTCGCCTGTCCCTTCGGCGGCGGCGCCGTCGGCGTCACCATTGGTCTGTCCGAAGATCCACGCACCGCCGAAGCCGGCAGCGAACGCGACGACGAACGCAATGAGGATGTTGTTCATGGCTGGTCTACCTCCGGGAGCCCTACGACGCCGACCCCGCCCTCGTTGGCGGAACGTTCCCCCAGGGTAGATGCCAATCGATGGGCGGGCCCTCGATCCCCTGATTGATGGCTTCAAAATGGCCGCAGCCGTGGAAGTAGCGCACCGAGAGCGGCGACGGGTGGCCCGCGGAGAGCACGACGTGCCCCGAGCCGAGCAGGCGCGCCTTCTTCTGGGCCTGACGGCCCCACAGCACGAACACCAGCCGGCGGCCGCACCCCGCAAGGTGGCTCAGGACGGCGTCGGTCACAGCCTCCCAGCCGCGGCCCCGATGCGAGCCGGCCTCGCCGGCGCGCACCGTCAGGACCGTGTTCAGGAGGAGCACCCCCTGCCGGGCCCACGGACTGAGGTCCCCACTCCCCTCGCTGGGCGCGCTGCCCGTCTCGTGCTCGATCTCCGCCAGGATGTTGCGCAGCGAGCGCGGCAGCGCACCAGAGCCACGGTAGGAGAACGCGAGCCCGTGGGCATGCCCCGGCGTCGGGTAGGGATCCTGACCCACGATGACGACGCGCACGGACGCGGGCGCCACGAGTGCCAGCGCGGCATAGATGTCCTCGGGGGCCGGCAGCACCGCGTGGCCGGCGGCAGCCTCCGCGGCGAGAAACGCCTGCAGCGCAGCGTGCTCCGGGCGCTCGAGGACGGGACGCAGCGCGTCTCGCCACGGCTCGGGCACCGCTGCCCAGCCGGCTTGCCTACCGACCGGCCGCGTCTCAGCCATCCAACCGCTTGCGCACCCGAGCGGCGATGCGCTTCACTTGCCCATCCGACAACTCCAGCCACGCGGTGTTCTGCGGTTGCCCGAGAACCCACTGAGCGACCCAGAGCCCCTCGCGCAGGTCGGCCACCTTCGGTGAGGCCAGCAGCGTCTTCGCCACCACCTTGAGCGCGGACACGGCGGGCGCGGTGCGTTTCATGCGTGTGAGCGCCCACGCCGCGGCATGGCGGACGCTGGACTCCTTGTCGCCCAGCGCTTTGATCAAGGCGGGCGTTGCTTCGGAGGCCTGGAGCAGGCCAAAGGCGCGCGCCGCGTCCCGGCGCACATCCTCTCGGGGGTAGCGGAGCAGCGCGTCAAGCATGCCGAGGACCTCGTCGCGCTCGTGCGCCTCCCAGAGCTTGGCGTGGGACGCCAGCCGCTCGAGAACCATGGCTCGGACGACCTCTCCCCGCTGCGCCAACAGGAGGGTGGTCTCATGGGCGCCGGTCGCGTGCCGTCGGAGAAGTTGTCGCAAGATCGCAGGCTCGACGCTGCGGTGGCTGCCCAGATCGAACCACATCAGCGCAGCGCCCGTCGCAGCCTCCGAAGGCGGGAGCGCGGTCAGGACCCGCGCAAATGCAGCCGCGTGCTGCTTACGCTGTCCTTGAGCGAGATCCATCCAGACGTCGCTCAACGCCAGCGCGTGTGCACCGCTTGGGGCCGCGGTCGTGCTCGCGTTGCTACGTCGGTCGGTCGCTGCCATCAGCCACCGGCGGACGGTCGCCCCCACATCGCTGCCCCGGGCCGCCGCTACCGTAAGCGCCTGGATCCGCTCGCGGTTCTCGGCGGCCTGCGCAAGCAGGCGATCCATCTGGGTCGAGATGGCCGCCGCGAGCGACTCGAGCTCGACCACGCGCGCCTCGGCCTCGATCCGCAGCAGCTCGGTCGCCGCCAGGGCCCCCTGCGCCGTGTCGCGCTCGGCCTTGAGCTGCCCGGCCCGAGCACGCGCCTCGGCCTCGAGCGGGGCCATCTCGGCTTCGATCCGCGCGGCCTCGCTGCGGGTGACCTCGGCGCTGTCACGCTCCGCTCGCAGCGCTTCCAGCGCCGCGACGTGAGCGGCGCGGACGCCTCCGGCACGCTCCAAGCGCGCTTGGAGGGCCTTCCGTTCCCCTGCCAGCCGCTCGGCCTCGCCCTCGGCCTCGATGCGCGCATCTTTGGCGATGCTGGCCTGCATGCGCAGGAAGCGCAGGCCGCTCTCCGGGTCGCCGCCTGCGAAGTTCCGAACGTCGGGCGCCAGGGCGCGGGCGCCCTCGAGATCGTGCAGCGCTTTGCGCGCCTCGCTGGCGTCGCGCTCGGCCTTCGTCCGGGCCGAGACCTGCAGAAGGAAGAAGACCACCATGAGAGCGAGGGCCGCCCAGGGAAGGACGCGCGTCAGGGCGCTGCGGGGGGAATCAGCCATCGGGTCGGGGCCTCCGGAAGCCTGCGGATGACCCGCGAACGGGATCGGCGGACTGGATTGTAGAAGAGGGGGCTCCCGCCAGGGGCACTCCCCCCGCACGAAATGCCCCCCCCGCCGCGGCCCGCCGGGGCGCGCTTGGGGAGGCAGGCGCCCAGGGCTGGTAACTTCCCGCCATGGCCGCAGACCTCCCCCCCCTGGTCGACTCCCACTGCCACCTCACGTGGGAGAGCTTCGACCCGGATCGTGATGAGGTGGTCGCGCGCATGCGTGAGGAGGGCGTTGCCCAAGCGGTCGTCGTGGCAACGTCGGTCGCCAACGGACGGGATTGCGCCCGGCTCTGCGACGCCCACGACGGGCTCTACCCGACGATGGGCATCCACCCCAACGATGTGCCCGAAGACGTCGATGCCG
>JAJDEM010000264.1 GCA_029259795.1 Planctomycetota bacterium
CGCGGGATGACGCGCCCGGCACGGTAGAGGACGGCGAGGCGGCGCTGCGCTACGGGGTGCCCCTTGAATGCTGCGTGGCGGAACCAGTCAAAGGCCACGCGCTCGCTGCGCGCCACGCCCCCCTCGCCTGTGTAGAGCAGGTGGGCCACCTGCGCGCAGGACTCCACGTCGCCGGCACGCCCGGCCGCTACGTAGTACTCCATGGCCCGTGCACCGCTCTGCGGCGTGCCGCGCCCTTCGAAGTGCAGGTCGCCCAACGTGCGGAGCGCCAGCGGCTCTCCCTCGGCGCCGGCCGTCTTGAGCAAGGCGTGGGCTCGCGGCAGGTCTTGCGGCACGCCGGCGCCGTCCAGGAGCAGGAACGCCGTCTCGAGGGTCGCCAGCGTGTGGCCCTGCGCAGCAGCCTTGGTGAACCAGGTCAGCGCCTGCTTGGGATCCTTGGCGACACCCTGCCCCAGGCTGTAGGCGACACCCAGGTTGTATTGTGCGGCCGCCAGCCCTTGAGCCGCTGCTTGCTTGAACAGCGTCGCTGCGCGCGCCGGATCCTTGGCGCCGGCGCGACCGTCGAGCGCGAGGAGCCCGAGCTCGAACTGGGCGTCCGCGAAGCCGAGCTTCGCCGCAGGCTCGAGCCAGCGAAGCGCTGCGGTCAGATCCTGCTTCGCGCCGACACCCGTGAGGTAGGCGAGGCCCAGGGCGCGCACCGACTCACCGTGGCCTGCTTCGGCGGCTCGGGTGTGAAGTGCCAGCGCGCGCACTCGATCCTGCGGGCCGCCACGGCCCTCGGCGAGCATCTCGGCGAGGCGTGCCATGGCATCTGGTGATCCGCGGTTCACCGCGATGCCGTACCAGGTACGCGCGCTCTCGCGGTCCGTGGGGACGCCGGCGCCCTCTTCGTGGAGCCGGCCGAGCTCGAAGGCTGCCTCGGCGGAGCCGAGGGCCGATGCAGCGGCGAGCAGGCCCAGTGCGCGCTGAAGATCGCGGCGGACCCCATCGCCTGCGAGGTGCCTCCGCGCGAGAACGAGGAGTGCGTAGTCGTCCCCAGCCTCGGCGGCGTCCTCATACCAGCGAAGGGCCGTCGCCACATCGTGGCTGCGGCTCTTCGGATGGGCGTAGTAGTCCCCGAGGAGAGCCATCGAGGCGGCGTCACCGGCTGTCGCCCGAGCCTTCACTTCGGCGAACGACGGGATGCCATGCGCCTTCTTGGGATCGACGATGCGCAGGAAGTCTTCCGTCGTGGTGGGCGCTGGCTTGTCGTCGGCGAACGCCCGCGGCGCTCCCAGCGTCGTGACGACGAAGGCCGTCAGGAGAGAGAGCGAGAGGAGCCGGGCGCGCATGCGTCGACCATACTCCGGCTGCGTGGCCCGTGTCGTCGAGCAGCGCTACGCTGAAGCCCGCTTTTCCCCCCACGCAGACCGCAGAGACGAGGGCCCCGTGGCCATCCGCATTTCCGGCATTGTGCGAGCCGCCCGAACCGTCCAAGGCCGGCTGCAGCACGGCATCCCTGAGTGGGAGCGCACGGCGTTCCTGGCGGATGCCGCCGAGCAGGTCCGGGCCATCGACATGGTGCTGGACGACCTCGGAGCCTGCGTAGAGGACCTGCCCGTGCCGTCCCAGCGCGCGTATGCCGTGCTGCGCGCTGCCGCGGCGATGACGCCCGACGTCTTGCCCCTCTCCGATACGACGGCGCCGGTCGTCAAGCCGCTCAGGATCCCTGGGCTGGTCGGCGCCCTGCGGGCTCAACTGGGCAGGCTTGCGACGCAACCCGATGGCGAGGCGACCGTCGAGCAGGTCCAGCGGACGTCGGCCGCGCATGCCGAGCGCGTTCGTGCGATCTGCGCCGAGGAACGCGCCGCCCCCTCGGGCTTGCCGAAGCCCTCGGCGCAGGCCTTCGGCATGCTTGCGTGGTTGGCCGTGCCCGAGAACACCGAGTGCTATGCGCGGCAGCACGCCCTGGCCATGCAGTACCTCGAGCCCGTACTCCTCGCGGCGTCGCCCGGGCGAATCCTGCGGCTGACGTTCGAGCCGGGTCGCAACGTCCACGCGCTGCGCAAGCGTGGTCGGCTGCTCACCTTGAAGTTGAGCGTGGGCTATCTTGCGGCCGCGCCGTCTGACTTCGCGGATCTCGCCGAGGCGTTCGTGCAGCGCGACGCGCTCCCCCCGGCGCTCGGCGCGCGCTACCGGGCCTTCCACGGCTCCGAGCCGTCCGCCGCCGTGATCCGCGCCGTGGATGAGCTCTGGCGCCCCAGCGCCGAGCAGGCGGGGGGCCGGACCTACAATCTCGATGTGATCTTTCGGCGGCTCAATGCGGCCTACTTCGAGGGACGCATGGCCCGACCGCAGCTTGTGTGGGAGGCGTCGCTCTCGTCGCGTCGCTTTGGCACCTACACCGCGGCGGGGGACCGGGTGGTGATCGACGCGCGCTTGGATGATCCGGCCGTGCCCGAGTTCGTTGCCGAGTGCGTGCTCTTCCACGAGCTGCTCCACAAGCACTACGGGACCCCGGAGGTCGCCGGCCGACGGCGCGTCCATCCGCCGCACTTCAAGCAGCATGAACTCGAGCATCCCCGCTTCGAGGAGAGCGAGCGCTGGCTCGCGGCGCTCGCGGCCGGCGAGCGCGCCCCCCTCGATTGACCGCGCGCTCGCAGGCGAACGCCATTCGGGTTGCGTTTCCCTCGGCGGGGGTGGATCCTCTTTCCTCCCCAGCAACGCGCCGCCGACGGCGTCAAGGAGTCCCCCATGACGACCCCCGAATCCCCCGCGCTGCCGCGCCTCAACGAACCGGCGCCGGATTTCACCGCGCCGACGACCCACGGGCCCAAGTCACTCAAGGACTACGGCGGTCGCTGGCTCGTCCTCTTTTCCCACCCGGCGGACTTCACCCCTGTCTGCACGACCGAGTTCATGGCCTTTGCGAACGCGCATGATCGCTTCCAGGCCTTGAACTGCGACCTGCTCGGGCTGTCGATCGACAGCAATTTCTCGCACATCGCCTGGATGCGCACCATCGAAGAGAAGTTCGGCGTGAAGGTCCCGTTTCCCGTGATCGCCGATCTCTCGATGACGGTGGCCAACGCCTACGGGATGATCCACCAGGGTGCGAGCGACACCTCCGCCGTCCGCTGCACGTTCTTCATCGACCCCGAGGGCATCATGCGGGCGATGGTCTACTACCCGCTCTCCAACGGGCGCTCGATCGACGAGTTCTTGCGGCTTCTCGAGGCCCTGCAGACGAGCGATACACACGGCGTCGCGACGCCCGAGGGCTGGAAGCCCGGTGACAAGGTGATCGTGCCGCCCCCGGCGACGGCCGCCGACGCCGCCGAGCGGATGGAAGCCGGCTACGAGTGCACGGATTGGTTCTTCTGCAAGAAGGACCTCCCCTAGGGCTTGGTGGAGAAGGAGCGGCCCATGCGTAGCACCTCGATCCTGGTTCGTGCGGTGCCCTGTGCCCTCGTGGCGGCCCTCCTCTTCTCCTCCGGCGGGGCGGCGCTCGGTGAAGACGAGCCCGCCTTTCCCAACCCCTACTTCGAGAAGACCGAGTGGAAGGTCTGGCGCGACGACGACAAGCCCGTCGAAGGCATCACAAGCCTGGTGCGCGAAGGCAAGGAGAAGAAGCAGGTCCCGATCACCCTTGCGCCGATCGCGAAAGACAAGCGGACATACCCCGTCGAGCCGCCGCAGAAGCCCGACGACGACCCGTATCTCGTTTTCAAGGCGAGTGCGACGCCGTCAAAGAAGTTTGCCGGCATGTGGGACGACGTCTACGCGAGCTGGTCCGGGCTGCACGGCTACGTGCGCACCCGCTGGCGCGCCCCCGACAAGAGCAACGTCACGGTCCGCGGACAGATCATGGACTTCGTGGACGTGCGCCAGAACGCGATGATGGCGGCAGGTGTGAACTTCGTCCATCAGTCCACGACGAGCATGGGCCACGGCATCACCAACGGGCTGTACTTCAAGCGGACCATGAACTTCGAGCAGCTCTACTTCGCCGACCTGCTCGTGACGTCGCCGGCGCACGCGTCCATCACCGATCATCGGGCGGACTTCACGCAGGATCTCTACACGGCGCACGTCTCGACCTTGTTCAACTCCTGCGGTTCTTCGAACAGCGAGACCATGGCCATCACGAAGATGGCGATCGTCGGCGCCTACTTCTCGCCGTCGATGAAGCTGCTGCTCAAGCGCAATGGCCTCTATCCCGCCGCCCTGCTCTACATCTGGAAGGCCGCGCTGCCCTACGCCGTGCCGTACGGCCATGAGCTGCGCCATCGGATCTGCTACAAGGCCGTCGGTGATCGCGTCGCGTACTCCAAGGTCGAGAAGTACAACGCGACGAGTCTGGATCGCGGCGAGATGTCTCTGCCCTATCACCAGTACGACGACCAGGCGCACATGCGCGCGATGGTCGACATCGCGCGCTCCATGGACGTCGCGTTGCCCGAGGCGGTCTTCAGCGTCATCCGCGCCGAGGGTGAGGGCGACGAGGGCTACAAGCTGCGCAAGGCCGCGATGATCGTCCAGGAGAAGGGCAAGGACATCACCCTGACGGTCTCCACCGAGAGTTCGTACGACCTCCAGGGGCTGCCGCTGAACCTCCGCTGGCGCTTGCTCTACGGCAACAAGGAGACGACCATCAAGCAGGAGCCGCCCGAGGAGGGCACGGACGATCCCGGCGAGTGGACGATCCACGTGCCCTGGGACGACGCGCTTCCCGAAGGCCGCACGGCCATTGCCCTGATCGCGAACAACGGACGGTTTGATTCGAACCCTGCGATCATCACGGTCTATCGCAAGAAGAGCGAGGCCTTGCCGCCCTCGGGCATGGGGCCGGGGGACTACAAGTGGCCGGGCACCCACAACAACCGACGCCCCGTGATCCTGGGACTGCAGGACGGCTGGGTGAAGCCCGGGAGCGAGTTCGAGCTTCCGATCCAGGCCTTTGACCCCGAGGGCTTCCCGGTCACCTACTACAAGCGTGGTGGCGAGGTGGGGGCGCTCGATGGGAGTACGTTCACGTGGCGCTCTCCCCGGAGGGGCGCGCGTCCGGAGGAGCGTGTCACGCTCATTGCGTCCGATGCGTGTGGAGGCAGCAGCTACGGAGGCGAGGCGTTTACGATCCACGTCGGCAAGCCGGCCGTCCTCGCCCAGATCGGCATCAAGCATCTGGTGGGCAAGGCGCCGATGACGGTGAAGGTCTCGGCCAAGCCGTCCCTCGGGAAGAAGCTCAAGTACGGCTGGGACTTCTACCAACCCTCCTACAAGCGCAAGCCGCTCGCTTTCGAGAAGATGGAGCACGGTCGGGAGGCCAGCCACACCTTCAAGAAGCCCGGGATCTACGAGGTTGCCCTGGCGGTCGAGGGTGCGGCCGGCAAAGACGCGGAGACGATCCGCGTCTATGTGACCAAGGGCGCCCCGCCGAAGCGGAAGGCTGCGCTGCGCGTCGAGGGCGGGGGCGTACTCGTTCGCGAGGGGGATACCTCACCGGACGCATTCGACGATACGGACTTCGGGGTCGGGCAGACCGGCGCTGAGATCGTCCGCACCTTCCATCTGATCAACACAGGGGATGCGGACCTGCGCCTGGATCGCAAGGCGCCCGTCACCCTGAGCGGTGACGGTGCGTCGGCCTTCCGCGTGGTTGGCAAGCCGCGGCGCACGATCGAGCCGCGCGGCAGCAGTCTGCTGCGCGTCCGCTTCAAGCCGAAGGAGGCTGGCGTCGCCGAGGCGAGCGTCGAGATCAAGACGAGCAGCAAGACCTACCGCTTCACGGTTCGCGGGACTGCCCGCTAGACGCCCAGCGCTGTGTTGGCCCTGCGGCTCTGGGGTCGACCTACGGGCCGCGGCGGCGATGGCCGCGCTGGGGACCGCTCGGGCCGCGGGTGTCGGGGCCGCGCTGCGCCCGGCCCTTCGGGCCGTACTTGCGCGGCCCGCTCGGACCGCCGGCCTTGCGATGGGGGCGCGGGCGCTGCGGCCGGCCGCCACCCCCGCCACCGTGACCGTCACCTTCGGGATGGGCCAGTCGGGCGCGAATCGTCCGACCGGAGATCTTGGTGCCCGCCAGTCCGTCGAGAATCGTCTGCACGTGCGAGCTGGCCACCTCGACGAACGTCACTCGCTCGCGCATGTTGATGCGGCCGACCACGCGGCCGGGCAACCCGGTCTCCCCCGCGATGGCCGCCACGATTGCACCCGGCTTGACGCGATCGCGAATGCCGACAGGAATGACGATCTCGACCAGGTCGCCCGTGTCGGCGACGTCCGGCGGACGGTCCTCCCCCTTCGGGGCGTTCAGCGGTCCGTCGCCCCAAGCCAGACGCAAGGCGGCGGCGGCGAGGCTCTCGGCGTCGAAGTCACCGGCCTCGATGATCTCCTTCGCCCAGGCAACGAACTCCGGCGGCATGTCGGCGTAGCTGCCCTGGAGCTTCTCCAGGACGCGCGTGCGCTGGCGCACGAGGAGTTCCTCCACCCCCGGAATGCGCATCTGCTCCATCGGCTGACCGCTGAAGCGCTCGATGCTGCGCAGCTGGCGCTGTTCACGGGGCTGCCACAGGGAGATCGCGCGACCGGTACGGCCTGCGCGACCGGTACGGCCGACACGGTGGACGTAGACCTCGGGGTCGCGGGGCAAGTCGTAGTTGACGACGAGCCCGATGTGATCGATGTCGAGCCCGCGGGCGGCGACATCGGTTCCGACGACGATCTGGATGCGGCGGCCGCGGAGTCGCTTGACGACAGCGTCACGCTGCGCCTGGTTCATGCCGCCGTGGATGCCGTCGGCGCCGAAGCCGCGCGACTGCAGGTGCTCGGCGAGGCCGGCGGCGGCCCGCTGGGTCCCTACGAAAATGAGGACGGCTTCGTGGTCCTCCACACCGAGCAAGCGCTCCAACGCCTCGAGCTTGTTGTGGTGTGAGACCCGCAGACTGAACTGCTCGATCTTCTCGACGGTCTTCGTCTGCTGGGTGATGCGCACGTCGACCGGATCGTTCAGGTGGCGCTCGGCAACGCGCCGGATCGGTCCGGGCATCGTCGCGGAGAACAGCGCGATCTGTCGTTCGGCGGGGGCCTTGTCGAGGATCCACTCGACGTCCTCGAGGAAGCCCATGTTGAGCATCTCGTCGGCTTCGTCCAAGCAGAAGAAATGCACACCCGAGAGGTCGAGGGTGCCGCGCTTGAGGTGGTCGGTCACGCGACCGGGTGTGCCGATGACGACGTGCACCGTTCCACGCAAGGCCTTGTGCTGGACATGGATGGGCTGGCCGCCGTAGACGGGCAGTACGCGCACGCCGTACTTGCCGACCTGCTTGCCGTACGCGCGCACCGCGGCGGCCACCTGCATCGCGAGCTCACGCGTGGGCGTCAGCACGATGGCCTGGACATCCTTGCGCTTCATGTCGAGGCGCTGCAGCAGCGGGATGGCGAACGCGGCCGTCTTGCCGGTTCCCGTCTGGGCTTGGCCGATCAAGTCGTGTCCGGCGAGGAGGGGCGGGATGGCGCCGGCCTGGATGGCGGAGGGCGTCTCGTAGCCGAGTTCTGTAACAGCGCTAAGGAGTTCGGGCGCAAGGCCTAGATCTTCAAAACGGACATCGGGTTCAGTAGTCATGACCCTGCGCAGGCTACTGCCAGTGCGGCGCGGCGCGTCCCTGGGGCCGATGGATGCGGCGGGGCGGCCGGCCGAACGCGACGCAAACGCGGCGCAGCGCCGGCCGGTTGCCCCCGGCTGAGTGCCCTCGGTATGGGCGCTCAGACCGGGTCCGCCTCTTGGCGCAGCAGGCCCAGATCTCCAAGGATCGTATAGGTGCACGGGATGACCACGAGCACGAGGAGCGTCGAGGCGATCATCCCGAAGACGATGCTGGCTGCGAGCGGAATGAGGAACTGCGCCTGGAGGCTCTTTTCGAGCAGGAGCGGCGTGAGCCCGGCGATCGTGGTCAGCGAGGTCAGGAGGACAGCGCGGAAGCGGGCGCGACTGGCGCCGGTCGCAGCCTCGGCCGCCTCGCCACCCTTGGCGAGTCGCGTCTTGGCGAAGGTCACCAGCAGGATGGAGTCGTTGACGACGATCCCCGCGAGGGACACGAATCCGAAGATGCTGGGCATCGTCAGGTCATAGCCCAGCAGCATGTGGCCCCAGATGACGCCGATCAGACTCAGGGGGATCGCCATCATGACGATGAACGGCTCGACCCAGCTGCGGAACTGGAAGCTCAGGAGGATGAACACGCCCATGAGGCCCAGCATGAAGGCCTTCAGGATCGATGCGTTCGTATCCGCGGACTCCTGCGCTTCGCCCTCCAGGTCGATCGCGACCCCCGGGTGAGCGGCCTCGAAGTCAGCGCGGTGGGTCTTCTCGAACGTACGGAGGAGCTCCTCGACGTTGACATGTTCGCGGTCGACATCGCCGCGCAGGGTGACCGTGCGCTGACCGTCGACGCGCGCCACCCGCGCAAAGGCCCGCGTGACCTCGAGATCGGCTACGATCGAAAGCGGCACCAACTTGCCGTTCGGGAGCGTGACCCGGAAGTCGTCCAAGCCTGCCAGCGTGGATCGGTCGCGCTCCGCGAGGCGGACGTCGACTTCGATCGACTCGCGCCCCACTTGCATCTCCCGAGCCGTGGTTCCGAAGAAGGCGGCGCGCAGCTGGCCTGCCACCGCGCGTGCATGCAGTCCGAGTCCCAGCGCGCCCGCGTTGAGGGTCAGGTGCACCTCGCGCTTGCCAGGGCGTAGATCATCGTCAAGATCCACGACCCCGCGAAAGCCTCGGAACCAACGCTGGAGGTCGATGGAGGCGGCCTTGAGGGCGCCCAAGTCTGCGCCGCTGAGGCGCACCTCCAGCGGCTGCCCGGCGGGTCCAAAGGACGGCTGCTTGAACTTCATGCTCAGCACGTCCGGCGGAGCTCCGACTTCCTGGCGCCAGCGGCGCACCACGTCAGCGAGGGGCGCGTCGCGCTCTTCCGCGGGCAACAAGTCCGCGATGATCGTGACGACATGCGGACCTTGCTCGAAGGCGTCGAGGTTTTGGTTGAAGGCGACCTGCACGTTGCGAACGAGCGGGACCCCGCCCGGCTGGCGGGGCTGGAACTCGGCGTTGACGCGGCCGAGCGCGGCGGTGACCTCCTCTGCTGCCGCGCGCGTGCGGGCGAGGGGGGTGCCCTGCGGTAGCAGGACGCGGGCTTCCACGACGTCGCCGTCGATGTCGGGGAAGGCCGAGACCTTCAGGTTGCCGCCTGCGACCTGCGCGATCGAGAACAGAAACACGCCGGCGGTCGCGCCAAGAACCAGGTAGCGCCAGCGGACGCACCAGTCCACGACCGGCCCCAGCACGCGATCACGCACGCCGTCGATGAAGCCGTCGAAGCCGCGGCGGAAGCGGCCGCGGCGTGTGACGTTGCCCGCACGGGGCCCATGCCCGAGGTGATGGGGGAGGATCAAGAAGGCCTCGATGAGGCTGACGGCCAACACGAGGATGAGGACGATCGGCAGCGCCCGGAGCACCTTGCCCAAGGACCCCGTCACGGTGATCAAGGGGCCGAACACGCACACCGTCGTGAGGAACGAACTCAGCACGCCCATCCGGACCTCGAGGACGCCGTCGACGACCGCCTGCATGGGCTGCTTGCCCGTCTGCATGTGGGTCGCCACGTTCTCCGCAAGGACGATGGCATCATCCATGAGGAGGCCCAGGGCGAGCAGCAGCCCCACCATGGAGATCATGTTGATGCTGACGCCGAACAGGGGAAGCAGCCAGAAGCCGGCCAAGAACGAGACCGGCAGCCCCATTGCGACCCAGAACGAGAAGCGCAGGTTGAAGAAGAGCGCCATGACGAAGAACACCAAGAGCAGTCCCTGCCAGCCATTGCGGACCAGCATGTCGAGGCGGTCCTCGACGACGGACGAGACGTCTTGCGTAATCGCGAACTCGATGGCCGGCGGCGCCCGCTTCTCCTCGTCCAACAGGAACGCTCGGACCTGGGCGTTGACCGTCAGCGCGTCCTGCGTCTTCGTCTTGGAGATGGCGAGGACGCCCGCGCGCTTGCCGCCAAACAGGATGCTGTCCTCGTCGTGCTCGAAGCGGTCCGAGATGGTTGCGATGTCGCCGAGCCGGATGATGGCACCGCCCGACTCGGCGACAAGGATCAGATCCTCGAGCTCTTGCACCGAGCGGCGCTCATCGCGGAATCGGAGGAGGATGTCGCCGCCTGGGGTGTTCAGCATGCCCGCGGGGAGGTCGATGCTCTGGCTGGCGAGAACCTCGGCCACGTGCTGTGCGCTCACGCCGAAGAGAGCCAGCGTGTAGGCGGAGACCTCCACTCGGAACTGATGGTCGGAGAAGCCGCGGATCTCGATGAGGCGGATGCCCGCCTCCTGCTGCATGCGCTCTTTGAGCTCCTCGCAGTACGCCTTCAAGTCGGCATCGCTGGCTGCGCCGGTCACGGCCACGGAGACGACGGGGTCGGTGCGACCCACCTGCACGATGACAGGCTCCTCGACGAGGTCGGGGAAGTCGTTGATGGCGTCGAGCTCCGCGCGAATGTCGTCGAGGAAGGCCTGGATGTCCCCGCCCTCCGTCATGTCGGTGGTGGCGATGCACACGCCTTCGCGCGAATCGGTTCGGACCTCGTCGACGTAGTCGATGCCGTCCAGGGCGTCTTCGATGCGGCGCGCGACGGCTTCTTCCACGTCGCCGGCCGACGCGCCGGGATAGGCAACCGTGATCTGGATCCTGTCCTCGGAGGCGTCCGGGAGGGTCTCGCGTTTCAAGGAGGGCAGCGTGAGCAACCCCAAGACCATCATCGCCACCATCAGGAGATTGGCGGCTGTGGGGTGGTGGGCGAAGAAGCGAATCATCGGGCGCCGACCGTTTCGTGCGGCGTGAGCAGCATGCCTTCCACCGCGGGCACGAGATCGGTGGTCACGACGCGCGTGCCGGCGTCGACGCCGGACTTGAGGATCGCGTCATCCCCTTGCGCGAAGTCGACCGTGACGGGGCGCAGCACGAGCCGACTGTCCTTGCCGATCGTGTAGAGCCGGCCCGCATGAATCGCCGCGCGCGGTACGACGAGGCAGTTCGAACGCACGGGCCCCCGCAGCTCGACTTCGACAAACATGCCCTTGACCAGCGGCGGATGGCCGCGCTCGGTCGTGGCTTGGAACGGCTTGTCGACGGCGATGACCATGCCCGCCGAGCGGGTGGTCGCCGACAGGCTTGCAGCGGCGCGCGCGAACGTGCCGGGCCACGTGTAGGTGTTGGACGGCAGCCGCAGGCGCACGGTGGCTTCGATTCCGAAGCGAGTCCAGTCGACACCCCCGCGCAGGCCCTCGGCGATCTGCTCGCGATCGAGGGGGCGGAAGAGGTGGCGGGCTTGCTCGACCGCGATCCGCGCCTCGACCTCGGCGACGCCGACATCGAAGGCCGCGGCGAGGACCTGGCCCGGCGCGACGGCCTGGGTGAGCTCGATGTTCACCGTTTCAATGCGGCACGCGAAGGGGGACTTCAATACGGCGCGCTGGACGTCGTGCTCGGCGCGCTTGACCCGCGCCTGGGTGGCGGTGAGCTGCGCCGTCAGCCGGGCCCGTTCACTCGGTACCAGGCGCAGGGAGTTCTGGTGGTTGAGGACCAGGCCCTCCTGGGTAAGCACGCGCCTTCGCTGCGCGTCCACCTCGGCGACAGAGACGGGTCCTTCCTTGGCGAGTTGCTCGAGGCGCGTGAGCTCGGTGTTGGCCAACTCCAGGGAGCGGCGCTCGAGGGCGAGCAGCTTCCCTGCATTGGTCTCGGTCAGGTTCAGTGTGTCGATCTGCGCCGAGAGCGCATTGGCTTCCGCGGTGAGGCGGGCGACCTCGAGCTTCTGGTCGGCGTTGTCGATGCGGATCAGCTCGTGATCTGCCGGGACGACCTCTCCCTTCTTGAGGAGGGGGGAGATGAAGGCCACGCGGCCACTGATCTCCGCGGTTGCGACCCAGGTCTTGCTCGGGTGGACGGTGCCGTAGGCGATGGCGGTGGGGGTCACGTCCCGCGGGGCGAGTGTCACGCTTCGAACGGCGTGTGTGAGTTCCTCGGGCGCCACCTTCTCGGGGCCGGAGCGACCCTTGATGAACACAACGAGCAACACGATGCCCAGCGCGATGGGCGGGAGGATCAGGAGCTTCTTCCAGATGGGCATGGCGCGCCTCCAGGGCGGACAAGGAGTCTAGCGCGGCGCCCGATTCCGACCGGCAGGTGCGCGAGCGCCCCGCACGGGGGCGCTGGACCCGCCGAACCCACTTCCCCGGCACAGGGCCTTGCGGGGCGGGCTAGACTTCGCGCCCCCCACAACCCGAGGAGGTTTCATGATCGGCAAGAACGAACTCCGCGACTCCATCCTGCATGAATACAAGGTCATCAAGCAGCTGGTGTCCAAGCTGCCCGACGGCGTCGAGAACTACCGCATCTCCGACGACCAGCGCTCGACGATCGAGCTGCTTCGCTACCTGGTCCCGCTTGGCCCTGGCACCCTCCACGCGGCCAAGGACAGCTCCTTCGCCTGGTTTGGCGCGAATGCCGAGCGCTTCGAGGCCCTCGGCCTGGCGGACATGCCTGCAGCCCTCGACGAGTCGATGACCGAGATCGCCGCGTTGTTCGACGGGATCTCCGACGAGCAGTTCGAGAAGGGTGAGGTCGCTGTCGAGGGGATGGGCGAGTGGACCGTGCAGGGCTGGTTGCTCAACACGACGGCCCGCTTCGTGCCCGCCTACAAGCTCATGCTGTTCCACCACGCCAAGGCCGCCGGCAACGGCGAGCTGAACACGTGGGATGCATGGATGGACAACGGCGAGGTGCCGCGGCCGGCCCCCGCCAGCTAGCCCGCCAGCCAGCCCGTCAGATCGAGCGGCGGCCGAGGGTGACCGAGACTTCGAGCACACGGCCGCCGCGCTCTACCCGTAGCCGCACGCGTTCTCCCGCCATGCGCTGGGCGATGTGCTCGAGCACCTCGACGATGGTGGGCGTACGCTGGCCGTCCACGCCCACGATGACGTCGCCGGGCAGGACGCCGGCGCGACTGGCGCCGCCGTCGGCAACGACGCGGTCGATGCGCGGCCGCGTGCTGCGTCCAAAGTAGATGCCCAGCATGCCGCGAGCCGGCCGCTCCCCGCGGAGCAGGGCCGGTATGGACGCGCGGATCCGGTCCCAGGGCACCACGAAGCCAATGCCGCTGTTGCGCCCGTGTTGCGCGGGGTCCCAGATGGTGATCATCCCAACGATGTTGCCGTCGAGGTCGATCGCGGCGCCGCCGACATTGCCGTCGAGCACGCCGGCGTCCGTCTGCCACATGCCGCGCCAGGCACTCGGTGCCGTGTCCTGATGCATCTTGGAGAGAATGCCGCGCGTGAGCAGCGGGTCCTTCGGGCGGCGTGCTCCGAACGGGTCGCCCGCCGCGATGACGAAGCGGCCACGCTCCAAGGATGCCTGGCTTGCTGCCGGTGCACCGGCGCCCCAGCCCTTCGGATCCTTGGCCCTCAGGAGTGCGTAGCCCCAACGCATGTCGTAGCCAAGGAGCTCGAGCTCACTCGTCTGGCCGTTGCTGCGATGGGCTCGAATGCGAAGGATGTCGGTCAGGCCTTCGGTGAGGCTCGCGCCCGTGGGTACCTCCCAGAGCGGATTGACGCGCTGGGCGACGTTCGTGAGGTTGTAGAGACTTGTCACGATCAAGCCGCCGCGGTCCGCGATGATCCCGCTGACGGGGCCCGCGTAGCGGTCGAGCAGAACCGTCTCGCCACCGAGCGGCACACGGCGGGAGACTGGACGCTTGCGCTGGATCTCTAGGGACACCAGGTGCGGGCGAATGCGCCGCCCGGCCAGCCGCGTGACGGCCTCGAGGGCACGCACGCTGCCGCCGTCGTCGCGTTCTCGCACGCGCGTGGCGAGCAACGCGCGCGCGGCACGCACATTGCGCAGGCCGTCGAGAATGCGATCGATGGGAACGGCCTTGCCGAGGAAGCCATACGGTGCGTTCTGGCCGGCCTCGACGTACGTGCTGATGGTGCCGATCAAGCGACCCCGCAGGTCGACGAGCGCGCCCCCGTTGACGCCCGGGTTGACGCCGGAGCTCGTGAACAGGAAGCCGTCCGGACCGTCATCGATGGTGCTGACGATGCCCGCGGTGAGGGCGGGCGGTCCCCTGGATGTGGGGTCGTACGCGCTGCCCATCGCCAGCGTCCCGTCGCCGACCTGCAGGTCGGTGCTGCGGCCCGGGGGGACGAAGTGCTGCATGCCGCCCACGGGAATCTCGAGCAGCTGGATGAGCGATGTGTCGATGCTTCGATCGCGATGCACCACGCGTCCGGCGATCGTGCGCCAGCGCTGGGTCTCGGGATGCCAGAGGCGCACGTCGACATGGTCGGTCCAGCGCCTTTGACGTTGCGTGCGGCCGTCGACGCGCACTTGGTCGAAGACCAGTCCCGCATCGCCGTCGGAGAGCACAAGGCCACGAGGGTGGACGACGACGCCCGAGGAGCGGCCGCCGCTCGGTCCCACGACACCCCGCGGGATGCATACAACGGCCGAGGGCATCACGCGCTGGATCGTCTTGCGGTAGCTCCCTTCGATCGAGCGGAGCGCCTGAGGGGCCGCTGCGGCCGCCACCGTGGACGCGCGCTCCGGCCCGAGTGTGCGCGTGAGGAAGCTGCGAATCTCCGCCGTGGGAATCGCGAAGGATGCGCCGGTGTAGTGCGCGCCGACGCCTTCCCGGTCCGCGGAGCGGGTGGCGATGCTGCCGTTGATTCCGAGGAGCTCGCCGCGCAGGTTCCACAGCGGCCCGCCCGAGTTGCCGGGGTTCACCTCGGCATCGTGCTGCACCGTAGCGATCTTCGTCATGCCGCCGCGGCGGGGGGGGCGCATTGCGGAGATTACGCCCAGCGTTGCAGCCGAGCGCCCGTCGAGCGCCAGCAGAAAGGGATTGCCGGAGGAACTGACCCAGGTGCCGATGGCGAGACGACCCGGCAGGGCCGCCGAGATACGCGCCGCACGCAGCCCGACGGGGGTGCCCGTGAGCCGTGCGATCGCCAGGTCGCGATGGCGATCGAGCGTATGGACCTTCAGCGGGTAGGCGCGACCTGCGGATGTGACGGCCTCGAGATTGCCGCCCTTGCCGACGCCATCGGCGTCCACCACGTGGGCATTGGTCAGGACCCAGGTGCCGTTCCATTCGATCACGACGCCCGAGCCCGCACCGTGGAGGACGAGCGGCCCGGTCGGGCGCGCCCGCGAGCCGCGTGCCAGACGGTGATGGCCGACGATGCTGACACTCGCGCTCTCGACGCGCTGCAGGGCAGCGACGATCTCGTTCTCGATCGCCCGGACCTGACTGCGGGCGGAATCCGGCGCGGCGGAGGCGGGCGTGAGGGTGGCGGGCAGGCCGCCTGCGAAGATCGCACCCACGAGAGTGAGGGCGAGGATGAGGCGGGTGAGCATGCTGCGAGCCTACTCCCAGATGCGGGGCCGCGCATCCGGCCTCCTGCAATGGGACCTCCGCAGCCGCCGAGCACCCGCCGCCGCGGCGTGCGGCCTGCGGCGGCGGGAGCCGGCGTCGCATTCCTTGGTGGCCCGTGGCCGCGCCGGGACCATGCGCCGATGGAATCAGACGCCCCCAAGCAGTTCGAAGGCACATCCTCGTACGTCGCGACGGAAGACCTCGTCGTCGCGGTGAACGCGGCCATCGCTCTCCAGCGACCGCTCCTCGTGAAGGGCGAGCCCGGGACCGGCAAGACCGTTCTTGCGCATGAGGTCGCGCGTGCGCTCGACAAGACGCTCATCGAGTGGCACGTGAAGTCGACGACCAAGGCCCAGCACGGTCTCTACGAGTACGACGCGGTCGCGCGCCTACGCGATTCGCAGCTTGGTTCGGACAAGGTGCACGACATCCGCAACTACATCATGCGCGGCAAGCTGTGGGACGCGTTCGAGCATGAGCAGGGGGCCATCCTCCTCATCGACGAGATCGACAAGGCCGACATCGAGTTCCCGAACGACCTGCTCCAGGAACTCGATCGGATGGAGTTCTTTGTCTACGAGACGAAGGAGACCGTCCGGGCGAAGAACCGCCCTGCCGTCATCATCACGTCGAACAACGAGAAGGAACTCCCCGACGCGTTCCTGCGGCGCTGTTTCTTCCACTACATCCGCTTCCCGGATGCCGACACGATGCAGGCCATCGTCGACACGCACTTCCCCGGGTTGAAGAAGGAGTTGCTCGAGAGCGCGCTCCACGCGTTCTACTCGCTGCGGGGCGTGCCCGGTCTGAAGAAGAAGCCCTCGACCTCGGAGCTGCTCGACTGGATCAAGCTGCTGGTCGCCGAGGACATTCCGGCCGAGGCGCTGCGGACGAAGGACAAGAAGGAGTTCCTCCCGCCGCTGTTCGGCGCCTTGCTCAAGAACGAGCAGGACGTCGCCCTGGTCGGTGGCCTCGCTCGCGGCCACGGCGGTCTCTACAACTAGGTCCGAGGTCCGCGATGTTGATCGGGTTCTTCCAAGCGCTTCGCAACGCCAGGATCCCGGTCACGCTGCGTGAGTTCCTCACCCTGCTCGAGGGGTTGAAGAAGGGGCTCGCCGGCTACGACATCGAGCGCTTCTACTACCTCTCCCGATCGTGCCTGGTGAAGGACGAGCGGTTCTTGGACCGCTTCGACCTCGTCTTCAAGAAGTCGTTCGAGGGACTCGAGTCGCTCGAGCTGGAGGTCGAGGACCTGCCGCCGGAGTGGCTGGCGAAGATCGCCGAGCGCCACTTCACGCGGGAGGAGATGGAGGCCATCCAGGCGCGCGGTGGGTTCGAGGAGCTCTTGGACGAACTGCGCAAGCGCCTCGCCGAGCAAGACGAACGCCACCAAGGTGGCAGCAAGTGGATCGGCACCCTCGGCACGTCGCCGTTTGGGGCGTACGGCTTCAACCCCGAGGGCGTTCGCATCGGACAAGACCGGTCGCGCCATCGCCGCGCGATCAAGGTCTGGGACAAGCGCGAGTTTCGCGACTTTGACGACGAGGTCGAGCTGGGGACGCGCAACATCAAGGTCGCGCTGCGGCGCTTGCGCAAGCTCGTTCGGGACGGTCGCGACGAGGAGCTGGATCTACCCGGTACGATCCACGCGACGGCAAACAACGCGGGCTACCTCGACCTGAAGATGCACCGTACGCGTACCAACCGCGTGAAGGTGCTCCTGTTCCTCGACGTCGGCGGCTCGATGGACGATCACGTGCGCCGGGTCGAGGAACTCTTCTCGGCCGCCCGCACCGAGTTCGAGCACCTGGAGCAGTTCTACTTCCACAACTGCCTCTACGAGCGCGTCTGGCGCGACAACCGTGCGCGGTGGGAGGAGACCGTTCCTACGTTCGACGTCATGCGCACGTACGGGGAAGACTATCGCGTCATCATCGTCGGCGATGCCAGCATGGGGCCGTACGAGGTGACGGAGCCCGGCGGTTCCGTCGAGCACTGGAACGAGGAGTCGGGCGCCACCTGGATGCGTCGTGTGCTCGGCCGCTGGCCCAAGGCCATCTGGCTGAACCCCGTTCCGCGGGCCTGGTGGCATCACACCCACTCCATCCGCCAGGTGAACAGCCTCATGGAGGGGCGCATGTTCCCACTGACCCTCGAGGGACTCGACGCGGGACTCCGCGAGCTGCGCTAGTCGACCGTCGGCGGCGGGGTGGCGGCGCAGCCGCCACCCTCGGCAGCACAGCCGGCTGCGGAGGCGCCGTCGCACGCCGGGGCGCGGTTCCAGGGCATTTTCGCGATCACCGCCATCATCGGACAGGCGTTCGTGACGCCGGCGAAGATGAGCCCCGCGCCGACGAAGGCCGAGAGCGCGTAGAAGATCGGCGCCACGAATGCGCCAAGTACGGCACCGAGCAAGACGAGGGCCCCCGCGACGATGCGCATCTGTCGATCCAGCGCGATGGCACCGGAGCCCTTGATGGTCTCTCCGCCCTGGCTCGCATAGGCCTCGAGTCCCCCCTCGACGACGGTGAGGCCCGCGACCCCGAAGGGCGCCAGGGCCTTGCGGGCCAGCTCGGCGCGGTTGCCCGTGCGGCAGAGGAGCAAGCGCGGCGCGGGCACCGCACGAATCGCGTCGACGCGTTCCACGACCTGATCCAGGGGGATCAGGTGGGATCCGTCGATGTGCTCTGCGGCGAACTCGCCGCCGGTGCGCACGTCGATGACGCTCGCCACGCCACCGTCGCGAACGCGCGCGAGCGCTTCGGCGGCAGCCATCGTCGTGGGGATCGCCGTGCCCTTGCGGTTGAGATCGAGCAAGGCCTCCATGTTCGCGGGGCGAGGCGGCGGATTCGCCGTGAGCTTCTCGATGAAGGTCGAGCGGTCGAGCTGCAACCACGGATTGTCACGGCGCTCGGCACCAACGGTGCTGTGCTCGCGACCCGCGTAGTCGTGGCCCGGATAGAGCAGCGTCTCGTCCGGCAGGCCGGCGAGCACGCGCTGGATCGAGTCAAAGAGTTGACCGGCGTCGCCGCCAAGGAAGTCGGTACGTGCCACGCTCCCGATGAAGACCGTGTCGCCTGTGAAGACAGCGCCTTCGGATTGCAGCACGAGGTGATCAGGGGTGTGGCCCGGCGCGTGCCGCACCTGGACGCTCTGATCACCCAAGTGCAGCGTGTCGCCGTCGGCGGGATGGCGCGTCACGCCTTCGTGCCCCGCGGCTTCGTGGGCGATGCGTGTACTGCCAAACCGGGCGGCGAGGGCCGCGGCTCCGGACGGATGATCAGCATGCGTGTGGCTGTCGACGATGTAGGGGAGCGTCCAGCCGGCTTCGGCGACAGCCGCAGCCACCGCCTCGACAAGATCGAGATGGACATCCAGTGCCAGCGCCTGGGCGCTGATGGGGTCGGCGAGCACGTAGGTCCGGCAGCCCTGGGGATGCAGGAGGGCAAGGATGCTGAGGGGGCCTACCGAGCGCTTCGGTGTCGTGGGGCTCTGAGTCGTCGCGGTGCTCATCGGGCTCTCCATTTGGTTCGTGACAATATCTTATATGATCATATGATCATGTCCATGAATGACGCGTCCCCGGCCACGATCCTTCCCGAAGCCCTGTTGGTAGCGGTAGCAGAGCGGTTTCGGGTGCTTGCAGCGCCCAGCCGCCTCCGCATCTTGAGCGTCTTGCTCGAGGCGCCGCTTGGCATGGGCGCCCTCGCCGCGGCCACCGGGCTCAGTCAGTCGAACCTGAGCCGCCAGGTCGCCGAGCTCGAGCGTGGAGGCTGCGTGCGCCGGATTCGTGCCGGGCGCGAAGTCCGCGTCGAGATCGCCGATCCGACGCTGGGGCCGCTCTGTGACCTCATGTGCCACACCACGCGTGACCGCGCGGCAGCCCAGCTCCGGCTGCTGGCAAGCGACTAGCGGGCACACGCGCTGCACGGTCCTGCGCCTCGACTGGGCGCGTAGCCAGCCTCCGGTACCCTGCGCCGTGATGCGCGGCTCTCGCTTGCTCCCCCGCCTGTTGACCTTGCCGCTCGTGGCCTGCGTTCTCCTCGGAGCTCCCGCACGCGCGCCTGCGGCGGAGCCCGCGGCGAAGACAGGCGCGAGTGATGTGGCGCATCTGCTCGACCGGGTGCTGTCGCGCGACCTGCGCTGCGAGCTGCGCTACCTACGACACCTGGGTTGGCGCTTTACGCGCGATGCGACGGTCAAGGAGGTCGTGATTGCGGCCGGCCGCCCGTGCAAGTCGCGCACGCTTGCACGTGCCCAGGCTGCCGGTGCGTTGCGCATCCTCGTGCCGGCTGACTTTGACGAGGCGGGCGCGCGCGCGCTAGGAAAGCGCCTGACCGCGATTGCCGACGGGCGGGGCTCGCGCTGTGCCTACAAGCACAAGCTCGCTCCGGCGATCCGGCGGGCGGTCGCCCGCTACGACCGCGGGGTCGAGCGAAGCCAATACGAGTTCCCCGAGCTCTTCGATCTGGTGCACTCGCCGTTCTGGGCGCTGCGCCTGCCGGAGCCTCAATGGGAGAAGCGCGGCGCGGTCTACGTCGCGACGACGAGTGCTGCCGGCGCCATGGAGGCTGTCTGGCGCCGCGGGGCCATCGTCGAGTGCTACGCCGGGCAGTGGATGGGGGTGTTCGGCACCCAGTACGAGCTCTACGGCCGAGAGGCGTTCGATGAAGCCTTCGCGCCCGGCGACCTGGTCCTCGGCGCGCCGCAGCAGATCAAGTCGGCCCCCATTGGCAGCCTGACGAAGGGGCGCGGCCCCTACGACTGGCGCGGCCTCCTCATCCCCCGCGCCGATCAGGGCAAGGATCCGATCCTCGCCCTGGCCCCGCACGGCCCCATGGCCTTCGTCGGGTTGACGGGCATCATGCGCAATCAGGACGGCGGCGACGCGACAAACGAGAACTTCCTCGTAGCGGGCATGTCGCCCGCCGCGCTCAAGCAGCTCGTGGCCGGCGGGGGCTTCGCGTTCCTTGGCCGCGAGACGCAGAAGGTCTGGGAGCACGTCAACGCGTGCTCCGGGTTCTTGCGTCTCGGGAGCCCGACGGGGGCGCACGCGCAGGCGATCGATCGCATTCTCGCGCAGCCGGCCTTCTCCGAGGTCTTCGTCTACGGCCACCCGCACGGCATCGTCACGTTCGAGTTCCTGACGCGGAAGATGTTCCAAACGTCGTCGAGCCCGGTGGAGTTCCTCTTCTATCTCCACGGTCGGGAGGACTTCCTCTACCGCCGCTACCACCGCGTCTGGAAGGCGCGCTGCGCGCGCGGCCTGGCCGACACCTCCGTTCGCTAGAACGTAGCGATCGCCCGGAAAGGCCTTGCTTCTGGGGCGTTATGCTTTGATGATTCTCGAATCATGGAAATGACCGATGCCGCAGGAGCGCTCGCCGCGCTGGCCCAGGAGGACCGTCTGGCCGCCTTTCGCCTGCTCGTGCGCGTCGGCGCCCAGGGGTTGGCGGCGGGCGCGATTGCCGCCGAGCTGGGCATCCCGTCGCCGACGCTGAGCTTCCACCTGCAGCAGCTGACGGCGGCCGGGCTGCTCACCCGGCGCCGCGACGGACGCCGGCGCATCTACGCCGTCGACCCCGCGGCGACCCGCGGCCTGCTTTCCTACCTCGGTGAGGACTGCTGCCAGGGCCGCAAGGACCTCTGCGCCACGGCAGGTCCCGGCGCGCGTACGCGTTTCGAGGGCCTGCGGGCCACCCAGGCGCGACCGACCGTGCTCTTTCTCTGCTCGGGGGGCTCGGCGCGCAGCGTCATGGGCGAGGCGCTGATGCGCTGGAACGCCGGCCGCCGGTTCGATGTCTACAGCGCGGGCATCCGGCCGACGGGGGTCCATCCGCTCGCCCGTCAGGTCCTCGAGGAGATCGGCGTGGCCACCAGCGCGCTGGGCTCCACCGACCTGGGAGCCCTGCTCGGACGCGTCGGCATCGATCACGCCATCGTCGTCTGTGGCGGCGCCGAGGAGGCCTGCAAGTCGATCCTGCCGTTCGCCCGGCAGCGCGCCTACTGGCCGATCGAGGATCCGGCCGCAGCGGGGAGAAGCGACGCGGATGCGCTGCGGGCGTTCCGCTCGGCACGCGACGATCTCGACGAACGAATCCGCGCTTGGTTGCGCGGCGGTCTGCTCACGGAGCGCGCCTGAGATGCGCGTGGGTATCAACGGCTTCGGGCGCATGGGGCGCCTCGTGCTGCGCGCGCTCTGGCCGTCGCGTGAGCTGGAGGTCGTTGCCATCAACGAGCCGAACGGGTCGGCGGAGGTGATGGCGACGCTGCTGCAGTTCGACTCGGTGCAGGGGACCTGGCCCAACGAGTGTGGCGGTGCGCCGGACGCCCTCCACATCGGAGGCGTGGCGTTGGCCTACACGCGCTTCGAGCGTCCCGCCGACATCCCCTGGCGTGAGCTCGGGGTCGAACTCGTGCTCGAGTGCAGCGGACAGTTCCGCACGCTGGCGTCGCTGGAGCCGCACTTCGAGCAAGGCGCGCGTCGCGTCGTCGTCAGTGCACCGGTCAAGGAGGGGGCCCCGAACATCGTCGTGGGTGTGAACGACGGCGCCTTCGACTTGGCGACGGAGCGCGTGGTCACGGCGGCCTCGTGCACGACGAACTGCCTTGCCCCGGTCGTCCGCGTCTTGCACGACGCGATCGGCATCGAGCGCGGCACGGTGACGACGATTCACGACCCGACGAATACGCAGGTCGTGGTCGACCGCTGGCACGCCGATGCGCGGCGAGGCCGTGCCGCGCAAACCAATCTCATTCCCACGAGTTCGAACTCTGCCTACGCCGTAGGTCTTGTCGTCCCAGAGCTGGCCGGCAAGTTGGACAGCATGGCCGTCCGTGTACCCGTGCTCAACGCGTCGATCACCGACTGTGCGCTCCACATGGTGCGCGAGACGACGGCCGAAGAGGTCAACGGCGTGTTGGAGAGCGCCTCGACGGGCTCGCTCGCGGGTGTGCTTGGGTTCGAGCGCCGGCCGCTTGTGTCGTCTGATTATGCGGGCGACCCGCGGAGTGGCGTCGTCGACGCGCTGAGCACGAAGGTCGTCGATGGGCGACTCGTCAAGCTCATCGTTTGGTACGACAACGAGTGGGGCTACGTCAATCGCCTCGCCGAGTTGACCGCGATGGTCGCTGCTGCTGCCGATGCCTGAGGCCCATGTTCGCGACTATGTGATCATCACGATCACGTACTGGATGTTCACGCTCACCGACGGCGCGCTGCGCATGCTCGTGCTGTTGTTCCTGCACGCGCAGGGGCACAAGCCGCTCGAGATCGCGTCACTGTTCTTGTTCTACGAATTCTTCGGCGTCGTCACCAACTTCCTGGGTGGCTGGATCGGGCAGCGTTTCGGTCTCAAGGCGACGCTGTTCGGTGGGCTCAGCTTGCAGTTGCTCGCCCTTGGCATGCTCGCGGCGGGGGCCGAGTCTCTGACGGTCCCGCTCGTCATGGTTGCGCAGGCCTTCTCGGGAATCGCGAAAGACCTGACGAAGATGAGCGCCAAGAGCTACATCAAGCTCGTTGTGTCGGATGACGATCGCGGCGGACTCATGCGCTGGGTCTCGCTGCTCACGGGATCGAAGAACACGATCAAGGGCATCGGCTTCTTTGTGGGGGGCGCGCTGCTGGGCACGATCGGCTTCCGCTGGAGCTGCATTGCGATGGCCGTCGGGATTGCCGCCGTGTTGGTGGGGGCGTATGTGCGCCTGCCGCGCGCGGCGGGCTCGTCGAAGACGCGCGTAACGCTGCGGAGTCTCATTCCACCGGTGGGGCCGATTCGCTGGCTCTCCCTCTCGCGCCTCTTCCTGTTCGGCGCGCGGGATGTCTGGTTCGTCCTGGCGTTGCCGATCTTTCTTGGGACGACGCTGGGGTGGGCGTTTCACGAGATCGGGGGCCTGCTCGCCCTGTGGATCATCGGCTACGGCATCGTCCAGGCCAGCGCGCCTGCCTTCGTGGGCGGGCGCGGCGGGAGTGCCGGGCGCAAGCCCCCCGACGCGCGCCGCCTCGGGTGGTGGACCCTCGCCCTGGTCGTACCGCTGGCGGCGATTCTCGCGCTGCTCCAACTCGAGGTACCCGCGGCGTGGACGCTGGTCGGGGGACTCGGGCTGTTCGGTGTCGTCTTCGCGGCGAACAGCGCGATCCACAGCTACCTGATCGTCGCCTATGCCGAGGGCGACAAGGTCGCCATGCGCGTGGGCTTCTACTACATGGCCAACGCGATGGGACGGCTCGTCGGCACCGTGCTCTCGGGGGCGGTGTTTCAGTGGGCCGGGCAGGGAGCGCCGGGCCTCGCCGCGTGCCTCGCGACGTCGCTTGGCTTCGTGGTGTTGTCGTCGGGGCTCTGCATCCCCCTGGTGGGGGCGGAGCGCCGAGCGAGCGGGGTCAGGCGATCATCGCCTTGATCCGTCGGGCGGCGACGGCGAGCATTTGGAAGTCCACGTGGCCAGGCGTTGCTTGCAGCTCCGCGAGCATCTGCTCGGTCCGGGCGATC
Source organism: Planctomycetota bacterium (assembly GCA_029259795.1). Taxonomy (GTDB): domain Bacteria; phylum Planctomycetota; class PLA2; order PLA2; family JAEUHO01; genus JAHEIK01. The sequence goes on from JAJDEM010000264.1 coordinate 23,951, forward strand.
AGCGGGCCGCGCGTCTGCGACCACACCGCGATGGCGTCGTGGGCATCGTCCGGGCGGTCCGGCATGGCCAGGATCGAGCGCGACAGGCTCACGTGCTCCGCCTCGAGATCTTCGAGCAGCGCCGTCACCGCGAGCTTGTCCCACGCACTGTCGGACGGAAGCAAGCCCGCCGACCGGCGGAGCCAGTCGAAGCCGAAGTGTGAGGCGATCGATGCGTGCAGCCGTGCCACGGACGCGACCGGGTAGCCTCCCTTGGCTGCAAGCTGTACGACATCCAGGGCCGCGGGCAAGGCCGGGAAGCGAGCGATCCGGGCGGCCAGGTCTGCGGGCGCGCGACGCTCCTCGAAGCGGCCGGCGCGTTCGCGAAGCGCCTGCTGCTGGCTCTCGCCGACGAGGTCATTCAGGTGGTTCATGACCTCGGAGACGCCGGGTTGGAACGCTGCGATCTCCTTCTCGATGTCGAGCGGAATCGAGGCGTTCCTCAGGAACCAGACCGTGCCGCGCTCCGTCAAGCGTCCGCAGTCGGCGAGGAGGTCTGCCTGCAGGGCGGCGGGGATCTTGTTGTCCAACGCCTCGATCTCGCTCCAGAGGGCCTCGAGGCCGAAGACGGCTTTCGTGATCTCGTAGGCGCGGGCGATGTCCGCCGCTTCGTGGCCGGTCTTCTCACGCACCTCGTGCACGAAGCCGATGCCACTGCGGTTCACCATCTCGTTTGTGACCACCGTGGCAATGATCTCGCGATGGAGTCGGTGGGTACGCATGTGGCCGGCAAACCGCTCGCGCAGTGGCGTGGGGAAGTAGTTCTCGAGAACGGGGATGAGCGCCTCGTCGTCCGGCAGATCCGAGGCCAGAAGCTCGTCGTAGAGCTCCATCTTGGCGTAGGAGAGCAGCACGGAGAGCTCCGGACGCGTCAGGCCCGCGCCGCGAGCCGAGCGCTCGGTCAACTCGTCGTCCGCCGGCAGGAACTCGATGGCGCGGTCGAGGCGGCCGCTCTTCTCCATCCGGCGGATGAAGCGCGCGAACCGATCGAGGAGGTGGACGCCAAGCTTCTGCGAGATCGTGAGGCTCTGGGTCTGGAGGTAGTTGTCTCGAAGTACGAGCTCCGCGACCTCGTCGGTCATGGCGCGTAGCAGCTCATCGCGCTGCGGCCGCGTGAGGTCTCCGCTCCGCTCGGCCTCCCCGAGGAGGATCTTGATGTTGACCTCGTGGTCGGAGCAGTCCACACCCGCGGAGTTGTCGATTGCGTCGGTGTAGAGGCGGCCGCCGCGGAGGGCGAACTCGACGCGGGCCGGCTGCGTCAGGCCGAGGTTGGCGCCTTCGCCCACGACGTCGGCGCGCAGCTTCTTGGCTGTGATCCGAACCGCATCGTTGGCGCGGTCGCCGACGGCGCTGTCCGCCTCGCGGGAGGAGCGTACATAGGTGCCGATGCCGCCGAGCCAGAGGAGCTCGACGTCGGCCTGCAGCAGCGCGTGGATGAGCTCGTTGGGCGTTGCATGCGCGCCTTCGAGTCCACTCAAGGCGCGCATCTCATCAGAGAGCGGGATGGACTTCACATCCCGCGCCCAGACACCACCGCCCTTCGAGATCAAGGCCGCCTCGTAGTCTTCCCACGTGGAGCGGGGGAGGTCGAAAAGCCGCTGGCGCTCCGCGAAGCTCACGGCGGCATCCGGCGTCGGGTCGATGAAGATGTGCAGGTGGTTGAAGGCGGCGAGCAGCAGCGTGTGCTTCGAGAGCAACATCCCATTGCCGAACACGTCGCCGGACATGTCGCCTACACCAACGACGGTGAAGGTCTCTTCCTGGATGTTCTTGCCGAGCTCGCGGAAATGCCGCTTGACGGACTCCCACGCGCCGCGGGCTGTAATCCCCATCTTCTTGTGGTCGTAGCCGACCGAGCCGCCGGAAGCGAACGCGTCGTCGAGCCAGAATCCGTACTCGCGGGCGATGCCGTTGGCTGTGTCGGAGAACGTCGCGGTGCCCTTGTCGGCGGCAACGACCAGGTAGGGGTCGTCCTCGTCGCGCCGTACAACCGACTGCGGGGGAATGACCTCCTGGCCATCGATGTTGTCGGTGAGGTCGAGGAGTCCGCAGATCAACATGCTGTAGCAGGCGACGACTTCGTCCCAGAGCTCGGCGCGGTCCGCGGGCGGGCGCTTGACGACGAAGCCGCCCTTGGAGCCGACCGGCACGATGACGGCGTTCTTCACCATCTGGGCCTTCATGAGGCCGAGGACCTCCGTTCGGAAGTCCTCCGGGCGATCCGACCAGCGCAGCCCACCGCGCGCGACGCGGCCGCCCCGGAGGTGGATTCCCTCCATGCGCACGGAGTAGACGAAGATCTCCCAGAGCGGGCGCGGCTTCGGCAGATCCGGGATCTTGTGCGACTCGATCTTGAACGAGAGGTAGGCCTTGGGCTGGCCGTACCCGTCGAGCTGGAAGTGGTTGGTGCGGGCCGTGGCTTCGATCGCGGTGAGGAAGGCTCGGAGGATGCGGTCTTCGTCCAGGCTCGTGACGCCTTCGAGTGTGCGTTCAATCGCGCCGACGAGCGTCGCAGCCTCTGCGTCCCGGTCTCCGTCGAACGCCGGATAGAACCGGGTGTGGAAGAGGGCGATGAGGTTGCGGGCAACGCCCGGGTGACTGGCGAGCACGCGCTCCATGTAGACCTGCGAGAAGGCGATGGGGGCCTGGCGGAGGTACTTGCAGTACGCGCGGAGGATGGTGACGTCCCGCGGGCGCAGGCCAGCGCGCATGACGAGCTGATTGAAGCCGTCGTTCTCCTGCTGGCCGCTCCAGACGCGCGAGAACGACTCGTGGAAGCCCTCCCGAATCGACTTGAGGTCGATGGCGGAGTTGTCGTGGGAAACGAGGTCGAAGTCGCGGATCCAGACCAGGCTCTCTACGCCCCGGGCGCGGATGCGGTAGGGCACCTCGCGCATGACCCGCAGACCCATGTTCTCCAGTACGGGAAGCACGTCCGAGAGCGGGGCGGCGGCGCCGCACGAGTAGAGCTTGAAGTTCACCTCGTGGGGAGCGGCATCGCCTGCCCGGTAGAGGTTCATCGTAAAGGCGTCGGCGCTGATGGCGCTCTCGAGCGAGGTGATGTCCTTGACGGCGATGGCGGGGCTGTAGGTGTCCCGGTAGCTCGACGGGAAGGCCGAGCCGAAGCGCTCGTAGATCCGTAGCCCGGCGTTCTCGCCGTGGGCGTCGACGAGGGCTTCGCTGAGGTGGTCTTTCCAGGGGCGGCTGGTCTCGAGCAGGCGCGCGCTGATCTCGTCGGCGTCCCAGGCAGGAATGGCGCCGGGGGTGGTCTCGACAAGCACATGCAGGCGTGCGTGCGCCTCCGTGGTCATGCGTGTGTAGTAGTTGGTGATCCGTCCGTCGAAGGCTTCTTCGAGGATTTCCTGGAAGCGCAGACGCAGCTCGGTGTCGTAGTGATCGCGCGGCACGAAGATCAGGCAGCTGATGTAGCGCTGCAGCGGATCCACCCGCGGAAAGAACGCGATGGTCGGCCGCTCGTGGAGGCTCAGGATGCCGAGGGCGATCTCTCGGAGGTGATCGGGGCCGATCTGATAGAGCTCGTCGCGCGGGTAGGTGTCGAGGATGTGCGTGAGGGTCTTGTAGTTGTAGCTCTCGCGGTGGAAGTCCGTCGCGGAGAGGACGGTCTCGACCTTGGTGCGGATGATCGGGATTTCGGCCGGGCTGAGGCCGTAGGCGCGCGAGGTGAAGAGTCCGATGAAGAGGAACTCGCCCGTGACCTCGCCGTTGGGGCCGTGGCGCTTGACACCGATCGCGTCCATCGGCACCGGGCGGTGAACCGTGGAGTCGCGGTTGGTCTTCGTAATGCGGATCGCGCTGCCTTGTGCCAGCTCAGCCGGGTGACGGTCTCCCGAGAAGAGCCCATCGAACACGGATGCGATGGCATCGCGCAAGATGCCGAGCCCGCTGCCGGGCAAGACGCGGGCTTCGGCACCGTCAAACTCGTACGTGCGGTAGCCGAGGAACGTGAAGTGGTCTTGGAGGAGCCAGCGCAGGAACGCCACGGCTTCGCCTTGTTTGGGCTGTCGCTCGGCTAGCTCTGCAGCGACCTCCTCGCAGCGTGACGCCATCGGAGCGAAGTCGGAGACGGCTGTTCGCACCTCCGCGAGAACCTGCTTGAGCTCGGCGGTGAGCGGCGCGAGGCGGTCGGCCGGCTGCTCGGCGACGGCGATGTGCATGAACGACTCGCGGCCGGTCCCATCCTCCATCGTTCCAGGCATGTCGACCTCGAGGAGGTTGCCTGCGGCGTCCCGCTTCACATCGAAGATCGGGTGGATGATCAGCCGCACCGGGGCGTCGTGACGGTTGAGCCAGGCGGCGACTGACTCCAGCAGGAAGGGCATGTCATCCGTGACGATCTCGATGATCGTATGGCTCGACGCCCAGCCGTCCTCCTCGGCGTGCGGTGCGTAGACCTTGACGGCCGGCGTACCGACGGTGCGCGTCGCCGCGAGGCGCCACATCGCAAGGACGCCGCCGCAGAGGTCATCGGTGCTGCGCTGAACCAGGTCGCCGGGCGACACGTGTGCGTAGAAGTGCCGCACGAACGGCTCGATCGAGTCGGTTCGCTCTTGGGCGGGTCGTTCACGGACGCGCTCGACGATCTGGTTGATCAGATCGGCCTTGCGCTCTCTCGCGCTCGTGGACATGGAGACCTCCGGGTGTGCGCATGGTGCCGGAGGCTGGCGGGGGACCCACGAAAAGTCACGCCGCCGAAAACCCCGGGCTGCCCTCGGCGCCGCGGCCATGTCGCCCGACCCCAGGCCCCGGTATCCTGCCCTTCCCCGGGGGGAGGTTGATCACGTGCGACTTGCGGTGTTGGGCCTCGTGCTGGCTTCCCTGCTCCTGGGTCTGGTTGGGTGCCGCTCGAACATCGTGCGCCAAAGCGCCGAGGCGTTCACGCACCGACCGGGGACGCGCGGGGCGCGGACCTTCCACTACCTGCTCTATCGCCCCCCGGCCCACGGGGCGCAGGCCGCCCCGGTCAGGAAATGGCCGCTCCTGCTCTATCTACCGGGCTTTGTGTCCTTTGGGGATGACGTCCACCGCCTGGCGGACGGCGACCCGCCCGAGGAGATCGAGCGGGGCCGGGACTTCCCCATGGTGGTCATCACGCCCATGACGCCGACGTTCCTCGAGCGCTGGTCGCCGCGGATGCTGATCGCCCTGATCGACGACGCGATCGCCCGCTACGACGTCGACCCAACCCGCGTGTACCTCTCGGGCGTGAGCTTTGGCGGCGCAGCCGTCTGGGATGTGATCAAGGCCTATCCCGATCGGATCGCTGCTGCCGTGCCGGTGTGCGGCTGGAGCGGCACGGGCGGCATGCAGCAGGCCTCCAAGGTGCCCGTCTGGGCGTTTCACGGCTCGCTCGACCTTTTCGTCCCGCCTCCGCTGCACAAGCAGGCAGCGAGGGCGCACCGCGCCGCGGGCGGGGAGACCCGCTGGACGTCCATTCCCGGCGCGATGCACTGGATCTGGAGCGAGACGTATCGCCGCGAAGATGTCTATGCCTGGATGCTCTCGCATCAAAAGGCCGCCCCGTCCGCGGAGCGCCTGCCAAGCCCGTCGGTCGTCAGCCCGTCGGCACCTGCCGCCCGCGCCAGGTGACGCGCTTGAGCACGTGCGTGAACCAGAGGGAGCGCAGTAGCAGCGTGACGAACCACAGCACGTGCAGCGGGTAGAGCAGCGCGTTCAGGATGCTGAAGTTGCCCACCAGCCGGGCCATCACACCGAGCTGGATGGCGTACAGGGCGCAGAAGACCCGGCAGGTCCAGCTGATCTCGACGCCGCCGCCCCAGCGCCATACGCCGACGCTGAAGGTCAGGTAGACCGTAATGGCAGCCAGGCGCAGGAAGGGCAGCGCCCAGGCACCGGTGCCGTAGTTCTTCGTCCAGCCTTCGAGCAGCGACCGGAAGCCGTCGGGGTACATCCGGAACGAGACATCCGAGCCGCCGCCGAGGTTCGTCACCCGATGGCCGCCCGCCGAGTAGAGGCTGGTGAGGGCAAAGTCCTCGATCACGCTGCTCTTGACGGCCGCATGGCCTCCTACGGAAAGGTAATCCGCCTTCGTCGTGACCATGAACGGCCCAAAGCCGGCCTGCGGCCTCTTGGGGGGCAGGAGGCTGCCTGCGCCCGTCGCCATGAGCGAGACGATGTTGAAGAGCCAGCTCAGGTTCTCGTAGGGGCGCTCGATGCGGTGGTATGGCCAGATGGTGAGGAGGCCGCCCTGCCGGTTCCGCTCCGCAACGGCCCGCGCGACGGCATCTGCGGCCACGCGCACGTCCGCGTCGAGGAACACCAGCGTGCCGCCGTCCACGGCGGCGGCGCCGGTGTGGCAAGCCCAGGTCTTGCCGAGCCAGCCGTCGCGGAGCGCCGACGCCGCGATGACCTCGACGAACTCGAAGCTCCGGGCGATCGCGGCGGTTTCGTCCTCCGAGCCGTCATCGACCACGATGACGCGACAGCCCTCGGGGCGCTGCGCCTCGAGGTCACCGAGTATGTTTGGCAGTGAGCTCGCCTCGTTGCGCGCCGGGATGATGATGGTGACCGGATCGCCCGAGGTGGCGTCGTCGTTCGCTTTCGGGAGTTCGCGTGGGAGGCGGGGAATCCGGAAGAGCAGTATCCAGCCGAGCAGCCAGGCGAGACCCATGCAGAGCTTGATGACCGACATCGTGGGGGCGGTATAGCACGCCCCCGCGTGCGCACCGCTACGGCAGGTTCGTGAGCCCCTGCACGAGCGTCATGCGCAGGGTCGGGTGGATGGCGACGTAGCGCTCATCGGCCAGCGCTCGAGCCAGGAAGTCCGCCGCCGCTTGGCGGACGGTGGGATCGAGGTCGTCGTGGAACGCCCGCGTCACGGGCTCCCACCAGAGGTCGGGTTCGCGCCCCTCGAGGGCGAGGAGTGCCGCCCGGCGGGCAAGGGCCGTCGGCCCGTGGGTGGCGCGGTAGCGGAGGGTCTTGATGACCTCGGGACTCGCAGCGGCACGCAGGGCCCGGCCGAGATCAAGCGCCTGGTCCTCGTTCTCCTGCAGCGGCCACCTCCACACCCCTTGCGTGGCCGAGCGGACGATCATCAGGAATTTGTCGAATTGGCGGCCCGGCGAACGCTACTTCGGCTCCCAGCGTGGCAGCTGCGCGGGGATCCACGGGGCGCCCGCGGCTTCCTGGCGGCGCCTCAGCTCGGCGTAGGGACCCGCCGCAAAGGCCAGCAGGTCGGCGTGCAGCGCGGTAAACAGCGCCTCCGTCCGTTCGACCTCGGCGATCTGGCTCGGGGTGGGTGCTGAGGTGACGGATCCCAGGTTGCTCGTCACCCCATGGATCCGCTGCCGGATGCCCGGCAGGCTCGGCCGATCTTGGGCTCGGCGCGTCGCGTCGCCGCCCAGGCGCGTCTGCAGGCTGCGCAGCTGCTCCCGCGCGGCCGCCACATGCTTCAAGTCGGCGAGATCGGCCGCGCCCGTGTCCAGTACGGCCTGGCGGAGGTGGTCAAGACCGGTACGCCACTCCCCAAGCACCCGCCCGGAGGCGAGCACCGCCCGCTCCAAGCGTGCGGCCCGCCGCTGGAACTCGAGCGCCGCCGGCTTGTCCTTGGCAGCAAAGGTCGCGTGGTCAAGCGGTAGGACGTCGAAGGGCACCGGCGCATGCAGGCGCGACGGCACGCCGTCGGCGACGGCCACGAGCTCGACGGTGTACGTGCCCGGCAGGGCCAGGGGGCCGTTTGACTTCGCCGGCGCTCCGCTGCCCTGCACGGTGACGGGGCGGATGCCTGGGTAGCGCAGGTTCCAGGAGACCCGGTGCAGCCCCCTGCCGCGAGGGCCGCCGACGCGCGCGACGACGGCCCCACTGTCATCGCGAACGACCAACAGCACTTGAGGATCGCGCTCCTCGGCCTCCGCGCGCAGCGCTTCGAGACTCGGGTAGGGGATCTCCTCGCCCTTCTTGCGGAGCGCCTTCTCCTGTTTGCGACGCGCCTCCTTGCGTGAGAGCAGCTTCTCGCTCAGCCGGTAGCTGAACACCGCACCAAACGCCGGGTTGGGGGCCCGGTAGTGGCCAGCCCCTTGAAAGCCGAGGCCGTTGCCTCCGCCGAGCCGACTCCGCTCGACGTAGCGCAGCGCGGGCTTCACCGGATACACGACAGCAGGCGACTGCAGGTTCTCCTCGGTGATGTGACGTAGCGGCGTGTAGTCGTCCAGGATGTAGAAGCCCCGACCGAACGTCCCGAGTACGAGGTCGTTCTCGCGCTTCTGGATCACCATGTCCCGCACGGCGATGGTCGGGAGGCCGTTCTTGAGGCGCACCCAGTGCGCGCCGCGATCGATGCTCGTGTAGACCCCGAACTCGGTACCGGCAAAGAGCAGGTCCGGCCGCCCATGGTCCTGGAGGATCGAGTAGACGACGTTGCGCTCGGGCAGGTCACTGGCGATCGACGTCCACGTGGTGCCGCGGTCCTTGCTCATGAGCAGGTAGGGCTTGAAGTCTCCCTGCTTGTGGTTGTCAAACGCCGCGTAGACGGTGTCCTTCTCGGTCGGCGATGCGGTGAGGCAGCTCACGAATGTGTTGGCCGGGATGTCGGGGAAGGTCTCGATGGTGCGCCAGGCTGCGCCGCCGTTCTCCGTCACCTGGACGAGCCCGTCGTCCGTGCCGACGTAGAGCAGGGACGCGTCCAGCGGGGACTCATCAAGCGACACGATGGTGCCGTAGAAGCTCGTCGAGTCGTCCTTGGCGACTGCGTCCGGGCTTTGGATGCGGCCCATGACCTTGAGCTGGTTGCGATCGATCTGGCGTGTCAGATCGCCGCTGATGGCCGTCCAGCTCTCGCCCCGGTCGTCGGTCTGAAACAGCCGGTTGGCCGCGAAGTAGAGCCGCTGCGGGCTGTGGGCGCTGAGGATCAGCGGGCTGTCCCAGTTCCAGCGCAGCGGGTCGTCGTCGGGCGCTGCCCTGGGCTTGATGTCGACCCGCTCGCCGCTGCGCCGGTCGTGGCGCACCAGCCCGCCGTACTGCCACTGGGAGTAGACCGTGTTCGGATCCTCCGGGTCGACGCGGGTCTCGTACCCATCCCCGCCCACCGTGATGAACCAGTCGGCGTTCGTGATGCCCACCTTGTCGGTGGTGCGTGACGGGCCGCCTTGGGAGTTGTTGTCCTGGGTGCCGCCGTACACGAAGTAAAACGGCTGCGACTCGTCGACACTGACCCGATTGATCTGCGTGATCGGCTGGTTGGCCTTGAAGTGCCAGTTCTTGCCGAGGTCGTGGGTGTCGTACACGCCGCCGTCGCAGCCGACCACGAGGTGCGTGTTGTCCTTGGGGTCGATCCAGAGGGCATGATCGTCCACGTGGCGGTTCTTGCGAGGCATGGCCGTGAACGTCGAGCCGCCGTCGTTCGTGACGCGCAGGATGGTGTGCAGCGCATAGACACGATCCGCATTCACCGGGTCACAGACGATCTCGTTGTAGTACTGCGCACCGGAGGGCTTGTAGGAGCCGCGCTTGTGCCAGGAGGCGCCGCGATCCGTGGAGCGGTAGAACGCGCTCTTGCCCTGCGCAGCCTCCACGATGGCGTAGACGATGTCGGGGTTCACCGGAGAGACGCCGAGGCCGATGCGGCCCTTGTCGACGCCCGGGAGGCCCTTCTCGATCTTCTGCCATGTCATACCGGCGTCTGTGGACTTGTAGATCGTCGACTCGGGGCCACCGTCGATGAGCGTCCAGACATGCCGACGTCGCTGCCAGGACGACGCGTAGAGCACATCGGGATTGCGCGGGTCGAAGTGCACTTCGTTCACCCCGGTGTCGTCGCTGACATGCAGGACGCGCTTCCATGTCGCGCCGCCGTCCGTCGTCTTGTAGAGCCCACGGTCGCCGCCCGCAGCCCACAGCGGACCCTGGGCCGCCACGTAGACCACCTGGGAGTTCCGCGGGTCGACCTTGATCATGCCGATGTGTTCGCTGGCCTTCAGTCCGGTGTTCTTCCAGCTCGCGCCGCCGTCGTCGGAGCGATAGACGCCGTCGCCAAACGAGACGCTGCGCTGCGCGTTGTTCTCCCCGGTGCCGACCCAGACCGTGTTGCTGTTGGAGGGGTCGAGGGTCACGCAGCCGATGGAGTAGGAGCCTTGGCCGTCGAAGATGGGCTTCCAGGTCGTACCCGCATTCGCGGTCTTCCAGACGCCGCCGGAGCAGGCCGCGACATACCAGGTGCTGGGCTTCTCGGGCACGACGGCGATGTCTCCGACGCGACCGGCCATCAGAGCCGGCCCGATGGAGCGGAACGCCAGTCCCCCGATGTCACCGCGATCCAGACCCTTCTCGTCGGGCGTAGGCGGCTCGTCGTCCGGCTCGTCTTCGGCGTGCCCCGGGGCGGCGAGGAGCAACCCGAGGAGTGCGGCGGCGGCGAAGCACCAGCGGAAGCGGCGGGAAGGAGCGAGCATCGAGAGGAGCGTCATGGCCGCAGGCTATCAACCCGGCCGAAGATGCGCCTCGGCTCGGCGAGATGGGAAAAGGGGAGAGGGCACCTTTCCCCTTGCTGTGCCGCGCGGTCTCACCGCGGCGGTGCATCCAGTCCGCGCGGGAGCGCGGAACGCCCCACGGGGGATCGGGGGCCGTTTCCACTGGAGAAGTGACAGCACCGCCCCGGTGAAACGTACCGGTGGGGGGAGGCGTGGAAGCCAGGGGGCCGGGGCGGTGACTGTCAGGTCGCCTGTTGGCGAAACAGGCTGACCGGGGGTTGTTCGATCGAGGGTTACGAGCCGCCCGGCTTCATTCCACTACGCCGTGCGACTCAGGGGGGAATGCGCAGACCGCGCGCGCGGTATCAGATTTTTCTCGCATGGGATTCCGGCAAAAAGAGGGCCGTGGCCTCCGGGGTCCGTGTACGCCCAGGGGCATGGCCGCCTTGACCGACCCGCCGCCCCGCCCGCCCCCGGGGCGACCGCGTGGTCTGCGGCGGCTGTTCCTGCTTGCGACCGGCTGTGTCGCGCTCGTGCTCGGCCTGCTCGGTGTGGTGCTCCCCCTGCTGCCGACGACGCCGTTCATCCTCCTTGCGGCTGGGTGCTTCGCCGGGGCCTGGCCGGCGATGCATCGGCGGCTGGCCGGGAGCCGGCTCTTCGGGCCGATGCTCGAGTCCGAGCCCGGCGCGCGGCACATCCCCGTGCCCACGAAGATCTACGCGATCGCATTCACTTGGGTCTCGATTGGAGCCACGATCGTGTTCGCCGTCGACGCCTTGTGGCTGCGCGGGCTCTTGGTCGCCATTGCCCTGGGCGTGACGGGGTTCCTCGTGTGGATGCCATCGCGTCCGCGCCCGCCCCTCGGCTAGCCTGTCGCCATGGATACCCAGCACACCGTCGAGCGCGTCTGGACCCGCCCCACCAAGGGCGGGGCCCTCGAAGCCCAGGAGGCGCTCGTTCTTGAAGCAGGGCAGGGCGTCGTGGGCGACCACACGCTTGGCGGCAAGCGCCAGGTCACACTCGTGTTTGCCGACGATTGGCAGGCCGCGACGGCGCAGGCGGGCGTCGAGCTCGACCCCAGTGCACGACGGGCCAACGTGCTGCTCAGCGGAGGGGGCGCGTTGCCCCTGATCGGCTCGAGCGTCAGGCTTGGCGACGCGCGCATCGAGGTACTGGGCGAGACCTGCCCTTGCAGTGTCATGGACGCCGCCGCGGAGGGCCTCAAGGAAGCGCTGAGGCCCGCGGGCCGCGGCGGCGTGTGGGGGCGCATTGTCGAGGGTGGGACCGTGCGGCCCTCCGATGTGCTTGTCGTGGAGACATCCGCGTAGCCAACTCTGATAGCTGGGCTGTGGACTGCGCATGGTTCCGTAGGCATGGCTCGCAGGACAAGGAACCCGGAATCGCATGGCCGACGAAGCCCCGCCTGCCCTGAGCGCCGAGCAGTTCCAGCGGGTCGCCGCGTTGTTTGGCGAGGCTTTGGGTGCCAGTGCCGATCCCGCGGTACGCGAGGCCTTGGCTCGCGAGCACGCGGCGGACGACCCGGCAGTCCTGCGCGAGGTCCTCGCCATGTTGGCCTTCCACGGTGACGACGACCCGACGACCAGTGACGGCCTGGACGCGCGGGCCGGAGCCGCGGTCCGCGCGGAGACGCGCCGGATGGGCGACACCCTCTACGAGCCCACGCCCGAGACGGTGGGGCCGTTTCACATCGTTCGCCATGTGGCTACGGGCGGCATGGGGACGGTCTACGAGGCGCTGCAGGCTTCCCCGCGGCGCCGCGTTGCCTTGAAGATCATCCGGAGCGTCTTCCGGACGCCGCGGGCGATTCGCCGCTTTGAAAAGGAGGGCGAGCTGCTCTCGAGACTCGACCACCCCGGCATCGCGAAGATCCTCGGAATGGGTCGCGCGGAGACGCCCACCGGCAACGCGCCCTACATCGTGATGGAGTTCGTCGACGGCGTTCCCATTACGGAGCACGTGCGCCAGGCCGACCCGTCGATCGGGGAGCGCCTCGAGCTGGTGGCGGCCGTGTGCGATGCGCTGCAGTCCGCGCATGACACCGGCATCATTCATCGCGACATCAAGCCCTCGAACATCCTGGTCGAGAAGCGGGGCACCCCACGGCTGGTCGACTTCGGGATCGCGCGCACGTTTGGCGGCAAGTCGGCCGTGGCGAGCTCGATCAGTCTCAGTGGCCAGTTCCTCGGCACGCTCGCCTACGTGAGCCCCGAGCAGGCGCGCGCGGGGCGCGAGCCGGTGGACGTGCGCGCAGACGTCTACTCGATTGCTGCTGTGGGCTACCAGTTGCTGGTCGGCGAGCCGCCGCATGATCTGCGCGACATGACGGTGCCGGAGGCCTACGCCGTACTCACGGGCGAGCCGGCCAAGCCGCTCAGCGCCCGTGACGCCCGCCTAGGCGAGGGTCTCAGTCGCATCTTCGCGCGCGCCCTGGAGGCCAAGCGCGAGGCGCGCTTCCCCAGTGCCCAGGCCTTCGCTGCGGCCATCCGAAGCCAGCGGGAGGTGTAGGCCGGAGACGTTGCGGGCCCAGGCTCGTATGCTGGGCGCCGATGGACGCGGAACGCCAGCAGGAAGCCACAGACCTACTCCTCGCCATGCGCGGGCGGGGTGCCTCGGAGGATCCGCGCCTCGACCCGCTCGTTTACGAGGAGGTCCGCCGCCTCGCGCACAAGATCATGCAGAGCGAGCGGGCATCGCACACGCTCCAGCCGACCGCCTTGGCCAACGAGGCGTACGCGCGGCTCATCGACTCGAGCCGTGTACAGCTCAAGGACCGCTCGCACTTCTTGGCGTTGGCCGCTCGGGCCATGCGCAGGATCCTCGTCGACCACGCCCGACGCCGCGGCGCCGCAAAGCGCGGCGGTGGCTGGGAGCAGGTGACCTTGGCCGACGTCGGCGCGGATGGCGAGAACGCCCTCGACCTGCTCGCGCTCGACGAGGCCCTCGCTGCGCTCGCGGACCTCGATGAGCGCAAGGCGTTGATCGTCGAGCTGCGCTACTTCGCCGGCATGAGCGTCGCGGAGGTCGCGCAAGCGCTGGACCTCTCGGAAGCCTCGATCCGCGGCGACTGGTACGTCGCCCGCGCGTGGCTCGGCGCCCGACTCCAGGCCGGCACGTAGCGTCTGCCCGCCTGGAGGGGCGCGGCCGCCCGATGACCGGAGGGCGACACGACGCAGGGCCCCGCGAGCTGCGGCGAGGTCGATCTGAAGGACGTCTCGGTCGCGGCGGTCCTGATGTTGGTCTCGCAGATGGCTGGACCGGAGGCGACATGGATGTACAAGTCCAAGGGCTACGTCCTTACACAGGACGCGTTCCTGCCTGTGAGATGATGCCTCGATGGTCAACCCCAGCAACTACGCCCCGATCCTGACCCTGGAGGCCTTCGCGGCCCTCCGTGACGAGCAGGACCTCGGCGTCATCGTCTGTACGTCCGGCGGCTACGACCCCATTCACCCGGGGCACATCTCGTGCATCGTGGAGTCTCAGGCCCTCGGCGACACCATGGTCGTTGTCGTGAACGGCGATGCCTTCCTGCGAGCCAAGAAGGGGCGCGCGTTCCAGTCCCTCGAGACGCGCTGCAAGATCGTGTCCGGCTTGCGCGGGGTGGACTACGTCGTGTCCTTCGAGATCGAGGGCGACATGACCGTCGCGCCGGCGCTGCGCGCGATTCGCCCGCGCTACTTCACCAAGGGGGGTGACCGCCAGAAGGGCTCCACCATGCCGCCCATCGAGGAGCAGGCCTGCGAGGCGTTCGGGATCGAGCTCGTCGACGGCATCGGCTTCGACAAGGCCTGGTCGAGCAGTGACTCGCTCAAGGAGTGGGGCGAGTTCGTCCGGCAGCGCGACGCGTGAGCCGGTCGCTCTGCCTCATCCAGAAGTGACGCAAGACGCCGGGCGGCGAAGCTCGTAGCATGGCGCCCATGAGCGAAAGCCCGAACTACGACATGCACATGGACGTCCTCTTCGAGGCGCTGTCCCTGATCGACGTACCCAAGCTCGTAGCCGAGTGCACCGAGCCCTGGTGGAACCAGACGCTGTGCGAGGTGAACGACTGCGTCGTGCGCCTTGGCATCATCCACGGCGAGTTCCACTGGCATAAGCATGACGAAGAGGATGAGTTCTTTTTCGTGCTGCAGGGCCAGCTGCATATCGATGTCGAGGAGCGGGAGAGCGTGACACTTGACGTCCACCAGGGCTACACGGTGCCGCGAGGCGTCGTCCACCGGACGCGCGCACCGGAGCAGGTCGTCATGCTGATGATCGAGAAGGCGAGCGTCGTCCCGACGGGCGACGCGTAGCCGTAACGCGGTCGGCTGCGTGCTCGCAGACGCGTGTGTCTACTTGCTCGCAGACTCGTGTGTCTACTTGCTCGCAGACGCGTGTGTCTACTTGCTCGCAGACTCGTGTGTCTACTTGCTCGCAGACGCGTGTGTCTACTTGCTCGCAGACGCGTGTGTCTACTTGCTCGCAGACTCGCGGAGCCACCGCTTGAGGCGTGCCTCCGCGTCCTCGACGGTCATCTTCAGGGAGCCGGCGAACGCCTTGTCGATGTCCTTGCCTTCCGCGATCAAGCGCAGGAGCGCGTTGACCTCGGCCGGCGCACGGGCTTCGTGGAGCCAGGCGACGAAGGCGTAGCCGGCCAGGAAGTCACGCGGTCCGAGGTGGCCCGTCTTGCGGCCCAGGACGAGGCGCAGCGTGGCGGGGTCGCGCGAGAGCATGAGCTTGCGCGCCTCGGCCATCCAGTCCGTCGCGCTGCTGAACAGGCTCTTGAAGAGGGGGTCCTGCCCGTAGCGCCCGAAGTCCACCGTGAAGGAGAGGTGCGTGCCGGTCAGCCAGGTCATGTTGTAGAGCGCAAAGCCGTCCGCGATCCAGCCAGTCATCCACTCGCTGCGCCCTTCGGCGAAGCGCTCGGCAAGCAGGTGTGCCGTCGCGACCGAGATGCATGAGTCGAGCGTGCCCTGCTGCGTCTTCATCAAGTCGATGAACTTGCCGTGCCCGACATAGGCGCCACTCAAGCCACGGAGCAGCTTGCGGTCACCACGCACATCGGGGTGCTGATCGATCATCGTTGTGTAGTGCGAGCGGCCGCGCAGGATGTAGAGCGTGAAGTAGTCACGGGTCTTGAACGTTCCACCAAACTGTGCGCCCATCTGGGCCTCAGTCGCATGAACGAGCCGGATGACCGCCTCGAGCTGCGCCGGGGAGGCCGTGCCGAACGCGCTGACCCGTTGCGTCCCGCGGCCCTCGGCCCAGGGCAACTCGAGCGCGCGCGCCGCCGCGGGCGTTGCCCGCTTCACGATCTTCGGGCGCGCCGCGAGCGCGGCCTTGGCCGCCTCACGCATGCCCTGTTGCCGGCGCAGCGAGCGCACGGTGTCGGCCGAGCGCCAGACGCCCTCATGCAACTCAAGGCCGGCAAGGGAGAGCAGGTCCGGATCGTCGCCGAGCAGAGGGCGCCATGTGGCCACCGCCTCTGCGCGGGCCTGGAAGTCGAGTGCGGGCGAGGCATTCCGAATCGCTGCGAGCACCTTGGGGCGGATGGCGTTCAAGATCGCCGCACGGCGCGTTGCGTACTCCGGGAGGCTCTGGGGCTTGCGGTTCACGGGCGGCTTGAACGGTGACTTGCGGGTCCAGGAGCCGTCTTTGGCTCGCTTGTAGCGCAGCCACATGCGCGCCTTGGCGTGATCGGGGTCGAACGTGAGGATCGTCTCGGCGCACGCATTGCGCGCGAGGAAGAGTTGGCGCTTCACGCACCAGGCGCCGAGGGCTTCGAGCTCGGCCGCCAGTTCGGTCTGCAGGGCCGCGTTGGCGCTGGCGTAGGACTCGGCGGCCGAGGCCGGGCGCGCAGCACCCAGCACGAGCACGAATGCGACGGCGAGGGGTGCGAGTCGGCCCACGCTCAAGCCTCGGCCATCCGCTGAAGCAGCGCGGGGAGCGCCGTCATGGACTCGAGATCGTGCGCCGCACCGGTGGCCATGGGGATCCCGTGGCCTGTGTAGCCGACGGCGCGCATGCCGGCTGCCGCAGCCGCAGCCAGGCCACTCTCGCTGTCCTCGATGACGACGCAGTGCTCGGGGAGCGCCCCGAGGGACGCCGCGGCATGCAGGAACAAGCCGGGGTCGGGCTTGTAGAGGCCGACTTCGTAGGCCGTGAAGATCCGTCCGTCGAAGCGCCCAAGCAACGCCGTGGTGCCGAGCGTCGTCTCCATCTTCTTGCGGGGACCGTTGCTGGCGACGCAGTAGGGGAGGCCGAGGGCGTCGATGCCGTCCAGGGCCTCGCGGATGCCGGGCACGGCCTCGACATCGCGCGCGAGTCGCTCGAACAGGAGCTTGCGGAACCGGGCGACGTAGTCCTCGGGCAGCCGCGCGCCCAGCTCGCGTTCGGCCGCCGCCATGACGCCCGCCAGGGAGCCGCCGCGAAAGCCTTTCACGACGTCGGCGAGGGTCCACTGCAGGCCTTCGTCCGCGAGGCTGTCGGCGATCGTCTGGGAGGTGATGGTCTCACTGTCCACCAGGACGCCGTCGCAGTCGAAGATGATGAGATCGATGCGCATGCCCGGCAGGGTACTCAGATCTTGCGGTGCAGACGCAGTCCTTCGACCCCGTGGTTGGTGAGCAGGCAGGCGCCGCGGGAGGCGTAGGTCTCGAACAGCTCGTAGAGCAGCTCCTGCTCGCCGGGCCAGGGGTAGGCGAACACCAGGTCGAAGTCGTCGATGTCTACGCCGAGCTCGTCGTAGGCCGAGAGCGTGTCGGTGTCGAGCCAGGCGAACTCGTCCATGTCCTGCGGCAGGACGTCGGCGTCGTCGGGGATGAAGCTGCCGCAGGCGAACTCGACGTCCAACTCGTGGATCGTGGCCAGGTCGCGCGCATCCTCGACCAGGCTGGCGTCGACCTCGATGCCGGTGGCGGCGTAGCCAAGCTGGCAGCCCAACAGCGCGACGGCCCCCACGCCGCTGCCCCACTCGAGCAGCGCGTTGCCCGTGGTGAGGCCCTTCTGCAGCGTCCAGGCGAGTCCTCGGTAGATCGTGCTGAGGTCGCTCTGCACGAAGGCGACGACGGGCTCGTCCCGACTGCGCTCGTTGAACTCGGCGTAGCGCTCCTCGCAGTCGGCGATCAGGCGTTTCGTGGATTCCGGCAGCACGAGGCTGCCGATTCTCTCCTCGGTGGGCTGGGGCGTTACGTCCTCGAGCGGCATGCCCCGGACTTACCAGACGCCAGGCAGGAGCCGGTACGGAACACGGGCGCGGTAGCCCCGGTAGCGCTCGCTCGCGAGCAGGATGCGCTCCTCGGCGCCGATGCGCAGCGCGAAGCTCGCGAGGACCGCCACCATCAGCAGGGTTCCGGGGAGGAGGTCCAGCGCGAAGGCGCAGGCGGCCAGCATGAGCAGCTCGCCGAGGTAGGCCGGGTGGCGCACGACGGCGTAGGGGCCGCCGGTCACAACGTCGCGGAGCGCGGGCAGGACCGCGAAGCTTCGGCCGAGGCGGGCCAGGGAGACGAGCGCGAGGCCGGCACCCAGCAGGAAGAGCGCGCCGACCGCCGGTGCCCACGTGCCAGGGGCTGGGGCCAGCGCGCCGGCGACGAGCGCCACCACGAACGACGGCACGCTGCGCGCGATCTCACCCCGCGCGGCGTGGCGGCGCGCGGGGTGGCGGCGTGCGAACAAGCTGGCTGCCGCGCCGTGCAGGGCGGCCACCGCCACCGCGATGGGCAGGGCGTGGGCGGGCGCCGCGATCAGCCCGGCCAGGGCCCAGCCCGCAAAGGAGAGGGCCCACAGTCGATCGAGTCGCCGCTCGTGGGTGGGACTCAGCATGTCAATAGACCCAGAACGGCCAGTCGAAGATCCAGCTGAGCAGGTTGATGAGCAGGAGGATGCCGATCCAGATCAGCCAGCCCGCGCCGTCGCCGCCGCTGTCCGTCTCCATGGCCCCGCTGCGGGCGCGCCGGGAGGCACCCCGCCGCGCCGCGATCTGGTCGGGCGTGCCCAGGGCTGTATCGACGAGCTCATGCGCCTCGTCCTCCGAGTAGCCGTGCGTCACCAGCTGCTGCCGCAGCGCGCCGCGTGTGTGGCCCGCATCTCGCTGCTCCTGCACCCAGGCAATGGTGGCTGCGACATCGTCCTGGGCCCCGCCGGGCACGACGACTTCGTTGCCGCATGCCTTGCAGGCGAAGCGCTTGCCTGCGTTCGCCGTGCTGGTGTTGTAGTTCTTGCCGCATGCACACTGTACGGAGATCGTCATGCGCGCAGTGTAGCCAAGACGGCCCCTCGTGGGAAAGGCCCAGATGCGGCCTAGGGGCCCCTTGTGAGGCGTAGGAGCGTCACTTCGCCGCGGGAGGGTGACCGCATGGGAGGACCCCACCACCCCGTACCGCGGTTCACGTAGACCTGCAGTCCGCCGAAGCGATGCAAGCCCGCGACGACCGGCTGGAAGAGATGGATGAGGATGTTCGCCGGAAAGAACTGCCCCCCGTGCGTGTGCCCCGAGAGCTGGAGGTCGAAGGGCAGATCGCGGGCGGCATGCAGGGTTCTCGGCTGATGCGCGAGCAGGATCCGCACCGCTGCGGGCGGCGCGCCAGCGAGGGCTGCGGCGGGATCACTCGCGTGCGCTGCCTCGATGGCACCCGCGCGGTGGTCGTGGACGCCGGCCACGATCATGCGGGCTCCCTGTCGCTCGATGACCGCGTGGGCGTTGGGCAGCACCGTCAGCCCGAGTTCCGTCAGTGCCTCGAGCCAGGCGGGGGCGTCCCAGTAGTACTCATGGTTGCCGGTGACGAAGAAGCGTCCGTCCCGCGCGCGCAGGGCGCGCAGGGGCTCGAGCAAGGGCGCAATCTCGCCGACGCGACCGTCGACCAGATCGCCCGTGATCGCGATCAGGTCAGGCGTCAGCCCATTGACCATGGCGACGATCTCCGCGAGCCAGCTCTCGCCGAGCACCGGCCCCACGTGCAGGTCACTCACCTGAACGATGCGGTAGCCCTCGAGGGCGGCCGGCAGCTGCGCGATGACGATGTCGATCGCTTCCACGGCCGGGCCGCGCGCGGCCTGGGTGAGCCCGAGGGCGAGGGTCCCGCCCGCCGCGCCCCGCGCGGCCCGCCGGGAAAGGCAGCGCGCGGGGTTCGGG